>DATHKH010000138.1:0-29592 GCA_035286325.1 Flavobacterium sp.
GTGATGTTGTATCGCTGGTCTTTATTATAATCCGCAAGGTCGTAATAGGCGCGGGCTTTAATTGAATAATATTCAAATTGGTTCCTGATGTTGAGCTTGTCGGTGTGGATGCTGTTTAGCGTATCTATCGCTTCCTTAAAAAGCCCGGATGAAAGCAGCACAAAGCCTTCCTTGATTCTTGTTTTGGCAAGCAGTTGCGGATCTTTTAAGACGATTGCCCTTGATTTTGCCTGCTCAAGATAATAATAGGCCGAGTCATATTTGAAGGATTTATACGCTTCAAACAACGACATGTAATAATTGTAGAGGTTTTTATCGTCGCGGCTTAAGGTGAATTTGCGCACGCCTTTTTTGAGTTCGTCAATCCGTGCATATTTCTGGGCGACATATACCTGTTTGTTCTGAAGCGCTTTATCCAGTTCCCTGAGTATCGGATTTACGTCTTTGGCAAATAGGGCAGCACCATATATTAAAAAAAATAAAAGGAAAAGTCTGCGCATCGCAATTTGGTTTAAATCAATCTTGGATTATTCAATTTGTCATGCTTTTGGGAAGCGGCCGTTTTATGGTTGTTAAATATACTGCAAAATTCTAAATACCGTAAAAAATTATAAGGACTGATGCGGTATCAAAAATAATAATGAGTTAAAATTCTCATATTCTCATATTTATAACATAAATAATGGCAATTTTCATCTCGACAACTACTTGATTTTATTTGATAGGCATAAAATGCAACAGGCTAATTTTCAACATTTTAAAAGCTGTGAAAACGTTGTAGTATCTTGATTTTTCCTGAATATTTTTTTTAAGACTTTTTTAACTTTTAGCTTCGTTCAATACTTAAATAACAAATTTACTCTAACCAAAAAAGCAAATTTATGAACAGCAAGATTATTACCGGATTGGCTATCCTTTGTTTCTTAGCCTTTGGTTGCAATGAACCAGATGATGGCAGCCACGCCGATCCAATTACGCTTTCTGAAAAAATTCACGGTGACTGGAGCCTGATGAATTTAAAGATGGTCGATGAATATGCGAAAGCCAATGACATCGAGCCATTTGAGCAGAACATTAGCACTTTGTTTCATTACGAGGATTTCAAGATCAGGTTCAGTGTCAATGAAAAAATGGTGGCCACGACCTATGAGGTCATGGGCGATGTGCCGGCTTTGTTTATGCCAAACGGTTATTGGGCATTGAGTTCGGATTTCCAGCAAACCAACGGGCAGCCGGCAACCATCTATTTGTATAGTGATGCCGAAAAAACCCTGCAGACTGGCGAACTGAAATTGACTTCTGTTCCGGGCAGCAATGGGGAAATGGAAATCCAATTGACAAAATCATCCGGCGGAGCCGCATTCGTTTCCTATGTCTTTAAATTAAATGCAATCTAGCCATGAAAAAATTCATACATACTATTATACTCGCCTTGATGTTGGTTCCAAACCTGATCTCGGCACAGGAAGAAGCAGGTGCTGTGGGCCAAATGTGGTCATATCCCGTAGTGTACAAATACGATGAGGAAGTGACCTGGTACTTCGACCTTAACGGGACGACTTTTGCCGACGGATCGGATATTTACATATGGATTTGGTCGCCGTCAGAACCCGATGCGGGAAACTGGGCCAACTCGTCCGACTTTGCAAAGTTGGAATACGTAGGCAACATGGTCTGGAGCTTTACGCTAACGCCAACAGTCTATTTTTCAAAAACACCTGAAGAAATTGCTGCAAGTGCAGGATTCTGGTTCCGGCTTAAGGATGATGCGGGAACAAAACAATCGGGCGTCGCAAATATGCCTTATACCGATTTCTCGTCATTTTATACGGCAAACCAAATCGTACGTTCATATCCTGAACATCCAACATTGGAAGGCGGATTGAGTATTTTGTTCAACTCCAATCTTGTTCCTGGATTTGCAGATGCCACCAGCGTACATTTCCATAGCGGATTGAACAACTGGAGCTTGCTGCAGGAATACCAGGCATGGCTTCCGGAAATCGTCGAAAAAACAAAATGCAAGGATTTGGGCGGCGGATTTTACAAAATGGATTTGGTGCCAAAAACGTATTACAATGCGCCCGATGGTTTTGTAATGACCAATATCAACTTCCTGTTTGTCAAGAACGATTGGGCCGGAACTTCACCTGACCAAGTCATTACCGCCGCAGATTTTATACCGCCACCGCCACCGGAATTCCGTTTTTTTCCTATGAATATCAGCAAAAATGATTTTTTGGGAATCATCAGGAAAAACAATGAACCGGGCATCAATACGCTTATTTATACGGTGACAGCCGGTACAACCGAGCTTACGGGCCAGTTTAGCGGCAATGTGTCTGAAATCAAAGGATTTGTAAACCTGCCGACAGGATTGCAAAATGCCGGGAACATCACCGAAATACACGTTCTGGTGAAAGACAACCAGAACCATACGATTTCTGATACGACAATCCCGCTGAAGACGGTTGATTAAAAGCTTTTTCACCTAAAACAACAAACATAATGAATAGTAAAAATAATCACGAAGCCCCAAATCTGATGCGGGCCAATAAGCTGGTATTCATGATTTTCATGCTGTTTCTTTCGGCGGGGATATTTGCCCAGGAAAAGAAATTGATTACAGGAACCGTTTATGACAACCTCGGAACAGTTTTGCCTGGTGCTTCTGTCCTGGAATCGGGCACCACAAATGGCGCCACGACAGACGTTCGGGGAAAGTTCACCATCGAGGCGGCTGCCGGCGCTACGCTTACCATTTCATATATCGGCTTTACGACACAAAACGTGGTTGTCGATGCGGCAACAAGTACCGTTGACATACACTTAAAGGAAGACGCGGTGATGCTTGCTGAAGTCCAGGTGGTTTCTGTCGGATACGGTACGATGAGAAAATCCGATCTGACCGGTGCCATTTCAACCGTCACCGAAAAGAATCTTGTGAAAGGCGCGATTCCTTCAACCGAACTGGTGCTCCAGGGAAAAGTCGCGGGGCTGACTGTCGTCCGAGGATCGGGCGATCCAAGCAACGGCGGTTCATTGAGATTACGTGGCGGAACTTCATTAACTGCCAGCAACAGTCCACTGATTGTTGTAGACGGAATTGCGGGTGTCGACATCAATATCGTACAACCTTCCGACATCAAATCGATTGACATATTGAAAGACGCTTCCGCGACTGCGATTTATGGATCACGCGGTGCGAACGGAGTTATTATCATCACTACGAAGAGCGGGACAAAAGGCATGACCATCACTTACAACGGATATACTGGCGTCAGTACCGCATCAAACAATCTCGACCTGCTTTCAGCCGACCAATGGCGTGGCTATGTCCGCGACAACAATCTTACCGATGCCGTCGATTATGGCGGGAATACCGATTGGCAAAAAGAATTGCAACAAACAGGTTTTACACAATCCCATACCATAAGCATCAATTCGGGCAGCGAAATGAGTGGGTTGCGTACTTCATTGTCGTATTTCGACAGCGAAGGCATCATCAAAACCACTAGCCTGCAAAGACTGAGCGCCAATGTGAGCGGCTATCAGTATGCTTTGAACAAAGTGCTGAAATTTGATACAGGATTGTATGCCAATATCGACAAATGGCATCCGCTGGATTATAGGATTTTTGAACGTGCATTCAATTTGAATCCGACCATTCCTGTTCGTGATGCCAATGGCGATTTTACTGCCGTCGGTGGAACACTTTATGAAAATCCAGTAGAAATCCTGACCGATCGTACTGCCGATAATGAGCGCCACAGGCTTTTGGGTTATTTTAAAACCGAAGCTAAATTGTTCAATGATTTCACTGCAACCATCAACATGTCGTTGGAACACAATGCGATGCAGGGAAGCCAGTACAAACCGTCCTACGCCGTGATGGAAGGCATGACTGAAAATGGATACGCACAAAAAACATATAGCGAATATACGACAGGGCAACTGGAAGCTTACCTCAATTACAATAAGACATTTGGCAAGCATAACGTCAATGCCCTGGCGGGTTATTCATTCCTTGAAAATGTCTATGACGGATTTGGCGCACAGCGAAGCGGTTTTGAGACCGACCTGTTTGGCTATAACAATCTTGGCGCCGGTTACCTGTATCGTTTGGGTGATGTGTATTCTTATAAAGGCAAATCAAATCTGGTGTCGTTTTTTGGGCGTGCCAATTATGCCTATGACGGAAAATATATGTTGACAGGAACGATCAGGAGAGATGGATCGAGCCGTTTTGGGGCGAATAACAAATGGGGTGTTTTCCCTTCGGCTTCTGCGGCATGGAAAGTGTCCGGCGAGGATTTTATGGCGCCAACGAAAGACTGGTTGACGAATTTAAAATTGCGCGTGGGTTATGGCGTTACCGGAAACCAGGATGGCATCGGCGAATACAAATCGCTGTCAATCCTTGGCGTCGGCAACGACAGCTATTATGATCCTGCAACCGATTCGTGGAGTCTGGCTTATTCACCAACACAAAACCCAAACCCGGATTTGAAATGGGAATCGACATCGACCTTAAACCTCGGATTGGATTTTACGCTTTTCAATAGGGTGACAGGAACATTCGAATGGTATCAGAAAGAGACAAAAGATTTATTGTTTACGTATCAAGTGCCGCAACCGCCATATTTGGTTGGTACAATGTTGGCGAATGTTGGTGAATTGTCCAACAAAGGAATCGAACTGACCCTAAACGCAGAAATCGTAAAAGGCGATAAATTCACCTGGGATGCCAACCTGACTTTCGCCAAAAACAAACAGAAAATCGAAAAACTATCCAACCAGGTTTATGAAACGGATATCATTTACACCGGTTCATTGCACGGGCTTTCCGGAATGTCAAACCAGTTTTCGCAAATCATAGCCGAAGGTTATCCTGTAGGCCAATTCTGGGGGCCAAAAAGCCATGGATTGGACGAAAATGGCGCTTATATTCTTGACACCGATCCGTCGGCGATTGGCGATGTACAGCCTGATTTTACGATAGGCCTCGGAATGAATTTTACTTATCATGATTTCGATTTCGGGTTCACAGGATATGGCATGTTTGGGCAAGACGTATTGAATGCGACTGCCATGATGCTGAACGATCCAACAAGATTGCCTGCTTATAATATCCAGGATGATTTCCTGAACAGCCAGCAAACATCCACACCACAATTTTCAAGTGCTTGGATAGAAGATGGTTCGTTTTTCAGGTTACAGACAGTAACTGTTGGCTACAATCTGCCGTTTAAAAAATCAGGTGCGAAGTTGAGGTTATATTTATTGGGCGAAAATCTCGCAGTATTCACAAAATACAGCGGTGTAGATCCTGAGATAGACAACACCGGATTGGTCAACCCCGGAATTGACCGGTTCAATAATTATCCGCGCCCGACGACCATTTCGTTCGGACTCAATTTTACACTGGCAAATTAATTTAAAAAATAGAAAAAAATGAAACTCAAATTAACAATACCGGTACTCTTATGCGTGCTTTTTACATTTTCATGTACGAGCCTGAATGAGGATTTATACGACAGGGTAGAAGATGACAATTTTGGGAATACGCCAAGTGAAGTCCAAGCCCTTGTTGGCGGCGCTTATTCCTCATTGCGCGGTTTTAGCGATGCGATTTCCAATTCATTCCCGACCTGCGAATATGTGTTTTTCCTGAATGAGGTGGTTTCCGATGAAGCCACTATTCCTACAAGGGGAACAAACTGGTTTGATGGCGGACGTTACCAACAGGCGCAGCGCCATACCTGGGATGCCGACAACGGAATGATTTTATCCTCATGGCGTTATTGCTACACGGGAATTGCAAAAATCAACTCGATCATATACCAAATTGACAAATCAGGCCTGACCGAAGAGGCAAAAGTGCCAATATATGCTGAGCTGAAATCATTAAGGGCATATTATTATTATATGCTTTTGGATATGTTCGGGAATGTGCCAATCGTAACGGATTTTGAAGACCAATCATTGCCAACAAATTCCTCGCGCCTCGAAGTGTACCATTTTGTCGAAAACGAACTATTGGAAGCCGTCCCGCATTTGCCTTCAAATATTGTGTATTCAAAAATGACAAAGAATGTCGCTTATGCATTATTGGCAAGGCTGTATTTAAATTCTGAAGCGTTTATCGGTACGCCGCGCTGGCAGGATTGCATCGACATGTGTCAGAATATTTCAGGCTATTCATTAACACCGGATTACTTTGCCAATTTTGCGACCCAAAACCAAACATCACCTGAGATTATTTTCTCAATTCCTTATGATTCCAATGCCGGAACGGTCGGGAACTATATGTCGTCGATGAGCTGCCATTATTTGCACCGATTTACGGTATCGCCAACAGGTGATTATCCTTGGAGCGCCAATGGAATGTCGGCACAACCGGGCGTTTATTCGATGTTCGAGGACAATGATCGCAGGAAAGCCTGCATGATTGAAGGCGAGCAAATCAACCTTGCAACTGGGCAGGTGATCATCATGGACAATGGGCAACCGCTGATTTATACCGAAGAAATCACAAGCCTGACCGACGCGCTCGAAAATGAAGGTGTCCGCATTGGCAAATATGAAATCAAGGCTGGCGAAAAATGGGAACGCGACCACGACTTTGTCCTGATCCGGTATTCAGAAATCCTGATGATGCAGGCCGAATGCTATGTGCGATTGGGTTCGCCTGAACTCGCGACACCGTTTGTACAGCAAATTACATCGCGCGCCAATACAGCCATGCCGGCGGTAATCGACCTCAATTTTATCGATAAGGAATTGCTTCGTGAGTTTGCTTTTGAGGGAAGCAGGCGGACAGACAACATCCGATTTGGCACATTCTTCCAACCATGGTGGGAAAAACCGGCCACTCCGGCTTACAGGGCTATTTTCCCGATTCCGTCATCGGTGTTGGCCACCAATACCAACCTGGTTCAAAATCCCGGATACTAATTTTGTTTAGGTGCCAGTCTTCCAAGAGTTGAGTTAGTCTTGGGCGGCTGGCATTTTTTATGTCTCTAAATCGAAACCAATGAACAGATTCACCATGCCGTTTTTTATCGCCGTGTTGCTTGCCTCAATTGCATTTGGCTGCAGCAGCAGTGATTCGCCAAATACAGAACCCGAAGTTTTGGATCCTGTCGCCATCACAAAAACCAACACCACCAAAATCTATATGCATTATATGCCGTGGTTTGAAACCAAGGAAAGCAGCGGCAACAACCAATGGGGTTATCATTGGACCATGGCAAACAGGAATCCGGACATTGTCGACGGCACAGGAAAAAGGGAAATCGCTTCGCATTATTATCCGTTGATCGGGCCATACCATTCAGGCGACAAGGCTGTGATTGAAAACCATCTGCTCATGATGAAATATTCAGGCGTTGATGGTGTATTGATTGATTGGTACGGCACATTCAACCTCTATGATTACCGAAGCAATAAGGAAAATACGGAACAGTTGATTGACATGCTTGACGACGTCGGGCTTGAATACGCCATCGTTTATGAGGATCAGATTTTGCCGAATATCGTTAATGCCGGATTGTCGCCAACAGTGGTCAGCGCAGCTAAAACGGATTTTGCTTATTTGCAGTCGAATTATTTTGGCGATGCCAATTATATCAAAATCAACGGCAAACCCTTGCTGCTGGACTTTGGGCCACAAGCGCTGTTCACGGAAACGATGTGGACGAATGCTTTCGCCAACCTGACTACAAAACCAACATTCCTGCCACTGTGGAATCAATCTGCAGCTGCCGGAACCAACGCCTCAGGGGAATTTTCATGGGTCTACCAAAACAACACGGCACTTAGCAACTGGTATGCCAACAACCTGCCAAATCTCGATGTGGCTATGGGAAGTGCCTATCCCGGATTCAACGATTTTTATGAAGAAGGCGGTACTTCGACAATCATTGGCTGGACCATTGCGCACAACAACGGCGCAACCCTCGACGCGACGCTTTCGATGGCTGCGGCTGCTGATTTGGATTACCTGCAGTTCGTGACATGGAACGACTTTGGCGAAGGGACGATGTTTGAGCCAACCCTCGAATTTGGATACGGCTACATCCAGAAAGTGAAGGCATTTGCCGGCGTCCAGAATACCGGAAATGTATTCCCTGAAATCAGCAGGCTTTACGATTTGAGAAAAGAATACGGCGGAAATACTGCAATCCAGGCCAAATTGGATAAGGCTTTCAGATATTTTGCGGCCATGCAGCCCGATAAGGCCATTCTGTTATTAGATGAAATCGAATAAATAATTCATGCAAACCAGACTCATGAAAAAAAATATATACAATTGCTGCGTGATGGCCTTCACATTGATGTTGGTGTTGTCCTGCAGCGCACAAAAAGACTACAAATTGGCTTCGCCCGGGAATAATAACATGCTGGTTTTTGAGCTGACAAAATCCGGACAGCCACAATACCGCTTCTTTTCAAATGGGAAATCCGTCATTGAGCCTTCATTGCTGGGATTTGAATTCGACGGCATCAAAAAAATGACCGATGGTTTCAAAGTTGCGAATATTGAAAAACATACTGTCGATACGGTTTGGGAACAGCCTTGGGGCGAATTCAGGAAAGTCCGCGACCATCACAGCGAAATGATTGTACATTTAAAGGAATCGGGCGGCGAGGAAAGGCTTGTTGACATTATCTTCAGGGTTTTTGACGATGGCCTGAGCTTCAGGTACGTTTTCCCAAAACAGCCCCATTTGGACAAGGTGAAGATATCGAACGAGATATCTGAGTTCACTTTTCCTTTCGACAATGCCGTGTGGTGGATTCCCGTGCATAGGGAAAATAGTTATTATGAGAGCTTCTATAGGAAGACGCCGATAAGCAAAACCGATACGATCAATACGCCTGCGACTTTTGAAACCAAAGACAATTTATACGTTGCCATCCATGAAGCCGACCTGACTGATTTCGCATCGATGACTTTATTGAAATCAGGGAACAACCGGTATAAAAGCGAATTGGTGCCTTGGGCAGATGGTGTAAAAGTCTATGCACAAACCCCGTTTAAAACGCCATGGCGTATGATTATTGTCGGAACGCAACCCGGTGATCTGGCCACATCCACTGTGATGCTCAACCTTAATGAGCCTTCTAAAATTGACGACCATTCGTGGATCGCGACTTCAAAATATATCGGGATTTGGTGGGGCATGCATTTGGAAAAATATACCTGGGGGCAAGGACCAAAGCATGGCGCTACTACTGAAAACACGAAACGTTATATCGATTTTGCTGCCGCCAACGGACTCGACGGCGTTCTCGTCGAAGGATGGAACCAAGGCTGGGATGGCGACTGGACTGCCGATGGTTCGGCGTTTAGCTTTACAAAGCCGTATCCCGATTTTGACCTTGACGACATTAGCAAATATGCCGCTGTCAAAAACGTTCGGCTGATTGGCCATCATGAAACTGCCGGTGCGACAAAAAGCTATGAAAGCCAATTGGACGACGCTTTTAAATTATACAATAAGCTGGGTGTCAATACTGTAAAGACCGGTTATGTCAATAAATACCTCGATAAAAAAGAGTGGCATGACAGCCAATACGGAGTGCGCCATTACAGGAAAGTCATCGAGACCGCTGCGAAATACCACATCATGATCGACAATCACGAACCGGTAAAAGGCACGGGAATCCAACGCACGTATCCGAATTTCATGTCACAGGAAGGCGGCCGCGGACAGGAGTACAATGCTTGGTGTTCCGATGGCGGCAACACGCCCGAACATTTGGTGACCATACCGTTTACAAGGATGCTGTCCGGACCATTTGATTATACGCCGGGAAATTTCAACTTCGATTATAAAACTGCACAGGGCGCTAAAGTCCAGACGACATTGGCAAGCCAACTCGCTCTGTATGTCGTGATTTTCAGTCCGCTGCAAATGGCTTCCGACTTGCCGGAGAATTATATTGGCAAACCCGAATTTAAATTTGTCAGGGAAGTGCCATGCACTTGGTCGGTCACAAAAGTATTGGATTCAAAAATTGGAGAATACACGACCATCGCGAGGAAAGATTGGAATGAAAAGAATTGGTATTTGGGTTCGATTACCAATCGGGATGCCCGGAAACTGAGTGTGCCGTTGTCTTTTCTGGACCAAGGAAAATCCTATAAGGCAGAAATATATGCCGATGGTTCGGGCGCAGATTATAAAACCAATCCATATCCCGTCGATATTTCCACCAAAGTGGTCAACAGCGCAATGATATTGGATTTGAGCCTTGCGCCAGGCGGCGGCACTGCAATAAAATTCACACCTATAACGGAGTAGCTTCGGGTTTTTTGGGTTGCCTGAAGCATTCCGGTTTCATTTTTTTGTTTAGTATTAGAATTGAAAAAAGCCCGCAATATGTGATTGCGGGCTTTTTGATTGTAATGAAAACCTAAATTTTAGCATATGGCTTTACCAAATCAATGGTGGCGCGCCCAATTCCCGGCACGTTATCCAACTGCTCAACAGTAGCAAAGTTCCCATTCGTACTCCGGTAATTTACAATCTCCTGGGCTTTCACGGCACCAATGCCCGGCAGGATTTCCAGTTCGGCTGCCGATGCAGTATTGAGGTTTATGGGCTCAGGAACCATTGCGACCAGCGCGGCTTCGGTAACGCCAAGATTGTTCACATCGACTTTCCGCCACATCTTGTCGCCGCTGGTTTCAAGCACAATGTTATCATCCCAGGCCGTTGCATAAATTCCTTTAGAGATGACATAATCGACAAATGTCTTCGCACCGGTTCCGGCTTTTATATGAAACGGTGTGCGTGCCGTTGTGAGCCTGTCTTGGAGCATCTGTAATATTCCTTTGTTTGGATGGCCATAAGCCCATGCCGTCCAGTTGGTTTGCCGCTGTTCGGCACCGACGCCAATCAATGCGATTTTAGGTGTTATCTTGTTCAATAAAACTGCTGTAGTGCCATTTTTAGAGCCGTGATGCCCAACAAGATATACATCCGAATCCAAAGTATTAGAACTGCCATATTTCGCGACAAGATCATCTTGCACATCGTCTTCCAAATCCCCGATAATCAAAAATGTAGATTGGCCATAAGTGATTTTAATTACGAGTGAATGGTTGTTTTCATTGTCGAATGTCGCATTGGACCATCCGGGATTGGTCGCTGAAGCGCCCCATAAAATCCTGATGTCCGGATTGATTCCATTGCAGTTTACAGGATCGATGATACCATTGGAAAAGCCATTGGTGCCAATCTCACTGACATATACCGCTTCCAATCCCACATCATCACTTGTACTGGTATTGGTCTCAGAATTTTGTGCCAGCTGATGCAATTTCATTTGCCCCGACTTCCCGGAACCGCGCTCCAAACCATCGGTCACGACGTTTTTGATAACATACGGTGGCTGGAGTATAACGGGTACGCCAAGTGTATGGTCTTTGTGCGGGTGCGTAAGATACACGCATTGCAGCGTATGGTTCAGGTCGCGCCTCCTGTCGAAAAAATCTTCAAGATAAGCCTGGAGCGCACTGGGCGCATTGTAATAGCCATTGGACTCACCACCGGTATCTACAAGAATGGCGGCACACGGAAACTCGATCAAGGTCGCACAGCCTTGCCCGACATTGATTTGGTGGACACGCATTTGTGCACTGGAGGCGAAACACAGGGCAATCGCCAAATGGGTAAAAATGTTTTTTGTTTTCATAATCGTATTGGTTTTTAAGTGGTAACAATCTACAAATTAATCAGTTGGATTATTTTTCTCACCTTTAAAAGTCGATTAATGACATAAAAATTGTGGTTAATGACATAAAACCGGTTGGCATAAAAAAAGCCCTTCATTCCTGAAAGGCTTTTTGTTGCTTGACGACTTATTATTCCTGGACTTCCAATACATCCTTCTCGCCAATTTGCTGGCGCCACATTGCATAATAAAGGCCTTTCAGTTTCAGCAATTGCTCGTGTGAACCGTTTTCTACAATCTGGCCTTTTTCCAATACGAATATATTGGTCGCATGCATAATGGTGCTCAGTCGGTGGGCAATTACTATGGTTAAGTGGGTTTTATCGACCGAAACCTCGCGAATGGTTTCTGAAATTTCTTCTTCCGTCAGGGAATCTAAAGACGAAGTCGCTTCGTCAAACACCAATAAATTCGGATTTCTCAGCAAAGCGCGGGCAATGCTCAAACGCTGTTTTTCTCCGCCGGAAACTTTTACGCCGCCTTCGCCTATGAGCGTATCCAGACCATGATCGGCGCGTTCCAACAAAGTATGGCAGGCCGCTTTCCTCAATACGTCAAGGCATTGCTCGTCTGTCGCAGAAGGATTGACAAACAACAGGTTTTCCCTGATTGAACCGGAAAACAATTGCGTATCCTGTGTCACAAAACCAAGCCGTGCACGGAATTGGTCAAAATCAATCCGGTCAAAATTATGCCCGTTGTATAAAATCTTTCCTTCTTTAGGGCGATAAAGTCCAACCAACAATTTCACGAGCGTCGATTTTCCCGAGCCCGATGGTCCAACGAATGCAATGGTTTCGCCGCGATCTGCCTTGAAACTGATGTTCCGCAATGCATCTTTATGGGCAGATTGATGTTTGAATCGCACATCCTGGAATTCCAATGTATCGATATTGATGATTGGGTAAGGATTTTCAGGTTTTTCCTCAACGGGAATTTTGAAGATATTGTCGAAATTCTGCAGTGACACTTCCACTTCGCGATACGTGTTGACCACATTCCCGATTTCCTGCAATGGGCCAAACAGGAAGAATGAGTAGATATTGAGTGAATAGAATTCGCCCAGTGTGATTTTGCCCTGGAAGATCAGGTAAACCAATATCAACACCATAATGGCGCGAAGCAAGTTGACACAAGTGCCTTGCACGAACGACATCGAGCGGACATACTTGACCTTTTTGAGCTCCAGCTTCAGGATTTTCTGTGTCGTTGCGTTCAGTTGGGCGATTTCCTGTTTGGCAAGCCCAAGTGATTTGACCAATTCGATGTTGCGCAACGATTCCGTAGTTGTTCCCGCCAAACCGGTTGATTCTTTGACAATCTGGATTTGTATCGTTTTGATTTTCTTGCTCAAAACCGAGCTGATCCAGGCGATCAGCGGTCCGGTCGCCAGGAATAACGGCAGGATTGACCAGTGTACCGAATAGGCATAGATCGATATAAAAATCAATGCAATCACCGATTGGAATAAGATATTGATGCCGACGGTGATGATCTTTTCGACATCTGTCCTGACTTTTTGAAGTATTCCCAAAGTCTCGCCCGAACGTTGGTCTTCAAAGGATTCATAAGGCAATTCCAATGAATGGCTGATGCCATCCGCATAGATTTGCGCACCAACGCGCTGCGTAATCGTATTGATATAATAATCCTGGAAATTCTTTGCGATCCGGCTGATAAAAGCCACACCAATAGAGGCGAGGGAAAGCGGTAAAATGGCATTGAAGAATTCTTTTGCGGTATGATTTTCCGCATTGTAGACGGTTGCGACATCATCGATGATTTTTCGGAAAATCCACGGGTCAAGCAGCGAAAAAATCTGGTTGACGGAAGCCAGAAGCAAGGTCAGCAAAACCGTCGATTGGTATTTTTTGAGATAACGTAAGAGTATTTTCATATTTTTTTATTGTCGTTTCCCATTACTAAAAATGGATGTGGAGTCAGTATGGCATTGAAAAATTTACGATTTATGTAAAGTGCGAAATCTTAAATTTTTGACAAATTTAAAAAAAAAATATCATTTTGGAACGGTTGTTTCAAAAAGTTTATATCTTTGTCCCATCAAATTAGATTACCATGGCACGCAATGTAGAGTTCGATAGGGAAGTCGCTGTAAACAAAGCCAAAGATGTTTTCTGGGAGAAAGGATACAATTGTACCTCAATGCAGGATTTAGTCGATGCGATGCAGATTAACAGAAGCAGTCTTTACAATACGATAGGCGATAAACAGCAATTGTTTTTGGAATGTATCATCAGTTATGCCAAAGACACGGTTCGGGAAGTGGTTGAAAAATCGGAGAAGGCATCATCGCCATTGCAGGCATTAACGAATATTATACGCGATAAGGCCAGTTGGGTTGTCGATTGTGAAAAAGGTTGCCTGGGTATGAAAACCATTTTTGAAATGGCACCCAATGATGAAAGCGTCAGGAACATATTGATGAAAAGCAATGATGTTTACAACGACCTCATTACCGAGATCATCCAAAAGGCGATGGACGCAGGTGAAATAGATCCGACCGAAGACGCATCGCTGATGGCAGAATACATTATGACGACGTTTACCGGATGGAAGCAGTCTTTTATTTTGCACCGCGATCCGATAAAAATCAAAAAGATGTCCGAATTTTTGATTAGAAGTATTACAAACAAGTAATATTTTTTTTGAACAAATCTGGAACGTTTATTTCAAAATAACCTTTGGTTATCAACGCATTAATTGTAGAAAACAGCTAAAATTCTGGAACGATTGTTCCACAAATATAACCCCAACAAATTAAGATCAACAACAAATCAACAAATCAATTTATTATGGAAACGCAAAACTTCGAACCCAAACAATTTATCCAACTCTTGGTAAAATCAATCATTTTTATCGTTCTTGTCTCATTATTGCTGGTAGGCTGTAACAACGCTGCCGCAGATGTTGCAGCTGCACCGCCAGCCACACTTCCGGTACTCGACATCAGCCTTCAGACCGCTACGACGGAGGCAGAATTTCCGGCAGCGATCGAAGGTACAATCGATGTCGAAATCAGGCCGCAGGTCAGTGGCACGCTCGACAAAGTATTCGTCGATGAAGGCGCTTATGTCACCAAAGGCCAGCCGTTATTTAAAATCAATGACAATCCGTATACAGAACAGCTCAACAATGCGCTGGCCAGCCAAAACGCTGCTGAAGCCGCTGCCGTCAATGCGCAACTGGAAGTCGAGAAACTCACGCCATTGGTACAGAATAAAGTCGTGTCGGATTACCAATTAAAAACCGCAAAAGCAGGATTGAGCATTGCCAAAGCAAACATTGCGCAGGCGAGAGCTACTGCTGCAACCGCACGTATCAATCTGGGGTATACATTAATCAAAGCGCCGGTCAGCGGTTACATCGGCAGGTTGCCAAAAAAACAAGGCAGCCAGATTACGCCAGCTGATCCCGAAGCTTTGACCCAATTGTCGGACATCAAGGAAGTGTATGCGTACTTTTCTTTAGGTGAAAACGACTTCATCAATTTCAAATCCCAATATTCAGGAAACACGATCAATGACAAGCTGAAAAACTTGCCGCCGGTTTCTTTGGTATTGGCCGACAATTCGGAATATACTGAAAAAGGAAAGATCGACATGGTTGACGGGCAATTCGACAAAACCACAGGCGCGATTACCTTAAGGGCGACATTCCCGAATTCAAAAGGATTGTTGCGCTCAGGAAACACTGGTAAAATCAAGCTCAGTATCACACACACAAACAGTTTGGTCGTTCCACAGGATGCGACGTTGGAAATCCAGGATAAAGTGTTTGTTTTTGTAGTCGACAAAAAGAATGCGGTGACTAAACAACCGGTAACTGTTGTCGGCAAAAGCGGAACGGATTACCTCGTTTCCGACGGCATCAAAATCGGCGACCGGATTGTCACCAAAGGGTTTGAAAGCCTGCCGGACGGCACGGTCATCATTCCGGACACGGCATCAAAAACCTTCGCGAAATTATAATACAAAACAACAACCACCGAGCCTAAAGGCAAACGGACAAAGTAAACCACAATCATGCTACAAAAATTTATTGACAGGCCAGTACTGTCGACGGTCATCGCTATTCTTATAGTGATCATGGGAATCATCGGATTGACCACGCTTCCGCTGCAACAATTCCCCGATATTGCGCCTCCTGCAGTCCAGGTCGTTGCAGTCTATCCGGGTGCCAATGCCGAAACAGTATTGCGTTCGGTCGCACCATCGCTTGAAGAAGCCATCAACGGCGTCGAAAATATGAGTTATATGAGTTCGACCGCCAGCAATGACGGTTCGCTTGTCATCACGGTCAACTTTAAACTCGGAACCAATCCGGATCAGGCGGCGGTCAATGTGCAAAACCGGGTTTCCCAAGCCACCAGCCAATTGCCTGCTGAAGTCGTACAGGCCGGAATCACGACAACCAAACAACAAAACAGCCTTTTGATGGTCGTCGATTTGTATACGACAAACGAAAAACAATACGACCAGACTTTCCTTGCCAATTATGCCCAGATTAACATTGTCCCTGAAATCAAAAGGATTCCGGGTGTTGGGCAATCCATCATCTTCGGAAGCAGCAAGGATTATTCGATGCGCGTTTGGCTGAATCCGGCGAAAATGGCGAATTATAAACTGACGCCAAAAGAAGTCATCGGTGCGATCCAGGATAAAAACCTTGAAGCCGCGCCAGGTAAATTTGGCGAAAGCAGCACCGAATCATTTGAATATGTCATCAAATACAAAGGGAAATTAAACAAGCCCGGCGAATATGAAAATATCATTATCCGTGCGAATTCCGACGGTTCGGTATTGCGGTTGAAAGATGTCGCGAGGATAGAATTCGGTTCTTATTCTTATGCCAATACGACGCAGGTCAATGGCCACTCAGGGCTTAATATTGCAGTCTACCAATTGCCGGGTTCGAATTCGAGTGACGTACAGATCGCCGTTAAGGAAATGATGGAAAAAGCGTCAAAGGATTTCCCGAAAGATGTCAAGCATTTGATTTTGTACAACACCAAAGATTCTTTGGATTTGTCAATCGAACAAGTCAAATCGACCTTGATTGAAGCGTTTATCCTTGTATTCCTTGTCGTATTTTTATTCCTGCAGGATTTCCGCGCGACACTTATTCCGGCGATTGCGGTTCCGGTTTCGATATTGGGAACGTTCTTTTTCATGCAGGTATTCGGGTTTTCCGTCAACTTGCTGACGCTTTTTGCCCTTGTGCTCGCCATCGGAATCGTTGTAGATGATGCGATTGTCGTAGTCGAAGCGGTGCATGAGAAAATGCACAGCAAGAAACTCTCGGCGAAAGCGGCCACAACATCTGCCATGAGCGAAATTACAGGGGCGATCATTTCGATTACGCTGGTTATGTCGGCCGTATTTCTTCCTGTCGGATTTATGGAAGGATCAACCGGAGTTTTCTACCGCCAATTTGCTTTTACACTGGCGATTGCAATTGTGATTTCTGCTGTAAATGCATTGACATTAAGCCCGGCATTGGCAGCATTGTTCCTGAAAGACGTTCACACAGATGAACACGGACACGAAAATTCAGCGGATGCAAAACCTAAAAACTTTAAGGAAAAATTCTTTATCGGATTCAATAGCGGATTTACAAAACTGACCAACAAGTATGTCAAAAGCCTGCAATTTTTGATCAAATACAGATGGGCGAGTTTGGGCGGATTGGCAGTCGTGATTCTCGCTACATTCTATATGGTTAAAACCACACCAACCGGTTTTATTCCTTCTGAAGATCAAGGATTTATTGCTATTTCATTGTCGATGCCGGCAGGTGCGTCACTGGATCGTACGAAAACTGCGATGACGGAAGTCGAAACTGCCATCGGAAATGCGCCTTACAAAAAAACACTGATGAAATTGTCAGGGTTTAATATGCTGACACAATCGTCAAGTCCATCGGCCGGAGTTGCATTTATTTTGTTGAAACCGGCAAAAGAACGCGGCGAAGTCCAGGATATCAATGACATCATGAATGAAGTGCGCGGCAAGCTCAGCAACATCAAAGGCGCCAGTTTCTTTGTGTTTACTTTTCCAACCGTTCCCGGATTCAACAACGTTGACGGCCTTGACATCGTATTGAAAGACAAAACCGGCGGCCCGGTCAGCAAGTTCAGTGAAGTCAGCAACAAGTTCATTGGAGAATTGATGAAAACCCCGGAAATCGCTGTTGCTTTTACGAGTTTCAAAGCCGATTATCCACAACTCGAGATGGAAGTCGATGATGTGAAAGCCGAGCAATTGGGCGTCAATGTCAAAGATATTCTGCAAACCATGCAGGCGTATTTCGGAAGCGCACAAGCCTCAGATTTCAACCGTTTCGGGAAATATTACCGCGTCATGGTGCAGGCTGAAGCCGATGCACGGACGAATACCGAATCGATGAATGGCATCTTTGTCAAAAACAGGCAGGGCGAAATGGTTCCTGTCAACACGCTCGTCAAACTGAAACGCATTTATGGCTCGGAAACGGCTTCGCGATACAACCTGTTTAATTCGATCAGCGTCAATGCGATTGCCAAACCGGGCGTCAGTTCCGGTGCCGCGATCAAAGCGGTACAGGATGCGGCTGAGAAGCATTTGCCGAAAGGCTACAGCGTCGAATTCTCGGGATTGACCAAAGAAGAGATTTCGTCAAGCGGACAATCGGCCATCATTTTTGGATTGAGCTTGCTGTTTGTATTTTTCTTATTGGCCGCTCAATATGAAAGTTACATCCTTCCGGCTGCCGTAATCCTTTCTATACCGACAGGAATATTTGGGGTATTTGCCGCCATTGGCCTGGCCGGAATTGAGAACAACATCTATGTCCAGGTTGCGCTGATCATGCTCATCGGGTTGCTCGCTAAAAATGCGATCCTGATCATCGAATATGCCGTTCAGCGAAGGCGCGCCGGGAAATCATTATTGGCTTCGGCATTGGAAGCAGCCAAATTAAGGTTGCGTCCAATCATCATGACATCGCTTGCCTTTGTGGTCGGGCTTACGCCAATGATGCGTGCGACAGGACCGTCGGCTTTGGGTAACCATTCGATCAGTATCGGCGCAGCGGGCGGAATGATTTCCGGCGTGGCACTGGGAATATTTATCATCCCGGTATTGTTCATCGTGTTCCAATACCTGCAGGAAAAAGTCACGGGCAAACCTTTGGCAGTGCTCAACAATGAAAAAAAACATTCAGAAATATAATCATGAAAAAACAGATAAAAAAACTTGGGATCTCGCTCTTGATGTTGGTCGCTTTTTATTCCCATGCGCAAAAGCCGGAAGTCCCTGAAACTTTTAGGAATACCGTTTCTGCGGATACAACAACAATCGCCGACATCAAATGGAAAGACTTTTTTACGGAAACCGATTTGGCACAATTGATCGACGTCGCTTTGGCGAAAAACAACGATTTACAAATTGCCGAAAAGAATATCACAATCGCCAATCTCCAGTACAAACAATCAAAATGGGGCAGTGTGCCACAGGTGAATGCGTTTGTTGATGCGAGCACAACCAGGCTTTCGGATAACAGTCTAAACGGAATGAACACCGCGCAGGCCATGGGCCAAAAACACATCGAAGATTATTCGGCTGGCGGCGCATTGACCTGGGAAGCCGATATCTGGGGTAAAATCCGGAACCGGAAAAAAAGCGCACTCGCGTCCTACATGCAGACCGCCGAAGCAAAAAAAGCATTGCAAACCACGATTGTTGCCAATGTTTCAACAGGATATTACGATTTGCTGATGCTTGATGCACAGTTGGAAATTGCAAAGCAGACATTAAAACTGAACGACAGCACGATTTTCATCGTCGGCTTGCAGTTTGATGCCGGGCAAGTCACGTCGCTTGCAAAACAGCAAACCGAAGCACAGCGGTTGGTTGCCGCGAAACTGATTCCACAATTGGAGCAAAACATCCAAATCCAGGAAAATGCCTTAAGCGTATTGACCGGGACGTTTCCGGATGCCAAAGAAAGGACCAACACACTCAATTCCCTGGTTGTAAAAGACAACCTCAGTGCCGGAATTCCAGCCCAATTATTGAGCAGAAGGCCAGATGTGAAAAGCGCGGAACTGGCATTGAAAATCGCAAACGCCAATGTTGGCATCACAAAAGCAAGCTTGTATCCATCGTTAAACATTACGGCGGTTGGCGGTGTCAATTCGTTTGAGGCCAGCAACTGGTTCAACCTTCCGGCATCCTTATTTGGATCGTTGGCCGGCGGCTTGACAGCGCCGCTATTAAACGGGAAAAGGTTAAGGGCAAACTACGAAATTGCAAAAGTACAGCGCGATCAGGCAGCTATCGAATTCCGCCAAACTGTGTTGGTTGCAGTAAGTGAAGTGTCCAATGCGCTTGCGAAAATTGACAAACAGTCGGCACAATATACCATTGTAAACCAACGTGTGGAAACGCTACAAAAAGCCATTTCAAACGCGAACATGCTTTTCAAAAACGGCATGGCGACTTATCTTGAAGTCATCATTGCCCAGGGAAATCTTCTTGAAGCCGAATTGGAATTGGCTTCAATCAAAAAAGACAGGTTATCATCAAATGTCGAATTGTACCGCGCTTTAGGCGGTGGATGGGAATGATTGTTGAAGTGGTTTTTGTTGTTAGATCCCAGGTTTAGGCCTGGGATTTTTTTTGAAAATAAGTGATATTAGATTGCACATGTATTATTATTTGTTAAATTAGTGCCAGTCATCTATCTCCCTACAATGATGATTTAAAGTCAATGCTGAAATGGCATTGCAAAATTTTCTACTCATTTTTTATCGCAACCAACCCTTCTATTGAGGACTGGCTAACTTAATTTAATGCTATAACAGCAGATGAAAGACAAATCGAAAACTACCAAAAAAGCACTGGAACAGCAAAATGATGTGATTGCCATTCCAATGGTGACATCCCCCAAAACACACAAATCCCAAACAAGAAACCGCGAATTACTTAGGGATGAATCCATTCTCACGGATGCAGAATTCCTGAAAATCCTCCTGAAAGTAAAAAACGGGAACTTTTCACAACGTTTTCCCACCGACCAAAATGGCATCAAAAGATCCATTTGCGATGCACTGAATGAAATCATCGACCTCAATGAAAGGATGGTTTTTGAATTCCAGAAAGTCGGCAAAAGCATCGGTAAACAAGGAAAGCTGACCAACCGTGTCCAACTCGACGGTGCGCGTGGCTCGTGGAGTTCGTGCGTTGATTCAGTGAATACGCTGATATCCGACCTGGTGCATCCGACCATTGAAATTGCCCACGTAATTACGTCAGTGGCAAAAGGGAACCTTGCCCAGGAAATGCCACTTTCCATTGAAGGAAATCCGTTACAGGGAGAATTCCTCAGAATCGCCAAGGAGGTAAACGGCATGGTCAAACAGCTCAACCTGTTTTCGATGGAGGTAACCCGCGTGGCCCGTGAAGTAGGAACCGAAGGAAAACTCGGCGGTCAGGCAAAAGTGCGTGGAGTTGGCGGTGTATGGAAAGATTTGACCGACTCGGTAAACAAAATGGCGAGCAACCTGACCGGACAGGTACGTAACATTGCCGATGTAACGACGGCGGTGGCAAAAGGTGACCTTTCCAAAAAAATTACGGTAGACGTAAAAGGTGAAATCCTGGAACTCAAGAATACGATCAATACGATGGTGGATCAGCTGAATTCGTTCTCCTCCGAGGTAACCCGTGTGGCGCGTGAGGTTGGTACCGAAGGGAAACTCGGTGGCCAGGCGCAGGTAAAAGGAGTAGGCGGAACCTGGAAGGATTTGACTGATTCGGTAAACCAGATGGCGAGCAACCTGACAGGCCAGGTGCGTAACATTGCCGATGTGACGACGGCGGTGGCAAAAGGCGACCTTTCTAAAAAAATTACTGTAGATGTTCGCGGGGAAATCCTCGAACTGAAAGATACGATTAACACGATGGTGGATCAGCTGAACTCATTCTCTTCCGAAGTAACACGGGTGGCGCGTGAAGTAGGTTCTGAAGGAAAACTTGGTGGCCAGGCAAAAGTGCGCGGTGTTGGCGGTGTATGGAAAGATTTGACAGACTCTGTAAACCAGATGGCAAGTAACCTGACAGGCCAGGTGCGTAATATCGCAGAAGTAACGACAGCTGTGGCAAAAGGCGACCTCTCCAAAAAGATTACGGTAAATGTTGCGGGAGAAATCCTGGAACTCAAGAATACGATCAATACGATGGTGGATCAACTGAACTCTTTCGGTGCTGAGGTAACGCGTGTGGCACGTGAGGTAGGATCGGAAGGAAAATTAGGCGGCCAGGCGAAGGTAAAAGGTGTCGGCGGGACGTGGAAGGATTTAACCGATTCGGTAAACCAGATGGCGTCAAATCTTACCGGCCAGGTGCGTAACATCGCTGAGGTAACAACTGCTGTGGCGAACGGTGACCTTTCCAAAAAAATTACGGCGGTAGCTGAAGGGGAAATCCTGGAACTCAAGAAAACCATCAATACAATGGTAGACCAATTAAACTCATTTTCGTCTGAGGTTACGCGTGTGGCACTTGAAGTTGGTACGGAAGGAAAGCTAGGTGGCCAGGCGAAGGTAAAAGGCGTCGGTGGAACGTGGAAGGATTTAACCGATTCGGTAAACCAGATGGCGTCAAATCTTACCGGCCAAGTGCGAAACATCGCCGAAGTAACGACAGCTGTGGCAAAAGGTGACCTTTCCCGCCAGATTACGGTGGATACGAAAGGAGAAATCCTCGAATTGAAAAATACGATCAACACGATGGTGGGCCAATTGAACTCTTTCGCATCCGAGGTTACGCGTGTAGCCCGTGAGGTGGGAACAGAAGGAAAACTCGGTGGCCAGGCACAGGTAAAAGGTGTTGGCGGAACCTGGAAAGATTTGACAGACTCTGTAAACCAGATGGCATCCAATTTAACCGGACAGGTACGAAACATCGCCGAGGTAACGACCGCTGTAGCAAAAGGCGACTTGTCATTACAGATTACCGTCGACGTAAAAGGAGAAATCCTCGAATTGAAAAATACAATCAACACGATGGTGGATCAGCTCAGAGGTTTTGCCTCTGAAGTAACGCGTGTATCCCGAGAGGTTGGTACCGAAGGGAAGCTTGGAGGCCAGGCGAATGTGCCTGGGGTTGCGGGGACATGGAAAGATTTAACGGATTCGGTGAACCAGATGGCGGGTAACTTAACCGCGCAGGTGCGTAACATTGCCGATGTGGCGATTGCCGTGGCCAACGGAGATATGTCCAGAAAAATTACAGTAGACGTAAAAGGTGAAATCCTCCAATTGAAGGAAACGCTGAATACGATGGTAGACCAACTTAGGGAATTTGCATCCGAAGTAACGCGTGTGGCACGTGAAGTTGGTACCGAAGGAAAGCTGGGCGGCCAGGCGAATGTGCCGGGTGTCGCGGGAACATGGAAAGATTTGACGGACTCTGTTAACCAGATGGCAGGTAACTTAACCGCGCAGGTGCGTAACATTGCTGAGGTGACGATTGCCGTGGCCAACGGAGACATGTCCAAAAAAATTACGGCGGACGTTCGTGGGGAAATCCTCCAACTGAAAGAAACTGTAAACACGATGGTGGATCAGCTCCGCGCCTTTGCCTCTGAAGTAACGCGTGTGGCACGTGAGGTGGGAACCGACGGAAAACTCGGTGGTCAGGCTTTTGTTCCGGGGGTTGCGGGTACATGGAAGGATTTAACGGATTCAGTAAACCAAATGGCAGGAAACTTAACGGCGCAGGTGCGTAACATCGCCGAGGTAACAAAAGCGGTGGCCAACGGTGACCTTTCCAAACCGATTACGGTCGATGTAAAAGGGGAAATCCTCGACCTCAAGAATACGATCAATACGATGGTGGAACAGTTAAACTCCTTTGCATCCGAAGTAACGCGTGTGGCACGTGAAGTCGGTACTGAAGGAAAACTTGGCGGGCAATCTGAAGTAAAAGGTGTTGCCGGAACGTGGAAGGATTTAACCGATTCGGTTAACCTGATGGCGTCCAACCTCACCGGCCAGGTGCGTGGTATCGCAAAAGTCGTAACCTCAGTGGCAAAAGGAAATCTGAAACAAAAATTATCGATTGATGCCAAAGGCGAAGTGGCGCAACTGACCGATACAATCAACGAGATGATTGATACGCTCGCAACGTTCTCAGACCAAGTAACGACGGTAGCGCGCGAAGTCGGTGCCGAAGGGAAACTCGGGGGCCAGGCGAATGTACCCGGGGCTTCCGGAACCTGGAAAAACCTGACTGAAAACGTAAACCAGCTCGCAGCAAATCTCACCACACAAGTACGTGCCATCTCTGAAGTGGCATCGGCGGTAACCCAAGGTGACCTTACCCGGACTATTGGGGTAGAAGCCAAAGGGGAAGTGGAAGCATTGAAAGATACCATCAACCAGATGATTTTCAACCTGAAAGCGACCACGCTCAGGAACCAGGAACAGGATTGGCTGAAATCGAATCTTGCCAAATTTACGCAGATGCTCCAAGGCCAGAAAGAACTCAATGCGGTGACCAAGAAAATCCTTTCTGAGTTGGCGCAAGTCGTTACGGCCCAACACGGACTGTTCTATATTTTACAGGAGGACGAACGGTTTATGGACTCCAAATTGAACCTCATTGCCTCTTATGCTTTTATAAAAAGGAAAAATGCCATGACCAGTTATGCCATGGGTGAAGGACTTATCGGGCAGGTTGCGGTTGAGAAAGAACGCGTCCTGCTTTCCAATGTCCCGAAAGATTATATCAGGATCAATTCCGGACTTGGTGATGCCAAACCGCAGGATGTTATTATTTTGCCCGTCCTTTTTGAAGGCCGTTTAAAAGCGGTAATTGAATTGGCTTCTTTGGATACTTTCAGCCAAACGCATCTGGATTTCCTCGAAGGATTGACTGAAAGTATTGGTATTGTATTGAATACCATTGAATCAAATTCACGAACAGAGGAACTGCTCGTTCAATCCCAATCGCTGGCGAGTGAATTAAAAAGCCAACAGGAAGTGCTTAAAATCACCAACGAAGAACTTGAAGAAAAAGCGATACTGCTCGCCAACCAGAAAGAGGAAGTGGAGCAGAAAAACCAGGAAGTGGAAGTCGCAAGAGCCGCACTTGAAGAAAAAGCCGACCAGCTGACTCTAACCTCAAAATATAAATCGGAATTCCTTGCAAACATGTCACATGAGTTGAGGACGCCGCTCAACAGTTTGCAGATTCTGGCTAATGAGCTGATATCCAATCGCGATGGAAACCTTACGGAAAAACAAATCCAGTTTGCGAAAACCATTAATGCATGCGGGGACGACTTAATTCAGTTGATTAACGATATTCTTGACCTTTCCAAAATTGAGTCCGGTTATATTTCGGTGGATTACAGCCCGGTCAGTTTTGAAGAAATCAGCCGTTTTGTGGAATCGACTTTCAATCCGATATCGGAAGCCAAACACCTGAAATTCACTATTGAAACCGACGATAATCTTCCTGAACTCATAGAAACGGATTCGCAGCGACTCCACCAGATCCTTAAAAATTTATTATCCAATTCCTTTAAGTTTACGGAAAAAGGAAACGTTGGCCTGAAAATTTACAAAGCTGAAAACAACTGGAAGACAAAGAATGTAAGCCTTGATAATGCCGAAACGGTCATTGCTTTTGAAATTTCTGATACGGGAATAGGCATCTCAAAAGAAAAGCAAAACATCATCTTTGAAGCTTTCCAGCAGGCCGAAGGCTCGACGAGCCGTAAATACGGTGGGACTGGGCTTGGATTATCCATCAGTCGCGGACTCTCAGATTTATTAGGAGGAAGCATTGAGTTGGAAAGCGAAACGAATATCGGAAGTAAATTCACATTGTTCCTGCCGCTTAAATTTACGGCGCTCTCAGAAACAGAACAGATTGTTGTGGATGCCGAGATCGCGCAACCGCCAAAAAAAGGGGGGCTTAAATCTTCCCCGTCTGCGACATTTAACCGTTCCGACATTGATTTGTTCTTTGTGGATGAGGTTGGTGACGACAGGACTGACATCAAGCCGGAAGACAAAATCCTACTTATTGCGGAAGACAATCTGACCTTTGCCAAAATCATGTTGGACCAAGCCCATGAAAACGGGATAAAAGCCATTGTAACCACCAGGGGCAATGATGTGATTGATTTCATCAACCAATTCCGTCCCGACGCCATTACGATGGATATCAATATGCCTGACACCAGCGGATGGAAAATCCTTGACCGGCTCAAAACGGATTTTAATTTGCGCCACATACCCGTTTACATTATCTCAGGTGAGGATGACAGGAAAAATGGTCTCAAGCGTGGTGCAAGGAATTTCCTTGTCAAACCTGTAAAAAATGAATCATTGAAGAACCTTTTCAATGATATCCACGATTTCAAGGACAAGAAAATTAAAAAATTATTGGTCGTCGATGATAATGAATTGGAACTCAATATGGTCGTCGATGCTGTTAAAGGCAATGACATCACCGTATCAACTGCCAAAACATTACAGGAAGCGGTAAGCCTGATTTCGAAAAACACATTTGACTGCATCATCCTTGATTTGGTGCTGCCTGATGCCGACGGCCTCGATATCATTACTGAAATGGAAAACAACATTTCAGGCCAGGAAACGGCCATCATCGTTCATTCTGCCAGGGATGTCAACAAAAAGCAACGTGCAAAACTGGCACGGTTTCCAAACGGAATCATTACAAAAAATGCCAACTCACTGGACCAACTGGTCGACCAGGCCGCATTGTTCCTGCATCGGGTGCACAAAGAGCTTTCTGTTGAGATGCGCAACAGGATTGAATCTTTCTATATGAGGGAGGACATACTGATTGATAAAAAGGTACTGATCGTTGATGATGATGTACGCAACTTGTTTGCCCTAACCACTGCGCTCGAACGTTTTGGATTGCAGACACTTAGTGCAGAGAGTGGCAAAGAAGCCATCAACATCCTCGATAAGACCAGGGATATTGATATTGTCCTGATGGATATCATGATGCCGGAAATGGATGGTTATGAAACGATGAAAACCATACGCAAAGTGCCGAGACATAAGGACTTGACAATCATCGCTGTGACTGCCAAAGCAATGAAAGGCGACCGCCAGCGTTGTATAGAATCGGGTGCGTCTGATTACATTACCAAGCCGGTAAATGTGGACCAATTATCATCATTAATGCGCGTTTGGCTTAAATAATTGCTGACAACAATGGATGCAACACATAGGATTAAAATACTTTTGGTTGATGACAAAAAAGAAAACCTGCTTTCCCTGCAGGTGATTCTTGCAGGCTATGACTTTGAGTTTGTTGAGGCATCATCAGGAAAAGAAGCTTTGCGGATCCTGCTGAAGAGCCAGGATTTTGCCATCATCCTGATGGATGTCCAGATGCCCATCATGGATGGTTTTGAAACTGCCGAATTGATTCGGGGAAGCGACAAGCTCAAACATGTCCCAATCATCTTCCTTACTGCCAATATGAATACATCGGAATATATATTTAAAGGCTACCAGGCTGGTGCGGTCGACTATATGATTAAACCGCTTTCAGCCGAAATACTAAAAGCAAAAGTACTTGTCTTTACTGAATTGCACAGGAAAAACCATGAACTGCTGGTCAAGGAAGAAGAGACGAAAATGCTGAATAATGTGATTATGGCGGCCAATAAGGAACTCACGCTCCAATACATTGAAATTGAAAAACAGGCAAACGAGCTGCGGATTGCCAATAAGGAACTGGAGTCGTTTACTTACATCTCAAGCCATGATTTACAAGAGCCTTTGCGGAAAATCCAGACCTATACCACGATGATTATGGAAAAAGAGCAGCTGACAGATAGCGGGAAGCATAATTTTGAGCGGGTGTGGAATGCCGCCGAAAGGATGCGTCAACTTATTCAGAGCCTGCTGGCGTTTTCGCACACCAACACTGCCGACCGGAAGTTTGTGAGAACAGATTTGAATATTATCATTGAGGATATCAAAATTGAAATGAAGGATACATTGCATGAAAAACAGGCCAGTATCGATACCGATGAACTTTGTTCTGCCAATATCATCCCTTTCCAGTTTACGCAGCTCATGTACAACCTGATCAGCAATGCGCTTAAATTTTCAAGATCTGATGTGGCACCGCGCATTAAAGTTAAAGGACGGATTGTAAATGGCAAAGAATTGGGCCATGAAAAGCTTTCAGTCGAAAAGAATTACTGCCATATTGTAGTGGAAGATAACGGTGTGGGCTTTGCGCCGCAATTCAGTGAAAAGATTTTTGACATCTTCCAGCGATTCCATAGCCGCGACATTTATGCGGGAACCGGGATCGGGCTAGCAATTGTCAAAAAGATTGTCGAGAACCATAACGGGATTATCGTGGCTTCAAGTAAGGTGATGGAAGGCGCAACCTTCGACATTTACATTCCGGAGCAGTAGGCCTAGCGGCTATTAACAGTATATCTGTTCATAAAAGTTAGATCCTTGGGTAATGCGCCGGGATTTTTTTGTTTATAGACGCCAGTTTTCCTCTGATGTATGATATATTATAAGCAATGATTCGATTACTATTTACATTTTGGAACATGCTTGTTAATCATATATGGGGTGATGGGATCTAATGGGCTTCTGTCAACAGGGTCATATCCGGGGTAAGTATAAAATTCATATTTACCGCCTTTTTTGCTATACCAAATCACAGCTTTACCATTTTTAAAGAATGTCGTCGTATCACAGACTTCAATTCTTCTCATATTTTCAATTACCTCATTGTTGCGCGGCATTATGTTCTCAACGCCCGTAATAATTTCGACGCTTTTATCATCGCAACAGACGGCTTCAAAATGATCTCCTTTCCAGACCATGCAGTTCTTTTCCGGAAACCACTGTTTCTTTATCGCAAAAGCCAAAAGGATGAACATAATAAAGGTGATAATGTAAAGCCATAATTTGCCTTCAGGTTCGGGATTCTTGTCCTCAATCTTTAGCGGTATATTTTCTTCTGTTGATTCGGAATCTGATTTCGCAACAACTTCATTTGGCAATTCTTCATTTTTTGTATTTACCACAATGTATGGAGGTTTAACCGGCTCTGTCGGTTCTTCTGTTGGTAGTTCCATTTCCTTAAACCTGATAAAAGGGCGTAGCTTATAATCCACAAGAACTGCAGCCAAATTGGTACTCTCAAGATCTTTCAGGCCGGATTGCCTGAGAAAAAAGCTGCGTATTGGCCTGAATTTGTCAATGTCGAATTTTTTTATCTGTCCCAGCTTGTCCTGCCCATCAAATCCAAAGAAATTTTTAAAAATACCATTGTCGGTGTCATTTAATCCTTGTTCAAAAAGAAGGCAACAAAGATTCCGGAGTTTCGCGGGGCTTGGATTAATGAGATAGTCGGAATTCTCAAGGTGTTTTGCCACGTCATAATGGTCTTTTATTGCCTCCTTATACCTTTCCAGAGCTTCTTTTTTCATAATCATTATCGGAATTAAACGGAATTAAACGGAATTAAACGGAATTAAACGGAATACTTCGGAATAACCGGAATCATCGGAATTCCGTAGCAATTACCTGCCATAACAGCCATTCCTTTGCTTCAGAATTCGTTACCGCCTTAACCTGCAATTAAGGCAAATGTACAAAACGGATTCAAACCCGGTGCCGCTGTTTCAAAATCGGGAAATGATTTGGGAAGTATCCTTAACCTTTTCTGTTTCAGCGCACCGCACTTCCCAAAGCAACGGAGGACTTCTCCAAAATCTGGCGTGGCTGTTAAATTAATATCTGGATTAAAATCC
>DATHKH010000139.1:0-28604 GCA_035286325.1 Flavobacterium sp.
AGGGGATACTTTTACGAAGGAAAACATCTGGGTCAAACGTCCCGGAACCGGTAAAATCCTTGCGGAAGATTTCAATGCCATCCTCGGAAAAAAAGCTTCCCGCGATATTGCTGACGACGAACAGCTCACTCCGGAAGACATCCGATAATGATTGCAAAAAACAGGCTTCGCGAACTCGATTTTTTAAGGGGAATTGCCATTTTGCTCGTACTTTTCAGGCACCAGTATCTTTTTGGCTTTACCGAGAGAATGGGCTGGATTGGTGTCGACTTGTTTTTTGTGCTGAGCGGATTTCTCGTGTCCGGACTGTTGTTTAAGGAATTCCAGCGATACGGCAGCATCAAGCCTAAATTGTTTTTAATAAGGCGCGGCTTCAAAATTTACCCGATTTACTTTTTGTTTTATGGATTGTATTTATTGCCAATCCTTATAAAAAGGCAATTCAACCTTACCGGCTTTTTATCGGATATGTTTTTTGTACAGAATTACGTTTGGGGCTGGGGTTATGCCTATGCGCCAAGTTGGTCATTGGCAGTCGAGGAACATTTTTATTTCGGTTTTGCGCTGCTGGTGCTTTTTGGGATTCGGTATCGTTTTTTCAGGTTTGAAAAGCACGAAACCAATTCTGACATAAGCAGGTTTGAAATTTTAATTGCCGTTGTAATGGGCATTTGCCTGGTCCTGAGAATCATTTCCAATACAGCTTTCCCCAATGAAATTGCAAGAAATATTACCATGACACATCTCAGGATTGACTCGCTGTTGGCTGGCGTTATGGTTTCTTACTGGTATCATTTCAGGCGGGAAATGTTGATGGGATTTGTCAATGCCAACAAAAAAATGTTGCTGTTATTTGCATTGGCACTGGTTTCTTTTGCACCGTTTATGGATATCAATTCTTCGTTTTTTGTGAAAACGACCGGCTTCACTTTTCTCTACATCGGATTCGGGATTTTACTGGCCTGGTTTCTGGCCGATGAAAAAATAAATGCCCGGCTGACCAAAACCTTTTCCGATCCTGTCGTAAATCTGGTCAGCAAAATAGGCTTTGCATCCTATTCCATCTATATCATTCATACCTTTGTAAACAATGCATTCGCTACAGCTGTTGCCATTTTGCTGAAACAGCAGCTGAATCCCGCGATTTCATTCGTTGTCACTTCCGCCATCAGCATTGCCTGCGGATTGTTGATGACACAATATATTGAAAAATATTTTTTAAGTTTAAGGGATAAATACTATCCGGCAAGGGTAAATTAAAACATATGGCCAAAAAAATACTCTTTCTTACAGGTACGCGCGCAGATTTCGGCAAAATAAAATCATTGATTTCCATTTTGGATCAAAAGGTAGGATTTGAGGTTTTTGTCTTTGTCACGGGCATGCACCTGCAAAAGGAATACGGTTATACGGTGATCGAAATTGAAAGGTGCCAGTTTAAGAACGTACTGACATTTGAAAACCATACCCACGAAACCACGATGGACCTGACTTTGGCAAAAACCATCGAAGGGCTTTCGGGCTATTGCAAACAAATCGACCCTGATATGATTGTTGTCCATGGCGATCGTGTCGAAACGTTGGCTGGTGCGATTGTCGGTTCGCTGAATAATATTCTCGTGTCGCACATCGAAGGCGGCGAATTGTCAGGAACGGTCGACGAACTCATCCGCCACAGCGTCAGCAAACTCAGTCACATCCATTTCGTTTCCAATGACGAAGCCGCAAGAAGGCTGATGCAGATGGGCGAAATAAAATCATCGGTTTTTACGATCGGCTCGCCTGACATCGACATCATGTTTTCGGATGCGCTTCCCGATTTGGAAACCGCAAAAAAATATTACGAAATCACTTTTGAAGATTTTGCAGTTGCGATGTTCCATCCCGTTACGACCGAGTCGAAAGACATGCGACAATATGCGATTGAATTTGTAACAGCATTGGAAAACGACCACCACAACTATGTCGTCATTTTTCCAAACAACGACCTGGGCAGCCAGTTTATCATCGATGCGTACCAAAAATTAAAAGACAATCCGCGGTTCAGGATTTTCCCGTCATTGCGTTTTGAATATTTCCTGACGTTGCTGAAGCATTCCAAATTCATCATTGGCAACAGCAGTGCCGGAATCCGCGAAGCGCCGTATTACGGAATCCCAATCATCAACATCGGCACGCGTCAACAAAATCGGGCATTGCATGCAGACATCATCAATGTCGGCTATAACAACGAAAGCATTTCCGCGGCTTTGAAAAGTATCGACTCGCATGAAGTGGTGACACAGGAATCGGGCTTTGGCCAAGGAAACAGTGCAGAATTGTTCCTGGAATATTTATCCGATGACGCGATTTGGGCGATCAATCACCAGAAAGAATTCCGAAACCTTGACTTTTAACTGATGCAGAAAATCACCAATTTATACCGCTTGGATTTTTCCAACAAAATGGCTGTTCTCAGCTATTTGCTGAAAAGAATTTTCAGGCTCAAAACCACCGAAAGGGAAAGGCAGGTCAATGATTATTATTTTCACCTGATTACTTTGAAAGGGAAATTGGCAATAGAAACCGATACGACTTTCACAGCGAATTATCCGAAATTGAATGTCACCGCCAAAACCAGAAAAAGGCCTTCTAGCGATCTCAATGTGTTCGACCAGATTTTTAAATACCTTGAATATAAGCCGGTTGCTGAAGCGTATATTGAGAATTTCAAAAGCCAAAACGGATTAAAAATCATCGACGCCGGAAGCAATATCGGACTGACTTCAGTGTATTTGTCGCGATTTTTTAAAGATGCCGAATTCGTATGCATCGAACCCGACCAATCGAATTTCGAGGTATTAAGTTTTAACCTTGAAGCCAATAAAGTCGAAATGGCGCACAAAGTCCTCGGCGGTGTTTGGAGCAAAAATACAAATCTCAGGATTGTTCAGGATTTCCGTGACAGGAACGACTGGTCTTTCCGTGTTGAAGAAACGGCTGAGGAAACCGGATTGAAAGCATTTTCGATTCCGTCTATCATTGAAAAATACCAATTCTCCACAGTTGACATCCTAAAAATCGACATCGAAGGTTCAGAAAAGGAAGTCTTTCTTGGCACGAATGCGGATGTTTCTTTTCTCGCGATAACCAAATGTATCGCGATAGAAATACACGATGAGTTTGATTGCCGTGACGCCATTTATAAAGTGTTGGAAAAATATGGCTTTACCTTTTTCAATTCGGGCGAGCTGACCATTGGCATCAATCGGAATTTCCTGGAAAAATAGTTGCCACATTATTGGCATTCCTTTTTTGTTTGCGATAAAATCAGGATATTTGACGCTTATTAAAAATGATGCACAAGAAAATTTTCATATTGCTTCCTGATGGTGTCGGCCTGAGGAATTTCGCGTACACCAATTTTTACGATTTGGCCAAGACTGAGGGATTTGATGTCACCTTTTGGAATGACACGCCTTTTGACCTCAAGAGCCTTGGTTTTAATGAAATCAGGATTGAAAATTCCAAAACGCACCCTGTGACCAATATCCTGAAAAGGGTACGCGTCCAAATCGATTTGTCGCGCAATGTCAAAAAATCGCATGATGCGGTTTACGATACCTATCGGTTTGGTTTTTCCTATAAAAACCTAAAGGAAATACTGAGAACACTGTCGATTAAATCGTCGATCTTTTTACATTCTTCGGAAAAAGGGATTCGCCAGGTCCGCAAAAACATCATCAAGCGCGAAAAAACAACCGATTTTTATAACAGTTGTCTCGAAATTCTGAAAATTGAAAAACCCGATTTGGTTTTTTGCACGAACCAACGTACCGTTTTGGCAATTGCCCCGATTGAAGCGGCTAAAGAATTGGGGATTCCGACTGCGACGTTCATTTTTTCATGGGACAACCTTCCTAAAGCGACGATGGCTTTGGAAACCGATTATTATTTTGTTTGGAGCGATCACATGAAAAACGAATTGCTGTTTTACTATGATTACATTCGCGAAGACCAGGTTTTTGTGACAGGAACGCCACAATTTGAACCGCATACATATAAAAATAATATCGTTTCGCGTGATGTTTTCTTTGCGGAATATGGATTAAAAGCTGAGAGAAAATACATTTGTTATTCGGGCGATGACGTGACGACTTCACCAAACGACGCGCAATATTTGGCTGACACGGCTGAGGCAATCAAACGACTGAATGCAAAAGGCAATGACCTTGGGTTGATTTTCCGCCGTTGCCCGGTTGATTTTTCAGACCGTTATGATACCGTGCTTGAAAAATACAAAGACATTATTGCTGCAATAGATCCAAAATGGGAAAGCAGTGGCGGCGCATGGAATTCGATTTTGCCGACAAAAGCCGACCTCGATTTGCAGATGAATACGATTGGGCATAGCGAAATGGTCATTAATCTTGGCTCTTCGATGGTGTTTGATTTTGTGTCTTTTGGGAAGCCTTGCGCTTATATCAATTATGATGTGAAAAATTCCATCCGGAAAAACTGGAGCGTCAAAAAGATCTATAACTATGTACACTTCCGGTCGATGCCTTCAAAAGATGTTGTCGTCTGGCTCAACAATCCGGAAGAGATTGCCGCAAAAATCGAATCTGCATTATCGCGAAATGGCGAAACCGTTCGTGAGGCACAGCGCTGGTTTGAGAGGATAAACCTGCATCCTGTTGAAAACGCCTCGGTGCGCATTTTACAGGCATTTGGAAAAATAATTGCCCAATCAAAAAAATAGTTACATTTAAAACATGGCAGACAGCGCAAAATATTTGATTGAACAGGATTTGGTCCGTTATGGAAGGATTAAGAAATTCGGGCTGCGTGTGTTCTTCAAATACGTGTTTATCGAAGTCATTCCTGGGATAAAATTCAGCGTTATTTTTAGGCTTTGCCAACATTATCGCTATAAAAACAAACTTATTTTTTACTTCTTTTTTCTTTGGCTCCGCCGTTTGAAATACAAATACGGATTCGATATTTCGTATCGTACGAAAATTGGAAAAGGGCTGTACATAGGGCATTTTGGTGGTATTGTCATCCATGGCGATACTGAAATCGGGGAAAACTGCAACCTGTCGCAAGGCATGACCATTGGGATATTGAACCGTGGAAAATCAGCTGGAACCCCAAAAATAGGTGACCGCGTTTTTATTGGCCCGAGTGCTGTCATTTTAGGCGGAATCACGGTTGGGAATGATGTGCTGATTGGCGCCAATGCCGTAGTCAATTTTGATGTCCCTGACAATGCTGTTGTCGCCGCGCCAATGGCCACGGTGATTTCCGGCAAAGGCTCAGCGGATTATGTCACGGATTTGACTTAAAAACAGCTTATTTCCATGCCAAATTCAACGTGATTTAGCGAAATTTATCCTATACTTGCAGCATCATAAATTGTGAAAAATGAGCTTCAATACATTACTGCCATTAATCGAAAAAACGGGGAGCGCTTTGTCTCCCGCCGACTTCCAGCATACGGTAAATGTGGTTTTCCATGATATTGAGGCCGACCATTATGATGCCATCCACGCCAATATGTGGGACAGCCTTCAGGAGCAGATTAATTTGCTGGTTGACGATGTTTTTGCAAAAGAAGCCATCACGTCCAAAACATTGCGGTTATTGGACATTGGAAGCGGCACCGGATTGAGTACGGAATTGCTGCTGAGTTCCAAATTGGGAAGCCATATCGATCACATCACCTTGCTCGACACATCACCGAATATGCTGAAACAGGCGGAAAGCAAAGTCAAAAAATGGGACAAAAAATATACACTTGTCAATTCTGACGTGAATACATTGACCGAAAAACATGATGTGATTATCATTTCGTCGGTATTGCACCACATTCCGGATTTGAAACAATTTCTTGATAAGATTGACGACATCCAGAATCCGGGCGGCATACTGATTCATCTCCAGGATCCGAACGGCGATTATATGAACGATCCTGAATACCTCGAAAGGTTCAATGGTTATGAGAAGAAACTACAGGAAACCTCAAAAAAAAGCATCAGGGATTTCGTTCCGCAAAGCCTTAAGAATGCCATTAAAAGATTGATCGGAAGAAAGCATTACATCGATTTGGTCAACGACAAATTATTGGAACTGAAAGCCATCAAAAAACGGATGACTGCTGATGAAATCTGGAGTGTAACTGACATTCACGTTGAGAACCTGCCTTTTTCCATTGGTTCGGGAATCTCGATAAAATTTCTAAAAGAAACATTGAAAAATTATTCGCTCATCAACAGCCGTTCCTATGGTTTTTTCGGGTTTTTGAAAAGCGAATTGTTTCCGGAATACCAGCCCAACGAACAGCAACTGATTGCTAAAAACGCCTTAAACGGCAGACACGTTTCGGCTGTCTGGATCAAAAAATAACAAACCAAGCGCAGCAATCACATGAAAATTGCCTTTCTCACGCCTGAATATCCAAATCCCAGAACCGGCATTTCCGGCGGGATCGGCACGAGCATCATGAACCTGTCAGGTGAACTGGTAAAGGAAGGACATGAAGTCGCCATATTGGTTTACGGACAAGACAAGGATGAGCTATTCAATGAAAACGGATTGTCTTTCCACAAAATAAAAAATGTCAAATTCAAAGGGCTTTCGTGGTATTTGACACGGAAAAAAATAGAAAAACTCATCAACAAATTACACGGCGAAAACAAAATTGATCTCGTCGAAGCGCCCGACTGGACTGGCATTACCTCATTTATAAAACCAAAATGTCCTGTTATCATCAGGCTGCACGGCTCGGATACTTATTTTTGCCACCTCGACAAACGGCCGGTGAAATGGCACAATCGCTTCCATGAAAAGCGCGCACTCGAAAATGCCGACCAATTGCTTTCGGTCAGCCAATATACTGCCGATGTGACCAATGAATTGTTTGCCCTGAACCGCGAATTCACGGTCATTCCAAATGGGATTGATGTCCAAAAATTCAATCCGGAAAGCAAGGCGACAAAACCAATCGTACTTTATTTTGGGACATTGATCAGAAAAAAAGGACTTCTGGAATTGCCGCATATTTTTAATATACTGCATGAGAAAAACAACCAAGCGCAGCTTATCCTGGTTGGAAGGGATAATGCCGATGTCGTTTCGGGAAATCCTTCGACCTGGAAAATGATGCAGCCGTTGTTTTCAGAAGCTGCTTTTAAAAATGTGCAATACTTGGGAAGCGTGGGTTATGACGAAATCAAAAGCTACATTCTCGATGCCGCAGTCTGTGTTTTTCCGACATTTGCGGAAGCACTTCCCGTGTCATGGATTGAAGCGATGGCGATGCAAAAGGCTGTGGTCGCATCTGATATTGGTTGGGCGAAAGAAGTGATTGACAATGAAAAAGACGGTTTTCTCGTGCATCCGACCAATCACAAAGTCTTTGCGGAAAGGGTTTTCGAACTTTTGGCAAATGTCGATTTGCGGCAAACTATCGGAAAAAATGCCAGGGAAACGGTTATGGGGAAATTTGACATCGCGGTCGTCGCCAAAAAAAATGCCGATTTTTATAACTCAGCCATCAAACCATGATTGTCATTTACCACCATAACAACAAGCCGACGCAGGTTTGGGATGAAACGGGCCAATGTGCGCTGGAGTTCATGTCCGTGCCTTTGTCGAAATTGTTGTTCGGCCTTGCGCAAACACATCCGGAAAGATTGATGGTTTGGTGTGATGAAACCTATCGAAAAAACCTGAATATTGACCAGTTTTCTATCATTTTCCATCATAAAAAAATGATGGCATCTTTTTGCCAGAATGGGAATTTTTTGCCTGAATCTATTGGATATATTGAAGAAAGCTCATTTATCAAAATCAATAAAAAAGTTACTTTTCCAACGTGGAGAATGAGCAGCGCCGTTGGCGGAATTGACGCGTCGGTTTTGGAAGCACTGCGAACTAAAATAAAACACGATAATGATTTTGACTATTTCCTGAATTCGTTGGGCAAACTCGCGATGCCATCGGGATTGTTCTGTTATTCGGAGCCGCAATTGCTGAAAGGCACAACTGCTGATTATTTGCGTAAAGGTGGAAATAAATCACTGTTTCGATTTGCAAAACAGCATTATAAAACCACATGGTTATTTTTGCTGTTGTTGGATTTGTTGGTTTATGAGAAGAAATTTCCATTGTTTTCAGCATGTTGTGCCCTGTTTTACAAAAGGCGGAATTTGGATGTTGCGACGTTTGACAATGTAAAAATCGGCTCCGTAAAGAAATCGAATAACAATAAGTCAATTGATGTCGTCATTCCAACGATTGGCAGAAAACCTTACCTGCATGATGTTTTAAAAGATTTGGCAAAGCAAACATCACTGCCTTCAACAGTTATTGTCATCGAGCAGAATCCCGAACCCGGAAGCACAACCCAACTCGATTATTTGACGAATGAAAATTGGCCGTTCAAGATTAAGCATGCGTTCATCCATCAATCCGGCGCGTGTAATGCACGCAATTTGGCGCTTTCGGAAGTAGAAAGCGACTGGATTTTTTTGGCCGACGATGACATTCGGCTCAATCCCGTCTTTTTGGAAACGGCTTTCGAAAAAATATCAGAAAACGCCAACCATGTTTTTAACTTTGCGTGCCTGAATGAAGGCCAGCACAATAAATATAAAACGGTGCATCAGACTTCCATCTTTGGTTCGGGCTGTAGCATTATCAGCAAAGAAAGCCTTGGCGACAGCCGTTTTGATATGGCTTTTGAATTTGGTTTTTCGGAAGATCTTGAATTTGCGATGCAATTGATGAATAAAGGTTTTGACACGTATTATTTTCCGCAACCTTCAATTGTGCACTTGAAAGCGCCCGTTGGTGGATTTCGTACGAAACCTCAATTGCCTTGGGCGAATGACACATTTCAGCCAAAACCTTCGCCGACAGTGATGCTGTATAAATTAATGCACCATTCGAAGGAACAGCTTTTGGGCTACAAGACGACTTTATTTTTTAAATTTTACAATGGACAACCGATTAAAAACCCATACCGCTACCTGAAAAATTTCAGGAAAAGATGGAACGACAGTATTTTTTGGGCGAATCATTTAAGAAACCACGCATCATGAAATTTTCGTTAGTCATATGCACCTACATGCGCGCGAAACCATTGTTGCGATTGCTGCAATCGGTTCGGGAGCAATCGCTGTATCCGGGTGAAATCCTGATTATTGACGGTTCGCAGGATATCGAAACCAAATCCATGATTGCTGAAAATTCGTTTAAAAACCTGCAATATTTTCTTGTTGCCGACGAAAATCGCGGCCTGACGAAACAGCGGAATTTTGGAATAAGTAAAGTTGGCAATGATATGGAAATCGTGTGCTTCCTCGATGATGACACGGTTTTGGAAACCCAATATTTCGGGAATATCATTGGCGCTTTCAAAAGGAATCCGGATGCGATTGGCGTTGGCGGTGTTGCGATCAATGAAATCAAATGGCAGCCAAACGCCACTGGCATAAAAAAAAGTGCCCAATATTATGTGTTTGGGGATTATGTCATCAAAGAATCATCACGGAATTACCTCCGGAATATACTCGGTTTGGAAGCCGGTAAATTGCCGAATGTCATGCCGGAATTTTCACACGGACGAACGTATTCGTATCCTTTGACGGGAAAAGATTATCCGGTGGATATGATTGTCGGCATGTCGATGAGCTTTAGGAAAACTGTTTTCGACCACGTCCAATTCTCAACCTATTTTGAAGGTTATGGCCTTTATGAAGATGCCGATTTCTGCCTGAGGGCTTTGCGTTATGGGCAGAATTACATCGCGACTTCCGCACAGCTCAGCCATTACCATGACGAATCCGGCCGCCCGAATAAATACAAATATGGCAAAATGGTCGTACGCAACGGTTGGTATGTCTGGCGCGTCAAAAATCCGAAACCATCATTTCATGCCGTGTTGAAATGGCATGTCATTACTATTTTGCTGGCCATTATCCGGTTTTTCAATATTTTTACGACTCGGGAAAGAAAGGCCGCATTTACGGAAACCCTCGGGCGGATTGCCGGCTGGTGGAGTTTGATTTTCAATACGCCAAAGCCATGAAAACGATATTCCTGTCCTTTAGCATCACGGATTCTTCGGTCACCGATTACTTCCTGGAATTGTCAAACCAATTGGCCGTAAACCATAAGGTCATTGTCATCGCCGATAAGATCGAACCGCACAATTTCACAATTTCCCCAGCGATCGAAATTTTCAAATGGCCTTCAGACCGCCCAAACAACTTTTCGGATTTCTGGTTTCTTTTCCGGAAAACGGTCCGTTACCGGCCGCAAATCATGATTTCGATGTTTGGAAGCGTCAACCTTTTCGTGCTCGTTGGCTTTATGCTGAACATCAGGCATCGGATTGTCTGGAGCCATACGATTTCGACTGCTTCGCCGGCAAAGAAAAGCCTTATGCAACGCAAGGCATTTGTTTATAAATTGGCGAATCGGCTGTTTGCCAATTCCAATGCGACCAAACAGGATTTGGTTGAAAATTTTAATGTCAAACCCGCAAAGATTGATTTGGTTTACAATGCCGTCAGGGAATATAAAACCAACAATAAAACCGTCAATCCGGATAAAATCGTTTATGTCGGAAGCCTGATTCCAATGAAAGGCGTTGACACTTTATTTGAAGCTATGCCGGCGGTTCTGGCGCAATTTCCCAATGTGAAACTCACGATGGTTGGCGGATATATCGGCGGCAATTCAATGAAAACATATATGGAAAAGGCGCAATCTATCGGCATTAGCGACAATGTTGTTTTCCTTGGACGCCAAACCAAGCAATCGGTTTTGGAACAACTGTCGGACGCGTATTTTTCGGTTGCACCGTCATTGGCGGAAGCCTTCGGGTTTAACGTCATTGAAAGCTTTTCGGTGAAAACGCCGGTCATTGGCTCCGACAGTACGGGGATTTCGGAAATCATCACCGACAACAGCGACGGACTTTTATTCAAAACAAAAAACGCCGCAGATTTGTCGGCAAAAATGATTCGCCTGCTTGAAGATGCCGTACTGAGAAATACATTCAGCGGCAATTGCCACGCCCATTTTTTAAGGGAGTTTGAAGTTGGAAGCGCCGTTGACAAAGTCGTCGGTCATCTCGACGGCTTATAAATTCCCCAATTGGAGATTTAATAATATATTTACAGCTATCAACCAAGGATATTCAAGCCATAGCAACTCCATATGAAAGGTTCAAACAACAGGATTTATTTTGCGATTGTCATCATCTCAGCAATATTGGCGATTGTTGTACTGAACCTGCCATTTAAGGCTAAACCTTTGGGTGATGATACTTTTCATAACGAGGCGAAAAGCTTGGCATTGTTTCTAAAAGGCCATTTGCCTGCGGAAAAAGTCGTGATTACCAGGGCGCCCGGACCGGTTTTATTTTACACGCCTGCTTATATGTTGGCGCCTTCGGATGCTTCTGACAATACGTTTTGGACCTATGGTGTCATTTTTTCATCTTTTATGATGCTATTGTCGATGTTGCTGATTTTTAAGACCGCGGCCTCATTTTTTTCCAAGGAAGTCGGCATCCTCAGTGTATTCCTGTTTTTTATTTTTCCGATTCATTGTTATTATTCATTAGGCATCAATGCCGAAGCGCCAGCCTTTTTTTCAATTGCGATAGCATTGTATGGTTGGTCTAAAGCCTGGTTTAGCCCGCAAAAGAAAACCGGGTGGATTTGCCTGATTGTCGGATTCCTGTTTTTGATCCTGAACCGCCCAAACACGATGTTCCTGTTTCCCATCGTTTTTTTACTGCTTGTTTATGCGTGGTTTAAGCGCAAAGAATTCTTTGCGGTTTATGCGAAACCATTGATGATCAGCTTTGCGGTTGTGGCATTGCTGGGCGCCGGAACTTTACAGATCGCCAAGTGCATTACTGCCAGGAATGGCTATGTCGAGCAGAATAACCTGTTGTATTATGTGATATATGAAGGCCGGTTCCAGTTTAGGGATGAACCTTTCGATTTCAGGTTTTGGGATGGCGACAACAGGCCGGACAGCAAGGATTACCAAAATTGGAAGAAAACATATGCGGCTTTGGACGCCAAAATTATACAAACGCACGGCACGTATGAAGCCGTTTACAAGGATTTCATCATCAATGACATCAAAGCACATCCGCTGATTTTCGTACGCCAGTTTTTTGTCAAATGCTTTTATGGCAATATTTACATCATCAATAGCATACGCCCCGAAAACTTTAAGATTGGCCCGCTTAAAGGGCATTTTGGCTATACGGTGTTTATGTTGGCTATCAATATCATCAATATCCTGATTCTTTTTGGGGTTGGCTTGTTTTTATTCAAAGAGAAAAACCAGTTGGCATATTGGCCATTTTGGGGCATTGTGGTGGCATTGTTCGTATTTCACGGGCTGACTTATATGGAGCCGAGATATATGTTCCCTTCAAAAGTGGCGCTCCATATCTTAGGCGCGGCAGGATTGTACCAATTGACATGGGTGAAAAGGGCGGTGAATAAAATCTCGACGCTATTCTTTCCGGTTAAATCGTTTTAATGATGGCATCCAATTTAAGAACGAAAAAGACAGCTATGAAATTCGTAATGATCACACATGTTTCGCATGGCAATGATGGTCGTTATTTTGCCTATGGGCCATTCGTCAGGGAGATGAACATCTGGATGAAATATATCGATAAGGTCGCGATTGTCGCGCCTTTTGATTCCGGATTGAAAAATAATATCGATTTGGATTATGAGCATTCCGATATCGAATTCAAAGTGGTTAGAGGTTTTAATTTTACGAGCGCTGCCAATCTTGTCAAATCGGTGTTTATTATTCCGTCACTCCTTATCACTGTTTTTTCGGCCATGCGCAAAGCCGACCACATCCATTTGCGCTGTCCCGGAAATATGGGCTTGCTTGGTTGCTTTGGCCAGATATTTTTTCCGGAGAAGAAAAAAACTGCGAAGTATGCCGGAAATTGGGACATGAAATCAAGGCAGCCGTTGAGTTACAGGCTACAGAAATGGATACTGAACAACACTTTTTTAACCCGAAACATGACCGTGCTTGTTTATGGAAAATGGGAAGGAAGTTCCAGGAACATCAAGCCGTTTTTTACTGCAACGTATAAAGAAGCAGACAAAACTCCGGTGGTGCCAAGAGTATTGTCGGGCGCGATAAAATTTTTATTTGTCGGCACACTGGCAGCCGGAAAAAGACCTTTGTATGCGATCCAAATGATTGAGAGACTGCGAAAATCAGGAGTTGATGCCACGCTCGACCTGTTTGGCGAAGGCAGCGAAAGGCCGACATTGGAAAAATACATCATTGAAAATAATTTACAGGGAATTATTGCATTGAAAGGCAACCAAAACGAACAAACGGTAAGGCAAGCATATCAAAGCAGCCATTTTATCCTGTTGCCGTCAGAAAGTGAAGGTTGGCCGAAAGTCGTAGCCGAAGCAATGTTTTGGGGCTGTTTTCCAATAGCGTCGGCAGTTTCTTGCGTGCCTTTTATGCTGGACTATGGAAACCGCGGGTTGCTTTTGAATATCCAAATTGAAAAAGACACGCAAAAAATATTGGCTGTACTCAAAGACCAGCCATCCTATAATGCCAAAGTTGCGGAAAGTATTTCCTGGTCAAGGCAATTTACATTAGATTTGTTCGAAACCGAAATAAAAGCACTATTAGGCAAATGAGGATAGTCCAGGTCATAGATTCGCTTGAAACAGGCGGTGCCGAACGCATTGCGGTCAATTATGCGAACGCGCTTTCGCGGAATATTGAATTTTCCGGATTGGTAGCGACCAGGGCAGAAGGCAGTCTCAAGGCGCAAATCGATACATCTGTCGATTATGTTTTTCTGAAAAAGACCAGGACTGTCGATTTTAAGGCCGCTTTCAGGCTGCGGGATTATTGCAAAACCAACCGGATTGATTACATCCACGCGCACAGCACTTCTTATTTTCTCGGACTGATGGTCAGGATGCTTTATCCAAAAGTAAAACTGATCTGGCACGACCACAACGGCATGAGCGAATATCTGGAAACGACCAAAGCCGTCCCGGTAAACATCGCCTCAATTTTTTTTAAAGGCATTATTGTGGTGAACAACCAACTCAAGATATGGGCTGAGCGGAAGCTGCATTGCAATCATGTGATTTATATTCCGAATTTTACCGAGGAAGAAAAGAATATAAAAACGGAAACGATTTTAAAAGGCACTGCGGGAAAACAGATTTTATCACTCGCGAATCTTCGCGAACAGAAGAATCACTTTTTTCTCCTGGATGTCGCCACAATGATGAAAAAGAGCCATCCGGATTGGACATTCCATCTTGTCGGGAAGGATTTTCAGGACGATTATTCCCGAGAAATCCGGGATTTGGTTGTCAATATGAAGTTGGAGGAGACCGTTTTCATTTATGGTTCCAGAAACGATATTGCCGCCATCATCAGCCAGGCAGAAATCGCAATCCTGACATCAAAATCTGAAGGCCTGCCCGTGGCGCTGCTGGAATACGGGCTTTATAAAAAACCGGTTGTCATCACCAGTGTTGGAGAAGTTCCGCTAATAATACAGGATGCGAAAAATGGCTATATCGTGCCCAACGACCGGCAAGAATTGTTTTATGATGCCTTGGTGGGATTGATCGAAAATGAGGATTTGAGGCATTCTTTTGGCGCAGAGATTTATAAAACGATTGCTGAAAATTATTCGGAAGAAGCCGCCATCGGGCGTTATCTTGAATGGATTGAAACTTTAAAAAATGCTTAATAAGGATACCAGATATTTACTGTTGATATTGTTTCACGTTGCCATCGGTGTCGTGGTATTCATCATTCCTCCATTTGCAAAAATCTATGGATATACGATGATCCTGTTGAGTATATATTGGATCATCAACAACAAGAATGCAAACAATGAAGTACTGTATGCCGCGGCTTATCTCGTAGGCGCCGAGGTTTTCCTGCGGATGACAAATGGGAATCCGCTTTATGAATTCACGAAATACGGCATCATGTTCCTGATGATACTGGGCATTTATTTCAGGGGCTTTTCGAAGAATGCCATTCCATATTGGATCTTCCTGGCCTTAATGATTCCGGGTGTTATCATGGCCTGTTACGTGCTGAATTACGATACGAATATGCGGAAGGTCATTTCATTCAACATTTCCGGACCGTTTTGCCTTGGATTGTCGGCTTTATATACCTACAACCGAAGGGTTACACTCAAACAGCTCAACAACATCATATTGTGTATTGGCCTGCCCATTGTCACTTGCACGGCTTATTTGATTTTGTATACGCCAAGCATCCGGGATGTTGTTACAGGTACCGGATCTAATTTTGAAACCTCGGGAGGTTTTGGGCCAAACCAGGTGGCGACAGTATTGGGGTTGGGAATGTTCGTTTTTTTCTCAAGGCTTATTTTCAGCTCCTTTTCCAAGACGCATATCATTATAAACCTCATTATTGCCCTGAATATCAGTTACCGCGGGCTGGTGACATTTTCAAGAGGCGGTATGATTACCGGCATGCTGATGCTGGTCATCCTGGTACTTATCACATATGTGAAAATCAATAGTGGCGGAAAAGTAAAACTGAATTACCTGTTGTTCTTCTTCCTGATCGCCATTGGCGGTATATGGACGTATTCGTCATCGGAAACCGGAGGCCTGATCAACAAACGCTATGCAAACCAGGATGCGGCAGGGCGTGTCAAGGAAAGCCAACTGACAGGAAGGGAAAATATTATTGCGTCCGAAATCAAGTATTTTCTCGACAATCCCGTGATGGGCATTGGGGTCGGGAAAGGGATGGAACTTCGGGAAACCGAAACGGGAACAACCATCCTGTCACACAACGAAATTACGCGGACACTTGCAGAACACGGCTCGTTTGGGATTTTAGCCTTAATGGTGTTGTTTGCGACGCCTTTGTTTTTATACCTCGACAATAAAAACCACATCTATTTACTCTGTTTTCTGCTATTCTGGCTGCTGACGATCAACCATGCGGCCATGCGTATTGCTGCGCCCGCTTTCGTCTATTCATTATCGATCCTGAAAGTGATAAAAGAAGAAGATGTGCCTGTACAACAAGAAGAGAAAGAGCCTGTTCTGCTATAAATTTCCTGAAATTTAATGGGTACAATGCAAAATAAAACAGGTTGAATTTTTAAATTAGATTCGGCCGTTGGTATTTTTGCACTAAATTGCGCTATCATAATTAAAAGCCAGATATTTAATGATTAAGCGGAAAAAAATACATTTCGAGATTTCGGAAAGAAAAATCCTGCTGCGTGTCTTTGATATCCTGAGTGTGCTTCTTGCGCTTTATTTTATCGGCAGGGAATTTAAGTTTGATTATTTTAATATTTCGACCACCAATTTTTATTGGACCATCGTTCTCGGGCTTTACATTTCCGTCATTGGAAGCGTATTCGAAATGTACAACCTTCAAGTCGCCAGCAACCAGTTCCAGGTCATCAAAAGTATCATCCTGACTTCATCTTCGACGGTACTTATTTATTTGCTGACGCCAATCTATACGCCATTGCTGCCATCAAACAGGCTCCAGATTCTCTTCTTTTACCTGGCAGTTCTCGGCTCGCTTTTGATTTGGAGAATACTTTATGTGAAGTTTTTGGCATCCAACAGATTTGTCAAAAAAGTCATCATGATTTGCGACTGGGACCAGTGCGAAGAGTTGGTTTCAGGCCTGGAGAATGTCGATCCGCATTACAAGGTTATGGGCTATATCAATTCCGACAGCAATACGGTCAGCACCAAAAAAGATTATGTGAAAAACATCAACATTGACAAGCTGGAGGAATTCGTCTATAAAAATTCAGTGTCAGAAATTGTCATTGCATCCCAAAAAACCGACGGGATTACGGTCAATTTATACAACCAACTGATCCATTTGCTAGAAAGCGGCTACATTATCCGCGAATACACACAGGTGTACGAAAACATTACCCAACGCATCCCGGTGCAATATGTCGCAAGGGATTTTTACAGGTATTTTCCTTTTAGCCGAAGCAACCAGAATCATTTGTACCTGCTTTTTGTGCGCCTTTTTGAGATCATTATTTCATCGATTGGGATTGCCATCGGAATCGTATTGCTTCCGTTTATTTTAATCGGAAATGCACTCGGCAACCGCGGCAAACTTTTCTACACCCAAAAACGCGTGGGCAAAAACGGAAAAGTGTTTGAAATCCTGAAATTCCGTACCATGGTAAAAAATGCCGAAAAGAACGGCGCCGTTTTTACGACGCTCAATGATTCGCGCATCACGATGTTTGGAAAATTCCTGAGAAAAACACGAATCGACGAATTCCCGCAATTCCTCAACATTCTCAAAGGCGATATGGGCGTTATCGGGCCAAGGCCTGAAAGACCCGTTTTTGTGAGTGAAATTGCCGAAGTCATGCCGTTTTATGAAACGCGCCATGTCATCAAACCAGGATTAACGGGTTGGGCACAGGTCAATTATGCCTATGGGGAAACGATTAATGACAGCCTTATTAAATTGCAATATGACTTGTATTATATCAAGCACCGAAGTCTTTTTCTTGACATCAATATCCTGATCAAAACCTTTAGTACGGTTTTGTTTTACAGGGGACAATAATTATCCGACTTTCAGTTCCTTCTTGCTTTTTCGCGCCATTCTTCCAATCAATATGAGGTTGGTGATGATGATAGGCAATACCATCAGCAAATGGACTTTATTGAGCATGATCGCGAGATAAATGAAAATGCACAAGGTCAGGAAAAGGGAAGTTTTGTATATCCATTTGGCATTGTTCCTGACATAAAAGAATATCAGCAGCAGCAATACCGGATTGAACAGCAGTACGTTGTAATTGTATGTCAGTTCTTCATGCAATGAATAAAGTCCGGCGACACTGAAAAACACACCAATCAACGCGACAACCAGCAGGTAAAAAAGCGTAATGAACTTCTTGTTTGCAATCACAATCACAATCAGCAACAGCAGAAAAGTATAGCCATTATTCCACCATGCGCCCGGAATTTCCTGCGGCTCGAATGCCATGAGTTTCCTGTTTTTGGGTGCCAATGGTTTGCCCAAATACGAGGTCATCGCAAGGCTTTGCTGGAATTCAACCGGAAGGAACAGCAATGTCGCTGTCCTGTCGACTTTTGTCCCGAAAATAATGCTCGTGCCCAATTGCTCGTAAAAGTGCCCATTGAAATAAGGATACAACGTTTCGCGATAACTGACATGGATGTTTTTTCGCTTGTAAACGACTTTGGAACCGAGCGCTTTATTCAGCACATCAACGGCCATATTGGTGCAATTGCGGTCAATGAATTTATAGGTGTAATACCTTTCGTTCGACATCAAAACGGCGTTCAGGCTGTCAAATAGTTTTTGTTTTTGTGCAAACGGAATATCCAATACCTGTTCCCAAAGCGATCGTTTTTCATAATGGTATTGGAAAAGAAAGTCGTTGAATGTACTCGTAGTGACGAAATATTGCAGGTTTCCTTTGGTGAATTTCAAGACGAAATTCTCGGTGGCAAAATCAAATGCGCCGTAATTGTAAACGATGTCGATGCCTTTCTGTGTGTCTTTTATACGGATGGCCGTATGCCCGAAAAGTGAATACATTTCAGGGCCGTTGCCGCAAGTCAGCACGCTCACCTGCGCATTTTCCGAAAGCGGAATCGATTGCCCGAAAGCCACTGTTGTAAAAAAAAGGAAAAGGAGAATTTTTATCCGGTGCATAAGGGTAGATTTCAGCGCAATTTACACAAATCGCGCGGATTATCGGAAGATGCTCAAATCAACTTTCAACGAAAAAATGTTGGAATACAATGCCGCACTTTGGTCGCCCAAATCCGTCAGCGCATAATCGACCTGGATGCCGCGGTATTTGAATCCTAATCCAACATTTGGCTGAAAGCCAACTTTATCCGAGCCGTCAATCTGCTCGATATTCTGGAAATTTCCAACGCCAGCGCGAAGGAAAACCAAATCGGTATAACCCAGCTCAAATCCTAAAGCCGGATCAATGCTGACAAAACTTGTCGAAATAATGTCGTTTGTTTGCTCAAAACGCATATTCAAATTCACTGCAGACAATAAGGTCATGTCGTTGTGGAATTCAAATTTTTTCGCGATTCCCAATTGCGCTTTCGGCAACGTGATTTCAGTGCTTTCCGGCAATTCCTGGTTTTGTCCTTCAACCGCCTGTGCAACTTTGGCATATTCTTCCTCGTCGATATTCCAGATGTTGTAAGTCGTCGTGATGTCGCGAAGCATCAGTCCGAATTTCCAGTCATGGCGTTCAAATTGGAGTCCGGCATCGACGCCAAACCCCCAGGAATTCGCAAACTTCCCGATGACACGTCGGATGACTTTGGCATTGACGCCATATTGCAATCCCTGGACTTTCAATTTTCTTGCGTATGAAAAAGTCACGCCGTAATCGGCAGTCGAGAAAAGGCTTATCCTATTGTAATCAATATTGCCCTCGTCGTCAATCAGCTGTGTAGTATTCAAAATATCGTCAACGCCGAAGCGGATCATCGAAACACCCCAGGCACTTTCACTGTCAATCGGCATCGCAAAACCGGCATAGTCATATTGCGCAATGTTCGCAAAATAACTCGCATGCATCACCGAAACCTGTTTGTCTTCCAGATTCAATAAACCCGCAGGATTCCAATAACCGGAATTGACATCGGCCGTACTGGCAGTAACCGCATTTGCCATTCCCAATGCAGCAGCATCAACCCCAATATTCATGAATTCATTGGAATATTTTCTCACGGCTTGGCTATACCCAAAAGAACACAGGAAAAGTAAAGTCAGTAAAGGAATTTTTTTACTCACAATTTAATATTGTTTTAAGATGTTCGTGAACCTTGTTTTGGTATTTTTTGACATTCAATCCTGAAGTATTTTTAAACACGGTTTCAAAGCAAATTTTTTACAAACCGAAGTTGTTGATTATTTTTCACCAAAAATATAATTTTTAAGCCGATGTGATGCATTTCGTTGCGCGAAATAATCCCGAAAGTTGCAATATCTCCTAAATCTGTATTAAAAAACGCACTTGTCTTTAACTTATTGTACTAAATTTGTGAACGCCCAATAAAACCGAACTATGACTATAAAACGGCACATTCCCAATATCATTACGCTTTTGAACCTTTTTTGCGGTTGCATCGCCTTAATGTTTGTCGCCAGCACCAATTTTGAATTTGCCTTTTATTTTGTCTGCCTTGGGATTTTCCTCGACTTTTTTGACGGGTTTTTTGCACGGCTTTTTAAAGTTGCCAGCCCGCTTGGATTGCAGTTGGATTCGCTTGCCGATATGGTCACCAGCGGCGTCGTTCCGGGTTATGTGATGTTTCAGATGATGTCGAATAATGCACATTTGCCATTTCCATATTTTCAATTTTTGGGTTTCCTGATCACTCTGGGTTCGTGTTACCGATTGGCGAATTTCAATATCGATACGCGCCAGACCGATTCTTTCATCGGTTTGCCAACACCTGCAAATGCCTTGTTTATCCTGAGTTTGCCCTTGGTTTTGCAATACAGCGATTCGCTTGCCGTGCTTGAAATATTGACAAATCCATGGATTTTGCTTGCCATCGCACTTTTCAGCGCTTACATCATGAATGCTGAGATTCCGCTTTTTTCACTGAAAATCAAGAAATTCAGCTTTAAGGAGAACAGCATCCAGATTTTTTACCTGGTCGCTTCGTTGCTTTTGTTGATTTTCCTGCATTATTCCGCGATTCCGCTAGTGATACTTTTGTATATTTTGTTGTCGGTTATTACCAATAAATTCGGCAAAAAATAACTCCGGGAATGGCTAAAGTTTCGGCAAACAAATCTCCTGTAAAATCGCGAGGCAGAAGAAAATCTTCTTTCCTGTCCGGGAAAATATCGCCGTCGCTGATTGTCGTTTTCCTGATTTTTGTAGTTTTTGGAACCGGATATTATTACCGCGAGGCGCTGGCCTATTATTTCAGTTTTAAAAGCGATAAGATTGCAGAAGCCGAAGCGGTGCGCAATTCCCGGATCCTCGACGCACATAAAGACAATGTCATTGGGTTTGACGTGTCGGAATACCAAGGCAAAATCAACTGGGAACAGACCGATTCGATTGAAGGTTTGTATCCGTTGGAGTTTGTCTTTATCCGCGCGACATACGGCAAGGATTGCAAGGATTTGGAATTTGCGAAAAACTGGCAAAGCGCCGGAAAGCAAAAACTCATCCGTGGCGCGTACCATTATTATCGGCCCGATGAAAATTCATTGGAACAGGCGCAGAATTTCATCAACAATGTCACGCTTCGCAAAGGCGATTTTCCGCCGGTACTCGATATTGAAAGGATTCCGGAAGGGCAATCGGTCGATAGCCTTAAATTGGGCTTAAAACGTTGGCTGAAGAAGGTCGAAAACCATTATAAAGTCAAGCCGATTATTTATTGTGGAGAAAACTATTACTACGATTTTCTTGCTTCAGCCTTCAAGGATTATACAGTATGGATTGCCAATTACAATTTTCTTGTTGAAGAAATTGAACCCGGATGGCAGTTCTGGCAGTTCACGCAAAGTGCTTCCGTCCCAGGAATACTCGGTGATGTTGACGTCGATATTTTTAATGGCAAACGCGAAGATTTACAGCGTGTGACGATCAAATAACTAGAATTCGAGTTTTTTCTTCCTGAGCTCAAAGTTTTGGCCAAGGTAAACGCGACGCACCATTTCGTCCTGTACCAATTCTTCCGGTATTCCGGCTTTTAAGATGCCGCCTTCAAACATCAGGTACGTTTTATCAGTAATGGCAAGGGTTTCCTGTACGTTGTGGTCGGTGATTAAGATACCGATATTTTTGTTTTTGAGTTGGGCGACGATTCTTTGGATGTCTTCTACCGCAACCGGGTCGACGCCGGCAAAAGGTTCGTCAAGCAGGATGAATTTTGGGTCTGTTGCGAGGCAACGCGCGATTTCTGTACGCCTTCTTTCACCACCGGAAAGCAAATCGCCGCGATTCGTGCGGATGTGTTGCAGGCTAAATTCGTCTATCAGCGATTCCATTTTCGCTTCCTGTTCCGCTTTCGAAAGTTTCGTCAGTTGCAAAACACTAAGGATATTATCTTCAATACTCAGCTTCCTAAAGACAGAGGCTTCCTGCGCCAGATAGCCAATGCCATACTGCGCGCGTTTGTACATTGGAAAATCGGTGATTTCCATATCGTCAAGCCAGATATTGCCGCTGTTTGGTTTGACCAATCCAACGATCATATAAAAAGAAGTCGTTTTTCCGGCGCCGTTCGGGCCTAATAGCCCAACGATTTCGCCTTGGTTGACTTCGACCGAAATGCCTTTTACAACGCTTCGCCCTTTGTAGGTCTTGACTAAATTATCTGCTCTTAAAATCATATTCAGATGTTCGATTATGGATATTCGATTGTTGCAAAGGAACAAATAAACGAATAACCAATCTACGAATTAACATTTATTTGTTTTCGGCCGCATGTTCTTCCAACGCTTCCCAAAATTCGTAAGCACGTCGCAAATGCGGAACGACAATAGTGCCGCCAACAAGCGTCGCAATGCCCAAGGCTTCCATGACTTCTTCTTTCGTCAAGCCTTCCTTATGGCAGGTTTCGAGATGGTATTTGACGCAATCGTCGCATCTTAAAACGGCCGAAGCGACCAAACCCAGCAATTCTTTCGTCTTTACGTCAAGCGCTCCGGGCGCATACGCATTGGTATCGAGATTGAAAATCCTTTTGATGATCTTGTTGTTGTCGCCCAAAAGCTTCTCATTCATTTTGGAACGATACTCATTGAAATCTTTTACTAAATCAGCCATTTGCTTCGGGTTTTTCTTCTTTTTTACGTTTTCTTACGACCATCGCCGATAGGAATATACTCAGTTCATAAATCAATAACATTGGAATCGCAACAAGAATTTGGCTCACCACATCCGGCGGTGTCACGATTGCGGCAATGATCAGGATGATGACGATGCCGTATTTTCTGTATTTTCTCAGGAAATCAGGGGTTACGAGTCCGAGTTTGGTCAGGAAGTACACGACAATCGGCAATTCAAAATACAATCCGCTGGCGATGACCGAAGTCTTGACCATGCTCATATAAGAATCGACGCTGAACTGATTCTTGACAATTTCACTGACATGGAATGTCGCAAAAAAGTTGACCGACATCGGCACAACGACATAATACCCGAACAATACGCCCAAAAAGAAAAGCAGCGACGATACAAAAATAAACCACTTCGCATTTTTGCGTTCTTTCTCATACAATGCCGGGCTGATAAAATGCCACAGCTGCCATAGGATATATGGAAATGCCAGGATGAATCCGCCGAGGATGCAAATCCAGACAAAAATATTGACCTGTCCTTCCATATCCGTATTCTGGATGATGAATGGCATATCGGTGACACAAATGCTGTCGGCAAAGCCCAATTGGTGCGACAGATCGCAGAAAAACCGGTATGTGACGAAGTTGGCGCTTGTAGGTGCAAATATAATCCGGTCAAAAATAAAATCACTGATGAAATAGGTAGCGGTCGCGCCAATAGTAATTGCAAATGCACTTCTGACCAATAACCACCTTAATTCTTCAAGATGGTCAAGAAATGACATCTCATTGATGCTCTTTTTCACTTTTTTTGCCATTATACGATGCCTTCTTTTAGGATGTCATGTAAGTGTAAAACGCCTTTATATTCCTCGCCGTCAACCACAACAAGCTGTGTGATGGAAAAATCCTCGAGTATGTTAAAAGCATCCACGACCATAGCCGTGGTTTGGATCATCTTTGGGTTTTTGGTCATGATGTCTTTTGCGGACAGGTCGGCAAAAGTATCACGATCGCTGAGCATTCTTCTGATATCGCCGTCGGTTATGATGCCGATGACTTTATTGTTGTCGACCACTGCGGTCACACCAAGGCGTTTTTCGGAAATCTCAAAAATGACCTGCTTGATGCTCGAATCGGGTGAAACGGCCGGTTTATGGGTTTGGTCGAGCATATCGCCAACGCGCAGTAATAATTTTTTGCCCAATGCGCCGCCCGGATGGTATTTTGCAAAATCGCCAGCGGTGAAGTTTCGCATTTCCATCAGGCAAACGGCAATCGCATCGCCCATGACGAGCTGTGCGGTCGTGCTGTTTGTTGGCGCTAAGTTGATTGGATCGCATTCCGATTTGACGGTCGTGTTCAAAATATAGTCGGAACCTTTTGCAAGGAATGAAGTAATGTTTCCGGTCATGCCGATTAAAGTGTTGCCGAATCGTTTCAGGATTGGGACAAGCGCTTTTATTTCAGGACTGTTTCCGCTTTTGGAAATGCAAATGACAACATCGCCAGGCTGTACCATTCCAAGATCGCCGTGAATCGCTTCCGAAGCATGCAAAAACATCGATGGCGTTCCGGTGGAATTCATCGTGGCCACAATCTTCTGTGCGATAATAGCACTTTTGCCAATTCCCGTTACGACAAGCCTTCCTTTGCCGTTGAAAATAATTTTGACTGCTTCGGCAAAATTGGGGTCGATAAAATCGGCAAGCCCTGCAATAGCTTCACTTTCAGAAAGAATTGTCCTTTTTGCGGAAGCTAAAATAGTTGAGTTTGTTACCAATGGAGAAATATTATAAAATTTGTATGTGTAAAAGAAAGTTGTATCTTTATGTGATTGCAAATTTATATAAAATACCATTAGCAAAGAATGAATTCAACCGAAATTGACATACATAAAGAATTAAAAAAGTATTTTGGTTTCAGCCAATTTAAAGGCTTGCAAGAACAGGTAATCGAAAGCATCCTGTCACAAACAAACACATTTGTAATCATGCCGACCGGTGGTGGAAAATCACTTTGTTACCAATTGCCCGCGCTCATACAAAACGGAACAGCCATTGTTGTTTCCCCATTGATTGCCCTGATGAAAAACCAAGTCGATGCCATCAGGAGTTTGTCTTCTGAAAACGGCATTGCGCACGTCCTGAATTCATCACTTACCAAAACAGAAATCACACAAGTCAAAAAGGACATCACTTCCGGACTGACCAAATTATTATATGTTGCCCCGGAATCGCTGACCAAAGAAGAATATGTCCAATTCCTGCAAAACGTGCCGATTTCATTTGTCGCGATTGACGAAGCGCATTGCATCTCGGAATGGGGCCATGATTTTCGCCCGGAATACCGGAATTTACGGCACATCATCAAGCAATTGGGCGATGTCGCGGTCATAGGATTGACGGCAACCGCAACGCCAAAAGTCCAGGAAGATATCCTCAAAAACCTCGACATGTCGGATGCGCGGACTTTCAAGGCCTCTTTCAACCGCCCGAATTTATTTTACGAAGTACGTACCAAAACCAAAAACATAGAATCGGATATCATCCGTTTCATCAAACAGTACAAAGGAAAATCGGGCATCATCTATTGCCTGAGTCGCAAAAAAGTCGAAGAAATCGCACAGGTTTTGCAAGTCAATGGTGTCAGCGCCGTGCCGTATCATGCCGGGCTTGACGCCAAAACGCGCGCGAAACACCAAGACATGTTCCTGATGGAAGATGTCGACGTTGTTGTCGCAACAATCGCCTTCGGAATGGGAATCGACAAACCGGATGTGCGTTTTGTCATCCATCATGACATCCCAAAATCACTTGAAAGCTATTATCAGGAAACCGGACGCGCCGGACGCGATGGCGGCGAAGGCTATTGCATGGCATACTATTCCTATAAAGATGTCGAAAAACTCGAGAAGTTCATGTCGGGAAAACCAGTCGCCGAACAGGAAATCGGGTTTGCATTGCTTCAGGAAGTCGTAGCGTATGCCGAAACTTCAATGTCAAGGCGTAAATTCCTATTGCATTATTTTGGCGAAGAATTCGATTCGGAAACCGGCGAAGGCGCCGATATGGACGACAATGTCCGCAATCCAAAACCAAAATCAGAAGCGAAAGACCAGGTTTTGACATTGCTAAAAACCGTCCGCGATACCAAACATTTATACAAATCCAAAGAAATCATATTTACCCTGATCGGCAAAATAAATGCTGTCATCAAAGCACACCGCACCGATTCACAACAGTATTTCGGCGGTGGAAGCGAATTTGAGGAACGCTACTGGATGGCATTGATCCGCCAGGTATTGGTCGCCGGATTGCTTTCCAAAGACATTGAAACCTATGGCATCCTGAAAATTACGGAAGCCGGGCTCGATTTTATCCAGCATCCCGGGTCGTTCATGATGTCTGAAGACCACGAATACAACGAAATCGAAGACGATGCTATCGTTACGGCCGCAAAATCGTCAGGAACTGCCGATGAAGCGCTGATGTCGATGCTTCGCGATCTGCGCAAGAAAGTCGCGAAGAAACTCGGCGTGCCGCCTTTTGTCGTCTTTCAGGATCCGTCATTGGAAGACATGGCGCTCAAATACCCGATTACGCTCGAAGAACTAGGGAATGTGCATGGCGTAGGCGAGGGCAAAGCCAAAAAATACGGCAAGGATTTCCTCGAACTCATCAGCCGCTACGTTGACGACAATGATGTTGTTCGCCCTGACGATTTGGTAGTAAAATCTACCGGTGCGAATTCGGCCAACAAACTCTACATCATCCAGAACATCGACAGGAAATTATCACTCGACGACATCGCTTCGGCAAAAGGCATGAACATGGACGCGCTGATTAAGGAAATGGAACAAATCGTTTATTCCGGCACGAAACTCAACATCAAATACTGGATTGACGAAATGCTCGATGACGAACAGCAGGAAGAAATCCACGATTATTTCATGGAATCGGAATCCGACAGGATTGAAGACGCACTAAAAGAATTCGAAGGCGATTATGATATTGATGAATTAAGATTGATGCGGATTAAATTCATCAGCGAAGTCGCGAATTAAAATCAAATCGGAATTTCATAAACTTCCCCACGATGCGGTTTCAACGCGTCGCGAACCACAATCATATTTTCATCGGTCACAACCATAAAAGCAATCGCATGCATATCATTGATGACTTGAAAACCCGTAATATGCAACGGCAATTGCTCAATCGCAATATATTCCTTCAGGTGAATTTCGTGGTGTTCGGCGGTTTTTGCCGAAGCCGGACCGCGAAAATCCCAAATCAGTTTGATTTTTCTCATGGCGCAAAGTTAGAAAGTTAGCCACGAATTCACGAATTATTGCCTATCTTTTAAATTCGTGAATTCGTGGTTTTAGTTTTTTGGCGAACGATCGCGCTATTCACTGCAATCTTTTTTCGGTGAAAAACCTCAAAAAGGATTTTCGTTGCTATTGCTGTCGCGCTTTCGTTTCCAATTCAAATTTCTATCTTTGCCTCATGCCAACAGAACTCCTTCTACAAGTTTCCCCGGAAACCGCAGCCAATGAACAGTTGCTCAAAACCGAGCTTGGCAAACACCTTCGCGTGTCCGGAAACCTTATCCAACATGTTACCATCTTAAAACGCTCGATTGACGCGCGCCAAAAAACCATAAAAATGAACCTCAAAGTGTCGGTTTTTATGGTAGGTGAAAAATTCACCGAAGAAAAAATTGCGCTTCCCAATTATAAAAATGTAGAAACCGCACAAGAAGTGATTGTCATTGGCGCTGGCCCGGCTGGTCTTTTCGCGGCATTGCAGCTCATAGAATTCGGGTTGAAACCCATTGTCATCGAACGCGGCAAAGATGTCCGCGGCAGGCGTCGTGATTTAAAAGCCATCAACCTCGAAGGTATTGTCAACGAAGATTCCAACTACTGTTTTGGCGAAGGCGGTGCCGGAACCTATTCCGACGGAAAATTGTACACGCGTTCCAAAAAACGCGGCGACGTCGACAGGATTTTGAAATTGTTCGTGGCTTTTGGCGCATCCGAAGATATTCTCATTGAAGCGCATCCGCATATAGGTACCAATAAATTGCCAAAAATCATCAGTGACATGCGCGATAAAATCATCGAATTTGGTGGCAAAGTCCTGTTTGAAACCCGTGTCACCGACATCATTTTAAAAAATAATGAAGTCCAGGGAATCGTGACCCAAACGGGCGACAAAATCCTATCCAATAAAATCATCCTGGCAACAGGCCATTCCGCGCGTGATATTTTTGAACTCCTCGACCGGAAGAAAATTTATATCGAAGCAAAGTCGTTTGCGCTTGGCGTCCGTGCCGAACATCCGCAGGAATTGATTGATAAAATCCAATACAGTTGCGATTATCGCGGGGAATTTTTACCGCCGGCGCCATACTCTATCGTGAAGCAAGTCAACGGCCGGGGCATATATTCGTTTTGCATGTGTCCGGGCGGTGTCATTGCACCGTGTGCGACAAGCCCCGGAGAAGTCGTTACCAACGGTTGGTCGCCATCCAAACGCGACCAGGCGACGGCCAATTCAGGAATTGTCATCGAATTGGGTGCAGCGGATTTCAAGCCGTTTGCGAAATTCGGTGCGCTTGCAGGAATGGAATTCCAGAAAAGCATTGAGCAAAATGCATGGAATTTAGCAGGCAGAACGCAAAAAGTACCGGCC
>DATHKH010000140.1:0-64676 GCA_035286325.1 Flavobacterium sp.
AAGTTGCGCTGTCAAGCATAATCGGGTCAAGTCGTATGTTTTCGCCAATGAAAAACTCAAATTCATTCGGCGATATTTCTCCCAATCCCTTAAACCTTGTGATTTCGGGTTTTGGCTTTAATTTCTCAATTGCATCGCGGCGTTCTTCTTCGGAATAACAATAAATCGTTTCCTTTTTATTCCGCACCCGGAACAATGGCGTCTGTAAAATATACAAATGGTTTTCCTTGATCAATTCAGGGAAAAACTGCAGAAAAAACGTAATCAACAACAACCTGATATGCATGCCGTCGACATCGGCATCCGTTGCGATCACAATGTTGTTGTAACGCAAATCGCCCATGTCTTCCTCAATGTTCAATGCGGCTTGCAGTAAGTTGAATTCCTCATTTTCGTAGACGATTTTCTTACTCATGCCATACGAATTCAAAGGCTTTCCACGAAGGCTAAACACCGCTTGCGTATTGACATCGCGCGATTTCGTAATCGAACCGGAAGCCGAATCTCCTTCGGTAATGAAAAGCGTGCTTTCCAAACTTTTCGGGTTTTTCGAATCTGTCAAATGGACACGGCAATCGCGCAGTTTCTTATTGTGAAGGCTCGATTTTTTCGCACGGTCTTTTGCGAGTTTCCTGATTCCGGACAATTCTTTTCTTTCCCTTTCAGCCTGGAGGATTTTGCGCAACAGCAAATCGGCAGTTTCCGGGTTTTTATGTAAAAAATTATCCAGTTTATTTTTGATGAAATCGTTGACGAACGTGCGCACTGATGGCAAATCCGGCCCCATATCTGTCGACCCCAATTTGGTTTTGGTCTGCGATTCGAAAACCGGCTCCATAACCTTGACGCTGACAGCGCTGACAATCGATTTACGTACGTCAGACGGTTCAAAACCTTTGTTGTAAAACTCACGGATGGTTTTTACGATGGCCTCACGGAAAGCAACCAAATGCGTTCCGCCCTGGGTCGTATTCTGTCCGTTGACAAACGAATGGTATTCTTCCGAATATTGTGACTTGCTGTGCGTAATGGCAATCTCGATATCATCACCCAAAAGATGGATGACCGGATAAACCATATCGTCCCCGTGGATATTTTCCTCGAGCAAATCCTTTAAACCGTTGTCGGAATAATATTTTTCGCCGTTGTATAAAATCGTCAGGCCTGTATTCAGATAGCAGTAATTCTGCAGCATTTTGATTACATATTCATTCCTGAATTTGTAATTCTTAAAAATGGCTTCATCCGGGATAAAAATGACCTTCGTGCCTTTGCGCTTGGTCGTATCGGAAATTTCTTCTTCAAGAACCAGGTTTCCGGCAGAGAATTCGGCTGCTTTCTGCTTGTCATCACGAACCGATTCGACACGGAAATAATTCGACAGCGCATTGACCGCTTTTGTTCCAACGCCATTCAAACCAACCGATTTCTTAAACGCCAGCGAATCATATTTACCGCCGGTGTTCATTTTCGAAACGACATCAACGACTTTCCCCAACGGAATCCCGCGGCCATAATCGCGAACGGTGACGGTTTTATCTTTAATCGTGACTTCAATGGTTTTCCCGGCGCCCATAACGAACTCGTCGATACAGTTGTCGAGCACTTCCTTGAGCAGGATATAAATACCGTCATCGGGCGAAGAACCGTCACCGAGCTTCCCGATGTACATTCCGGGGCGCATGCGGATGTGTTCTTTCCAGTCTAACGAACGGATATTGTCCTCAGTATACTGATTGTTTTCTGACATTTTAAGTGGAGCAATTTTAACTTCGTTCAGTTCGGCCTTGGCTGAGCCGGCCTAGAGTGTGCTAATATAGACGATATGTGCAGAAAATGAAAGGCATGGGAATTAAAGTTATCAAACATGATATTGACAACTTTTGTAGGTTTTATGAATGATTATTTGGGCGTTGCGCTTCAATGCAATCCTAAAAAAGTCTTGCATAAAACCGAACAGCCACTGGCCGTTCCCCATTTAATTTCAAATCTCGCGCCGCGCTTTCCGCTAAATCTTTTTCGTTCCTCAAAAGGATATCGCTTCAATCCCTAACGCAAACAATCGTGGAAATCCATGATTTGTAATTAAACTTAATACCTGAAGTCCACTGGGCTTCCTCCTTTTAATTTCAAATCTAACGCGGGCAATCGTTCAAAATTTAACTCCGGACGATTTTATAAGAAACCAACGGTTTCTCATTGACAAAAATCGTCAGGTAACCCGATAATTTCGGACTTGGATAAATGACGAAATTGTTGTCGTCGTCGACGTTGAGTTTGTCGAGGATATTATTACGGCTCGTGATGTAATACAACCGGTCTGAATCCTGCAGGTTCTGGATGTTGAATTTGACCGCGACATTTTTTGGGAAACTGATAAAACCCAGGTCGGCGTTGAGGATCAAATCCGATTTAAGGTATGCAGGATAGTAAAACGGCAAAGCGGCAAAATCTTCGGCAGATTTATCGGTCATCAGCCATTTTTCGTCATCCGGGTAATGGTTCAGGAAGAATTTATCCGGGTCGGTAAAAAAGTAGGAATCATTGAAATAAGGGCGGAATTTTTGGGTTTCAGAATCGACGATTCCCGCCGCCCAGGTCACATCGATGAGTTTCCATTTGCCTTTGATTTTGACAGCATTCCAGGCGTGGTCACTGGCGGTGGGCAATTTCCCGATTTGGGAATAATGGCTTTTGGATGTTCCGGTGATGATGACCGATTCCAATCCTGTAAGCGAGCAAAGTTCGGTAAACAAACTCGAATAGCCTTCACAAACGGCTTTTCCGGAGCGCAACGTGTTGTTGACGAGCTTCAGGCGAAATTCGCGGTCTTTTTCCATTTTATCGGCTTCGGTCGTGTAACTGTAGGCGATGCCGTTGTTCGAAATGGTGTAATAGGCTTTCATGTCGTATTTGACATTGCTGCCGATCCAGCAAAAAATGGCGCGCGCTTTCTCATCGGGTTTTGAGAAATCGGCATTGATTTTATCGGCGAGTTTCTGTGGATTTGAAAATGATCTTGGATATTCTTTTACGATGGCGTCTACATTTTCATATTGCGAATAGGAAAATGTGGAAACCAACAGCAGTAACAGGAAAAGTGTTTTTTGGATTTGGGAAATTTTCTTTTTCATAGTCGCCGCAATTGTCAATTATCCTGCCAGAAAATGTTAAGCAAGTACTAAAGATCGCTGCATTTCAAAACGGCTTCCTTTAGCAGATTATTGTATTCGGAGTTGGAAATCCTGCCAATTTCACTATCAAAATTTTCGTAAAAAAGCGGCAGCGAAAAAACAGCCTTGATGTTAGCGCCATAACGCGGCAGGTTGTTTTCGGCGATTTCAAGGACACTTTTCCCGCCCCTTGCGCCCGGTGAAGTGGCCATGAGCAGCATGGGCTTGTTTTGGAAAACGTCTTTACGGATGCGCGAACACCAATCGAACATGTTCTTAAAGGCCGACGAATAATTCCCATTGTTTTCTGCCAATGACAGGACGATTAAATCCGCGGCGCCCAATTTATCGAGAAAATCCCGGGCCAATTGTGGCTGTCCGATGACATCTTCGCGGTCAACGCTGAACAATGGCAATTCATAATCATTGAGGTCGAGGATTTCTGCCTGGCTGTTTTCAAACAAGCCTGCGGCATAAGTCGCGAGTTTCTTGTTGATCGAACGGCTGCTGTTGCTTCCGGCAAAGGCAATGATTTTCACTCGTTTTCTATTTATTGTTTTTATCGGTCCCGTGAGTCGCTTCGCTCGTGTCATTTTGGAATGGCTAAGCGGCTGAGTGCCTGAGTCGCTGAACAGCGAAAGTACGAACTTTTGTTGTATAAATGACGGTTAGGCCGCGTTAGGGATTGCAGCAAGTGCCGCGCACTGCGGAAAGCCCGGCGCGACGAAGGAAGCGCAACGCCCACACGAGCGAAGCGAACCGACGAAGTAAAAATTACAATCCGAAAGACCAGCCAACAATCAAATTGATCGAATTGGTCTTGATCGTGCCGTTATCGATGACTTCGACATCGCTGGTATTGATTAATCCGATATTGTCGCGAAGTTCGATCACCAGGTCGTTTTTCGCATTGAGCGGAATGGTTTTACCAATGCCGAGCGTAATGCCGGTATTGAATTTCTTATTCATACCGGTGTTGTCATCCGAACCGCCCAGACCGGCAACCGGAAGGTCGTTTGACGCGCCCGACTTTAAAAGATAGCCAATAAAAATGCCACTTTCGACAAACAACGACGGCATTTTTGGGAACTCATATTTCGCGACAACCGGAAGCGTAAGATAGTTGTAATTGATTTTGAATTTGACGTCGTATAACACTGGCGGATCGTCAAAATTCTCGCGGACTTCAACTTGCTGCTGGTCTGTGGACGTTATTCTTTCGTAAGACAAATTGGCTTTTATCGAAAAATGTTCGCTGACGTAATAGTCGGCAGAAACTCCTGCCATAAAATCGAGCCCGCGGTTAAAACTTTTCACCGAACTGTTGCCGTAGAATTTTGAATAGGTGGCACCGGCGTTAATGCCGTATTTGATTTTGTGTTGGGCAAATGCCGTATTGGATACTATCGCCAGCAAAGCGATTATTGTAATTTTCCTGATCATCGAGGCGGAATTAAACATTAAACCTGAAATGCATCACGTCGCCATCTTTGACAATATATTCCTTGCCTTCAACGCGCAATTTTCCGGCTTCCTTGACTTTGGCTTCAGTACCGAATGACACGTAATCATCATAGGCGATGACTTCGGCGCGGATGAATCCTTTTTCGAAATCGGTATGGATGACACCGGCGGCCTGTGGCGCGGTATCGCCAACGTTGATCGTCCATGCGCGGACTTCCTTGACACCGGCAGTAAAGTAGGTTTGTTGCTTTAAAAGTTTGTAGGCCGCACGAATTAAAACCGCTGAACCCGGTTCTGTCAATCCTAAATCTTCGAGGAACATTTGACGTTCTTCATAGGTTTCGAGTTCGGTGATGTCGGCTTCCGTTCCGACTGCAAGTACGATGACTTCGGCGTTTTCGTCTTTTACCAATTCGCGGATCTGGTCTACATATTTATTTCCGGTTGCCGCTGATTCTTCATCCACATTACAAACATACAACACGGGTTTGGAAGTGATCAATTGGAAATCTTCGAGCAATACTTCTTCGTCATTATTTTGGGGCGCAACTGTTCTGGCCGATTTTGCCTGCAGCAACGCTTCGCGGATCCGGTCTAAAAATGCTTTTTCAACCTGCGCTTCTTTGTTTCCGGTTTTGGCGGCACGGTTGACTTTTTCAAGGCGTTTTTCAACGGTTTCCAAATCTTTCAGCTGCAATTCGATATCGATGGTCTCTTTGTCGCGGATTGGGTTGACGTTGCCATCAACGTGGATGATATTGTCGTTGTCAAAACAACGCAGTACGTGAATAATCGCATTACATTCCCTGATATTCCCGAGGAATTGGTTACCCAAACCTTCACCTTTGCTGGCACCTTTTACCAATCCGGCAATGTCAACAATATCAACTGTTGCCATTTGGACACGTTCTGGTTTTACCAATTCTTCCAATTTATTGATTCTTGGATCCGGCACATTGACGATACCGATATTCGGTTCAATAGTACAAAATGGGAAGTTTGCACTCTGCGCCTTGGCATTTGACAAACAATTGAATAAGGTTGATTTTCCAACATTCGGTAATCCTACAATTCCTGCTTTCATTATCTCGGGATTTTTTGAGTCACTTTTGGTAACAATTTCTTCTAAAAAGTGTGCAAATATAAGGTTTATATTGTTTGCTAAATAGTTAATATAAATTTTCGATAATCGTTAAAAACATGTTAAAATTAATTATATTGCGTAGTAAAAATTTTAAAAACAAACAACTAACCCCCTATTTTATGAAAAAAATCACATTGTTTCTATTTTTACTCCAATTTACCGTTCTTTTTGCCCAAAAAGAAATCAGCGGAGTGGTTACAGACAATACCGGAGCGCCTTTATCCGGTGTGAACATTGTTGAAAAAGGTACCACAAATGCTACATCAACCGATGTCGTTGGTGCCTATAAGATCAATGTCAAAGATGGTGCGTGGCTGGTATTTAGTTATGTCGGGTTTTCTGCCGTTGAGAAAAACACGCTCGATGCCACCAAAATTGATGTCACTTTGTCCGATGCCGTGACATTGAATGAAGTCCAGGTAGTCGGCTCAAGGAATTCAAAAAGAACAGTCGTGAATTCTGCTGTCCCGATTGATGTTATCGATGTGAAAAGCGTCACGACACAAAGCGGCAAACTGGAAATCAATGAACTGTTGCAATATGCTGCGCCTTCATTCAATGCCAACAAGCAATCGGGATCTGACGGCGCCGATCATGTCGACCCGGCGTCATTGCGCGGTATGGGTCCAGACCAGACATTGGTCCTGATCAATGGGAAAAGAAGGCACCAATCGTCATTGATCAATTTATTCGGGACGCGCGGGCGCGGCAATACAGGAACCGACTTCAATGCGATTCCGGCAAGTGCCATCAAAAGAATCGAAATCCTTCGCGATGGCGCTGCGGCACAGTATGGTTCAGATGCGATCGCCGGCGTCATCAATATCGTTTTGAATGACAATGTAGATGTCGTAACCGGTACGATCAGTTATGGTGTTTACAGCACCAAAGCCGACGGGGATTTCCCGGCAGGAACGCCAAATACAGGTGATAATTTTCTCGACACGAATGCCGATGGAAATAAAACCGCCAAAGGCAAAAGTTTTGACGGCGGCTCGTTGAAAGTCGCTACCAATTATGGGACGAAAATTGGCGATAAAGGCGGATTCGCCAATTTCACTGCAGAGTATATAAGCAAGGATAAGACATTGCGCCCCGGATTTGATTTCCGCAGGGGTTTTGGCGAAGCATCCATAGAAGGTTTTAACTTTATGGTGAATGCAGCAGTTCCTGTCTCGGATAAAACCGAAATCTATGCCTTTGGCGGAAGGAATTACCGCGACACGGATGCCTATGCCTTTACAAGGAACAATCCGACGGAACGCAATGTCGTAGCCATTTATCCAAATGGGTTTACACCTAGGATTACTTCGAATATCATCGACAATTCGGTGGCTGTTGGCATCCGAACCGTAACCACTGGCGGCTGGAAAGTCGATATCAGCAATACCTATGGGAAAAACCTTTTCCACTATTTTATTGAAGGTACACTCAATGCTTCCCTGGAAGAAGCTTCACCGACCGAATTTGACGCCGGCGGCCATACATTGAGCCAAAATACCATCAATTTTGATTTCTCCAAAAACTATGGCAGTGTCATGAGCGGACTGAATCTCGCATTCGGTGCAGAATACCGGACGGAACAATTCACCATTTTTGCAGGTGAAGAAGGTTCGTATACAACTTATGACATCAATGGCAATCCCGTGACCGATCCTACGACACAAGTCATTCCTATCGATCCGATAACTGGCGAAACACGTCCTGGCGGCTCACAAGGATTTCCGGGTTATAGCCCGAATAATGCGGTTGACAGAGGCCGTTCAAATGTGTCATTATATTCTGATGCGGAATTGGATGTGACCGACAGTTTCCTCGTCAGCGGTGCTTTGCGCTATGAAAACTACAGTGATTTTGGCAGCACAATAAATGGAAAGTTGGCTTCAAGACTGAAAGTCACAAAAAACATCAACTTGAGAGGTTCAATCAGTACCGGATTCCGCGCGCCGTCATTGGCACAGATTTATTACAACCTGCAGTTCACGAATTTCTCTTCTTCAGGCGCATCGGAAATTTTGCTTGCCCCAAACAACAGTCCTGTCACGCAGGCTTTTGGGATTGACAAACTGAATGAGGAAAAAGCATTGAACGGCTCATTGGGCTTTACCGCGACTTTTGGGAACGTTACGGCTACAGTAGACGGTTATTTTATCAATGTGGAAGACAGGATTGTATTGACCGGCTATTTTCATGCCACCGCTTTCGACCTTGGCGTTGACCAGGCGCAATTTTTCGTCAATGGCGTCGATACCAAAACCACCGGGCTTGATGTCGTTCTGGCATGGAAAAAGACATTTGGAGACAATGCGTTCGGGGCAACAATTGTCGGTAATATCAATGATATGAAAATCGACAATGTCCATAACGGCACATTAGACCAACAGACTTTCTTTGGCGAACGTGAAAAAGCTTTCCTGCTGGCTTCGGCGCCCGACAATAAATTTGCCCTTAACCTGAGCTATGCCAGGAAATGGTTTGATGCCGGACTTGCGTTCACAAGATTCAGCGAAGTAAAATTGCTGGATTACCAAATGTATGAGGATGTTGCAGATTACGGGTCGTTTGCCAACCAAATTAAGGCAGCGAGAGATACCTATGGTGTAAAAATCGTAACCGACCTGACTCTTGGGTTTAAATTGTCCGACAAGTTCAAGCTGAGCATCGGAAGCAATAACCTTTTCAATATATATCCAGACCAACAGGACGACTGGGTGGAAGCCGGCGGATATTGGGATGCTGTACAAATGGGATTCGGCGGCGCATTTTATTACGCAAGGTTAGGATTCAAATTCTAAAATAGCCAAAATGCTAAAAATCCCGGATAATCCCGGGATTTTTTTGTAAGTATAATTATATAAAAGTTAGAATTAATTCTATAAGATAAAACTCGGCTGCCGGGTTAACTTTGTAAAACTATAAACCAACATTTATAATTATGAAAACTTTAATCTTAGGAATTGCCATCGCGACATTGTCATTCAATGCACAGGCGCAGAACCAGAATGTAACGAATGTCAGTAAGACAACTACAACAACAATAAAAGATTCGGATGGGCAAAAACAATTGGTGAAAAAAGAAAACACCCAGGAAGTGCAAAATATCGAATTGCAGAATGCCGAATCGAAAGCCCTGAATAAAGATTTGGCGCCATCGCCAGTCCAGGTGACTTCAACCACACAGATTACCGGCCCCGACGGAAGGACAAGAACTGTAGACGTTGACCGTTCAGCGTATTATTCTGTTGGCGGTGCAAAATACCAGGTTACTGTTGACAATAGCGGCTACACGATGATGGATCCAAGTGGTAAAAGAGCAGGATTGCTGAGACAGATGGGAAATAACAATTACATCTTTAGGACAAAAGACAAAACGTCAGTCGGGTATTTCGATGCGAATGGGAATCTCGTACTCCAGACATATGATGACAAGACCGATAAGATTACTACAGAAACTTACACAAGGAATTAAAAATTCTTAACACTCTATATACTTAACTATCTGACCTAAAAAATCCTGAATTTACGTTCAGGATTTTTTTTGTTTTTACTCGTTATGCAGGAATGCCTGGCGATTTAAAAGCGTTTCTTCGCTTTCCACATGATCGGGATCGGGAACACAGCAATCAACCGGGCAAACGGCCGCGCATTGCGGTTCATCGTGAAAACCTTTGCATTCGGTGCATTTTCCCGGAACAATATAATAAATGTCATCGGAAACCGGTGTGCGCGGTTCTTCGGCATCGACCACTTCGCCGGAAGGCAATACGACTTTCCCCCGTAAAGAAGTGCCGTCTTTGTATCGCCAGTCGTCGGCGCCTTCATATATTGCAGTATTTGGGCATTCCGGTTCGCAGGCGCCACAGTTGATGCATTCGTCAGTGATTATAATTGCCATTGTGTTTGGAATTTGGGATAAACTCGGGCTTTGTCACATTCTTTCGATTCGACTTTTGGCCTTCGACTTAATAGCTTATTTTTGTGCAAAATTACGCCCAAAACAATTCATAAGCAAATCAATATGACTTTAGGACACAAAAAATATATTTTTACGGAACTCGGGAAATTCCTGTCGCAGTTTTCTCAAAATGAAACCGTTAAAAACCCCGCTGTCTTAAACAACGATTTAGCTTCGCCCAGTTCGGCTGCGCCTCGAGTGTTTTTTGACGCTTTCGATGATTTGATTAAACTCTCGCAATCGCACAATGGCTGGTATACGCCAGAGCAGGTTTATTTTGCAATCCGATCGTGGGCCGAAGCGTTGACAGCTGGAAATCTCGATAAATGGCTTTCAGCTTATGATATCACTGAACGCGACCCAAAAACCATCGGTTTGATATTGGCTGGAAATATTCCATTGGTTGGATTCCACGACTTCCTTTCCGTTTTGATGGCCGGACATAAGGTTTTGATAAAAACTTCCTCAAACGACCAGCATCTGTTGCCTTTCCTGGCAAAATATATCATTTCGATTGAACCAGAAATGCAAAATCACATTATGTTTTCTGAAGGCAAGCTCGAGAATTTCGATGCCGTAATCGCCACCGGAAGCAACAACACCGCTCGTTATTTTGACTATTATTTTAAGGATAAACCGAGTATCATCCGCAAAAACCGGAATTCGGTTGCGGTGCTGACCGGAAAAGAAAGTAAGGCAGAACTCGTGGCATTGGGCGAAGATATTTTCCGTTATTTCGGTTTGGGCTGCAGGAATGTCTCCAAATTATTTGTCCCGAAAGGCTACAGTTTCGATACTTTTTTTGAAGGTATTTTTGAATACCAGGATGTCATCCATTATGAAAAATACGCGAACAATTACGACTACAACAAGGCCGTTTTCCTGATGAGCAATTTCAAATTACTCGACAACGGATTCCTGACGATTAAAGAAGATACAAGCTACGCCTCGCCTATTTCAAGTGTTTTTTATGAATACTATGAAAATATTGATGAGCTTCAAAAACGCCTGACCGATGAAAGTGGGCAAATTCAATGCATCGTCTCGAACAATGTAATGGAAAACAGCATTCCTTTTGGGCAAACGCAAAAGCCGCAATTGTGGGATTATGCGGATAATGTCGATACGATTGCTTTTTTACTTTCGATTTAACATCTTTACTACAACGTTTTTGTTAATAACATCAGATAATTATTATTAATTCCGGTCGGTTTTTCAATACCTATTTCCGAAATTTGTCGCTTAATTTTTTGGTATCCAATGAAAAAACACAATTACAGCGCCGGACCATCGATTTTACCGCAGGAAGTGCTTGAAAAAGCTGCTGCTGCCGTACTCAATTTCAATGATTCGGGTTTGTCGCTTTTGGAAATTTCCCACCGCAGCAAAGATTTTGTTGCAGTGATGGAACAAGCGCGGGCATTGGCACTCGATCTTTTAGGACTGAGGGGCAAAGGCTACCAGGCATTGTTTTTACAAGGCGGCGCGAGCATGGAATTTTTGCGGATTCCGTATAACCTCATGAAACAAAACGGAAAAGCGGCCTATCTCGATACCGGAACCTGGGCCAGCGGCGCCATCAAGGAAGCGAAAGCTTTTGGCGAAACGGTCGTCGTGGCATCCTCAAAAGCCGATAATTACAATTGGATCCCAAAAGATTTTACGATTCCTGCAGATGCGGATTATTTCCACTGCACGTCAAACAATACGATTTTCGGCACGCAAATGAAAAGTTTTCCTGAGACTGGAATTCCGATGGTTTGTGATATGAGTTCGGATATTTTCTCACGCCAACTCGACTTTTCGAAGTTCGACCTGATTTATGCTGGTGCACAAAAAAATATGGGCCCGGCAGGTGTGGCATTGATTGTCGTCAAAGAATCACTGCTTGGACATACAGGCAGGAATATCCCATCGATTTTAGATTACCAAAAACATATTGCGGCAGAAAGCATGTATAATACGCCTGCGGTTTTTGCCGTTTTTACTTCACTGCTGACCATGCAATGGATTGACAAAATGGGCGGAATCGGTGCAATGGAAGAGCGCAACAGCGCGAAAGCCGAAATGCTGTACAACGAAATCGACCGAAACCCTTTGTTTAAAGGCACGGCAGCGACAGCAGACCGCTCGAATATGAATGCGACTTTTGTGCTGAATGACATTGCCCATACCGAATCGTTTGACCAAATGTGGAAAGCAGCCGGAATTTCTGGACTGGCCGGGCACCGTTCTGTTGGCGGTTACCGCGCGTCAATGTACAATGCGTTGTCGATTGAAAGCGTCGAAGTTTTGGTTGAAGTCATGAAAGCGCTTGAAGTGATCGGATAGCCCAGCCCGGATAGCAGTGGAAATCCTTTTGAGGTTTTTCACCGAAAAAGATTGAAACGCATAGCCGGAACATGCTTCAAAAAATAAAAAATATTTAAAAATAAAATATGAAAGTATTAGCGAATGACGGGATTTCGAAAAGCGGAATCAAAGCCCTTGAAAAAGGCGGATTTGAAGTCATTACCACCAAAGTCGCGCAGGAACAGGTCGCGAATTTCATCAACGAACACCACATCAGCGTGATATTGGTCCGCAGTGCGACGAAAGTCCGCCAGGATATCATCGACGCCTGTCCAGGCCTGAAAATCATCGGTCGCGGTGGCGTTGGCATGGACAATATCGATGTTGATTATGCACGCTCGAAAGGCGTTCATGTCATCAATACACCGGCTTCTTCGTCTGAATCGGTCGCAGAATTGGTGTTTGCACATTTGTTTTCAGGCGTCAGGTTTTTGCACGATTCCAATAGAAACATGCCGCTTGAAGGCGATTCGAACTTTGAAGGCCTGAAAAAAGCTTATGCCAACGGGATTGAATTGCGCGGTAAAACTTTGGGCATCATCGGTTTTGGAAGGATTGGGAAAGCCGTCGCGAAAATCGCATTGGGAATGGGAATGAGAGTCATCGCTTCGGATAAATTCGTCGGCAATGCCGAAATCAAAGTCGATTTTTACAATGGCCAGTTCATCAACGTCGACATCATCACCGAGCCGATGGAAGACATTTTCCGCCATGCGCATTTCATTACGCTCCACGTTCCGGCGCAGGACGGTTATGTCATTGGCGAGGCCGAATTTGCCGCGATGAAAGACGGCGTCGGTATTGTCAATTGTTCGCGAGGCGGTGTCATTGACGAAGTCGCGCTGATTGCTGCACTCGAAAGCGGAAAAGTATCCTTTGCGGGATTGGATGTTTTTGAGGAAGAACCGACACCAGCTGTACAGATTTTAATGCACCCGCAAATTTCGATGACACCGCATATCGGTGCTGCGACTTTGGAAGCGCAAGATCGGATCGGGACAGAACTTGCGGAACAGATCATCAGTTTGCTGAAAGTCGAAAACGCTTAATATAAACCGGTTTTGATGCCGGTTTTTTTATGGGAGCATGTTCCCGCTTTCCGCTATATCTTTTGTTCCTTTGCACTCCACAAAAGAGTATCGCTGCAATCGGGGCTAGGCATTTGTACAACATCCAGCTAATTATTATGTTAAATGATTCTTACTCAAGTCGATGCTTCGGCAGATATTTTATAAATTTAATATAAAATTCCTGGCCATGAAAAAGCTGATTTTCCCTTTGTTCATTCTGCTGTTTGCCTTGAGCTGCAAACCCACGCAGAAAACGTTTTCCAAAACCGATAAGCCAACTGCCGCAAATGACACGGTCAGGATTGCGAATGATTCTTTGGAATATGAAGTCATTATTGTCGATCCCGGATTCAGCACTTGGCTTGCCACGACAGCGCAGCCGCGGAATTATTACTCACAAAGCTATCTCGAAAGCAAAAATCGCACATATGTCACCGAATGGAACAACCGCGTCATGCAGCCGCGCCGTTACAGTCCGAGTATGTACGACATGACGATCAACTACAATTTCACGACGAATTACGGCTACGAGGTGAATTACCTGATTTACAATTACTTCATTTATTTCCAGAATAAATACAACCAGAAGCTCGCGGGCTATGTTCCGACGCGATAACTTATTATCTTTACGGAAAATTATTCCGCATGCCGAATTTCAAAACCCGTTGGGGAATTGCATCGAATTTCCAGTTGGTCCTAATTATCGTAGTCTTTGCGATTACCGGTTCGACGGCTGCGTATTTGTCGAAACCCATCCTGAAATGGTTCGACATTACGAAGGAAAGCACTTCACTTTGGGTTTATTATCCGTTATATATTTTGTTGATATTTCCGGTATACCAGGTTTTGCTGGTTGGAATTGGGTTTATTTTCGGGCAGTTTAAATTCTTCTGGGCATTCGAAAAGAAAATGCTGCGCGGCATGGGCTTGGGGTTTCTGCTAGCCAAGGAAAAATAAAAATACCACAATTTATCATATAAAAAATTCGTGAATTCGTGGCTAAATTATCTGCCATGAATTCACGAATTTTGTTTGAGGCTTTTAATTCACTCGCCTTTTGACTTTCAAATCCTTATTTCTTCTTCCAATAATATGTATAAAACCACATCAGCGTAAATGTCGGGATGACATCCGTAAATGGAAATATCTCTTCCAAAAACGAAAAGACACCGCCAATCCTACCCGCTTTTCCTTTGTACATCCACGCCAGTAGAAGTCCAGAAACCGGCGCCCAGACCACATCCTCAAATTCGCCAATAACAGGAATTGTAAACGATACCATGCCCAGGACATCAAACAGGATTCCGAGCCATAGGTTTCTTTGCTTGTGCTTTTCGTCGGCCTGGAATTCCTGGATATGATTCATTATTGCTTGAGTTTGTCCTTGAATTTTGTCCTGACTTTGGCGATTTTCGGCGTAATCACATAGCTGCAATAGCCTTGTTCTTTGTTCTGGCTGTAATAGTTCTGGTGATAAGCTTCGGCTGGATAAAATGCCGTTGCCGCAGATAATTTGGTTACGACTTTCTTGCCGTAAGTGTTTTCTGCGTTGAGCAAAGCGATGTAATCTTCGGCCAATTTTTTCTGTTCGTCGTTGTGGTAAAAAATTTCGCTGCGGTATTGTGTGCCGACATCATTTCCCTGGCGGTTGATGGTTGTTGGGTCATGTGTCGCAAAAAATATCTCGAGCAGTTGCCCGAAGTTGAGTTTCTGCGCATCGAAAGTGATTTCGATAGCTTCTGCATGGCCGGTTTCACCACTGCAAATGTCTTTGTATGTCGGGTTGATGGTCCTTCCGCCAATATAACCTGAAACGACACTTTGAACGCCATCGAGTTCGAGGAACACCGCTTCGGTGCACCAAAAGCAGCCGCCGGCAAAAGTCGCGGTTTCCAGTTCTTTTCCTGTATTCATTTTTCTTTTTTTAGCGTACCAAATTTAGCCAATAATCAAGGGTCGCAATAGGCAATTAACTAAACTTTATCATCGAAAGTTGGCGATGCCGATTTTGGCACACATTGGGATTAATTCGTTAGATTTGCGTCACTTCAAAACGCAAATATGAAAAGGATTGTCTTGTCGATAATAGTACTTCTTCTGCCATTGCTAACATTTGCGCAAGATGCCACATATGGCAAGAATCCTACCGCTGGCAAATATTACGACATCAGGGGATTCAAAATGTACTGCGAGGTTTACGGATCGGGCGAACCAATATTGCTCATCCATGGAAATGGCGGCAGCATCGACAATTTCGTCAAACAGATTCCGTTCTTTTCCAAAAAATACAAGGTCATTATCGCCGACAGCCGCGCACAGGGAAAATCCATCGATAAAAAAGATTCGCTTTCGTATGATATGATGGCCGACGATTTTGCTGAATTGCTGACAAAAATGAATGTGCCTTCTGCGAATGTCATTGGCTGGAGCGATGGCGGAATCAACGGACTTTTGCTCGCCATCAGGCATCCTGAAAAAGTCAGGAAACTGGCTATTACCGGTGCCAATACAGCACCCGATTCGACTGCAGTCGCACCAAATCTAATCACGGAAATGGTAACCGAATTCGACAAACTCAACAAAAAGCCAAACAAAACGGACGCCGAAAAAAATTCGGCAAAGTTGCTAAAACTCATGATTGACCAGCCGCATATCAAGCCATCGGATTTGAAAAAGATAAAATCACCGACATTGGTTATCGGCGGCGACCACGACCTGATAAAACCGACACATACCGTTTATATTTTCGAGAATATCCCGAATGCCATGCTGTGGATTGTTCCGAATTCCGGCCACGGGACATTGATTGAGCATGCTGATGAGTTCAATAAAAAAGTTGATGATTTTTTTAATATGCCTCAAAAATCCAAAGAGTAAATTGGGTAAATTATCCGTTATTTGCCAAAAGTTTTCCAACTAATGATACACGCCAAAAACATCCATAAATATTACGACAAGCTTGAAGTGCTGAAAGGTGTCGATTTGCACATCCGGAAAGGGGAAATCGTATCGATTGTCGGCGCTTCCGGAGCGGGAAAAACGACGCTGCTGCAAATCCTCGGCACTTTAGACCACCCGAGTCCACAGGCCGAAGCCAAACCCAACGCCGATGGAAAAACGGAACTTGTCATCAATGGCGAGAATATCCTTGACATGAAAGATAAAAACCTGTCGAAATTCCGCAATAGGAATCTGGGATTTATTTTCCAGTTCCACCAATTGCTACCCGAATTCACGGCTTTGGAAAATGTCTGCATTCCTGCTTACATCGCCGGAAAATCCCCATCAGAAACAGAAACCGAAGCCAAAAGATTATTGGAATATCTCGGATTGTCGCATAGAATTGGGCATAAACCAGGCGAACTTTCGGGCGGCGAACAACAACGCGTCGCTGTCGCACGGGCATTGATCAACAAGCCTGCGATCATTTTTGCCGATGAGCCTTCGGGAAATCTCGATACGGCTTCGGCAGAAAACCTGCACCAGCTGTTTTTCAAATTGCGCGATGAATTCGGGCAAACGTTTGTCATCGTCACACACAATGAGGAATTGGCAAATATGGCCGATAGGAAACTTGTTATGGTCGACGGGAAAATCAGCAATTAATTCTACGATTCATGAATACACCAAGATCAATCGGCTATTCGACTTATCTCGCACTGATAAAGCAAAGCCCAAAAATTGCCAAGCTCGGCATTGTATTTACGGCTATTTCTGTATTTGTATTGATTCCGGCTGTCGTTTTAATTTCGGCCGCTGCGACAGAGAAATATGAAAAATACGATTATGCCAAAATCAAATCCGAAGGCACATCGGTCGTTGCAAAAATCACGGACATTGAAACCAATTATAACACCACCATAAACGGTGTCCATCCATCGATTATTAGTTACAGTTACAGCCATAATGGCGCTGAAAGTGACGATAAATTTGCAACACTTGCGCCGGATAAAGTGTCACATATGGCTGTTGGTGACAACCTTGATGTGAAAGTCCTCGGTACCGAATCGGTGATTACCACACTGAAGCCATACCGTTTCCCGTTTTTTATGTTTTTGATGATTCCGCTGCCGTTTTTAGTTTTGGGATTATGCGGCTTAACATATATGATCATCAGGATTAAGAAAATCATAAAACTGTATCAGTATGGCAATGTGAAAGAAGCGAAGCTGGTGTCACTGATGCTGCAATCGGGTTCGCCGGTGGCGAATTTTGGACAACGCATTATGGCCTATTATACTTATACCACACATTCCGGGAAAACGGTTTTTGGGGAATCTGTAACGAACGATTTCATGTTATTGAATGAGAAAAAGCAAGGCGACATGATTGACATTTTTGTTTCGGATGACGAAACGCAATCGTGCCTTGTCCCGAAACTGGAAGCCTTAAAAAACGACTGGAAAATCTAAACAATTTATGGATTCCTCCGAACTGAAATCGTTCCTCGACGAAAAAGTCAGCCAATACAACAATCCCGATTTTATCGAAAGCGATCCGATACAGGTGCCGCATTTGTTTTTGGCTAAAGAAGACATCGAGATCGCAGGGTTTTTAAGTGCGACGATTGCCTGGGGAAACCGCAAGATGATCATTAAGAATTCACATCGGATGATGGATCTGATGGGCAATGCACCATATGATTTTGTGATGTCGCATGGAGAAAGTGACCTCGAGCGGCTTCAGGATTTCGTGCACCGCACATTTAACGGACAGGATTTTGCAACTTTTATCATTGGGCTGAAACACATTTATCAAAACCATGGCGGACTCGAAAACGTCTTTGCAAAATATCAGTCGGCAGATTCCATACAGCAAAGCATCCATGAATTCAAAAAACTTTTCTTTGAAATCCAGCACCAGAACCGGGCGCAAAAACACATTTCAGATCCACTGAACAATTCCGCTGCCAAGCGTATCAACATGTTCCTGCGCTGGATGGTGCGCGACGATAATAAAGGTGTCGATTTCGGGATATGGAAAAGCATTTCGTCATCACTCCTATCCTGCCCGCTTGACGTGCATTCCGGAAATGTTGCGCGAAAATTAGGATTGTTGAAAAGGACACAGAATGATGCGAAAGCATTGGCAGAACTTGATGAACAATTGCGATTGCTGGACAAAGCCGATCCGGTAAAATATGACTTTGCATTGTTTGGACTGGGTGTTTTCGAAGGTTTTTAAAATAATATCTTAGTATTTTTACTAAAAAAATAGTGAACTGATAAAATATTTATTAAAACCAGATATGTCGATTCAAATTTTAACATCTTGGCAAAAATCACATATCTTTATACCTTAATTAGTACACTGAATTATTTTGGACGTAAATCAGGCATACAAGCTGATATTTGATTCTTCGCCCGTGGCCGGCATTCTTACCGACACAAGCGGGAAAATTCTTTTGGCCAATGCCAAAGCAGGGCAATTGTTTGGATATGGCTGTGAAAATCTGGCAGGAAATCCTTTGACAATGATCATTCCTGTAATCAGCCAACAGCAAAACAGCGAAAGTACGGCCGTCCGCAAAGATAAGACAGAATTTCCCGCAAAAATAAAGGCGGTCTATTTTGAATCTGAAGGTACAACCCTGATTTTTCGCGCCATTTCTGATATTTCCGATACGAAAAAACTCATCACCGACCTTCGGGAAAGGGTTAAGGAACAACTGACCGTATTGCGCATCACTGAAGCGTTGTTTAAAGCTGACGATCCGGAATGTATATTTACCGAAAGCCTGACTTTCATCCGTGACGGTTGGCAATATCCCGAGTATACGCAGGTCCGCATTAAATTGGGCGACAATACCGAATACAAAACTGCCAATTTTCGGGAAACCCCATGGAGACTCAAATCAATCATTCACTTAAACGGCAAACCGTATGGCTCCGTTGAAGTTTATTATACCGTCGCATTTCCACTCTATGACGGCACACCATTTCTCAAAGAGGAAATAAACCTGATTGACACGCTGGCGAAACTGTTCAGTATCTTCCTTCACCAATGGCACACCGTAAAAAAACTGCAGGAAAGTGAGGCGCTCATTACAAAAGTTACTGCACTATCGCCTGTAAATACTTACCAGTTTGAGTTGGATGAAAAAGGTGGTATCCATTTTCTCTTTGCAAGCCGTGGCATCTCATTCAGCAAAATCGATTTTTCAGCACAGGAAATCCTGGATGATCCGGAAAAGCTGCTTGCCCACATCCATCCTGAGGATCGAAAAAGGTTCGATAGCGCAATGAAATATGCACATGACAATTTAACCGATATTAATGTCCAATACCGTGTCTTAATTGGCCCTATCGAAACCTGGCGTTGGTTAAGGGCAACATCTGAAAAAGCGGACAATGGCAAAATGATTTGGTATGGCAGCACACAGGATATTACAAAAATCATCGAATATATTAACGTGCTGGAAGAAATCCTGTTTGATATTTCACATGTGATGAGAAGACCGGTTTCGACGATGCTGGGCTTGACGGATTACCTGATTACCCATGAAAACATGGATGAAAATACGCTCAAAGAATTTGCAAAACACCTACAGGATGTCGCCTCAGAAATGGACGATTATATCAAAAAGCTGAATGATGCCTATCATGAAAAAAGGACCAGCATTACTACCGCAAATGAAGCCACCTTTTCACAATTGGCATCCATATCTAAGAAATTCAAAGGGAAATCATAAAATCCTTTCACCGTTTTCAGAATTGCCCTTTCCCCAATTAACCCTATCTTTGCACAAAATAAAGCAAAATGGCCACTTTCGAGCAATTCAACCTTCCAAAATCCGTACAAAAAGCAATTGATGATTTAGGATTCACCACGCCTACGCCAATCCAGGAAAAATCATTTGCCGTCATCATGTCGGGACGCGATATGATGGGCATTGCACAAACAGGAACGGGAAAAACATTGGCTTACTTGCTGCCTTTATTAAAATTATACCAGTTTACGCCAACACATACGCCAAAAATTGTCATCCTTGTCCCAACCCGCGAGCTTGTAGTGCAGGTGAATGAAGAAGTCGAAAAATTGACCAAGTACATGTCGGTTCGCACACTTGGGGTTTATGGCGGCGTCAATATCAATACACAGAAAAAAGCGGTTTTTGAAGGCATCGATATCCTTGTCGGAACGCCAGGCCGCGTCATGGATCTGGCTTTGGACAACTACATTCGTTTTGACGAAATCCAAAAGCTCGTCATTGACGAATTTGATGAAATGCTCAACCAGGGTTTCCGCCCACAGTTGACTTCGATTCTCGCGATGATGAAGAAAAAAAGACAAAACATCCTGTTCTCAGCAACAATGACCGATGAGGTCGATGAAGTGCTTGAGGATTTTTTCGATTATCCTGAAGAAGTCACATTGGCACCATCGGGTACGCCGTTGGAACAGATTACACAAATCACTTACAACGTCCCGAACCACAATACGAAAGTCAACCTGCTCAAGCATTTGCTGCAAACCGACGAGTCGATGGAGCGCGTTTTGGTTTTTGTCAACAACAAACGGATTTCCGATATCCTGCATGAAAAAATCGAGGCGGATTTTGAAGGCCAATTTGGCGTCATCCACTCGAATAAATCACAGAATTACCGTTTGAATACGATGGCAGCTTTCCAGGCAGGCGAATTGCGTGGATTGATTACAACCGATATCATGGCGCGTGGGTTGGACATTTCGGATATTTCACATGTCATCAATTTTGAGATGCCGGAAATGCCCGAACAATACATGCACCGAATCGGACGAACCGGGCGTGCCGACGCCACCGGAACAGCCATCAGTTTTGTGACGCCGCGCGAGGAAGAAGCCAAAATTGAAATTGAGGTTTTGATGAATCAAGAGCTTCCGGCTGAAGAATTCCCACAGGACGTAGCCATTTCAAGTTTATTGATCGGCCCAGAAAAAGAAAAGGAAAAAGTAAAATTCCTGCTCAAAAAACCAAAATTGGATGGCGACGGTGCTTTCCATGAAAAATCCGCCAAAAACAAAAAAGTCAACTTGGGCGGACCGTCAAAAACAAAAAAGAAAACTTCAGGCTCCGTAAATCGGAATATGCTGCGCGAACAGAATAAAAAACGGAATAAGAAAAAATAGCCACTAACTTTTTAAAATAATATAGCCACAGATTCACAGATTAAAAACTAATCTGTGAATCTGTGGCTAAAAAAATTATTTTTCCGGGGCAAAAATTAAACAGACCGGCGAACACAATTCTATCTTTTTACCGGTATTTGTCAATTCACCTGTAACTTTATCGCGGCTGAAAATCGTCACGTCATTTGAATATTGGTGGGCGACCAAAACAAATTTACCATCTGGAACGATCGCAAAATTCCGCGGTCCTTTTCCGCCGGTGGAAATGGTTTTCACCAAACTGAGCTTTCCCGACAAGTCAATTGAAAAAGTCGAAATCGTATTGGCATCACCGCGGTTTGTCGCATATAAAAATTTGCGGTCCTCAGAAACATGGATGTCGGCCGCACCGGTTTCGCCTTTAAAACCCGGACTTACGACTGTCGTTTCCTGGATTCTCCTGAACTTGCCCATCGCATAATTAAAAACGGTGATCGTGCCGTCCAATTCCTGCAACAGGTAAACGGTTTTGCCGTCTTGGCTGAAAGCCAGATGTCTGGGTCCGCTGCCCGATTTTATCGGAATCGTATCCTTGAGTTCAAGATTGTCCTTTTCGAGATCTGCAAAATAACGGTACAAATAAATGCGGTCAGTGCCCAAATCGTTGGCCAATACGAATCGCTTGTCGGGCGAAAACTGCACCATATGAACATGCGGACTTTCCTGCCGTTTTGCATTGACGCTTTTTCCCGAATGCTGGATAACTTGTTTTGTCCTTCCGAGTTTGCCGTCGGCAGTTTTTCCAAATACGGAAATGGAACCGCCGGAATAGTTGGCCACAATCACATTTTTATCGTCATTGATGATGTAACACGGATCGGCGCCTTCAGAATTTTGCCTGTTCAGAAAATCGAGTTTTCCTGACTTTGCATCAAATTTAAACGCGCTGACCGAGCTTTCTTTTCCATTCTCATTGACACTATACACAAATTTGTTGTCACCGGAAACCGTCAGGAAACTCGGATTGGCTGTTTTCTGCGTCGATTGTTTGAGTTTGAAAATACCGGTATCAATGTTAAAATCATACGTGTAAATTCCTTTGCTGTCACAAGAATTCGTGTAGGTTCCGATGAGCAAATTCATCTGCTTTTGTTGGGCATTGGCGTTCAAAAAGAAGAAAAAGACGCCAATTAAAGTGAGATATTTTTTCATTATCAGTTTGTATAATCGTAAAAGTAATTCTTTCGACAATTTAAAATTTAAAATTCAACATTCAAAATAATAAAAAATCGTATTTTTGAAAAATGCGGAGCATTCACTGAACTCCGCTGAAAATACTAGCCAGTGAAGTAAATCTTAAGACAGAATGCACTTCAAACACCCGGAAATCCTTTACTTTTTTTTCTTACTGGTTATCCCGATTCTGGTTCATTTATTCCAACTGCGACGCTTCAAAAAAGAATATTTCACGAATGTCCGCTTCCTGAAGGAACTTTCCATCCAAACAAGAAAAAGCTCCAAACTCAAGAAATGGCTGTTGCTTGCGACGCGTTTACTGCTGCTCGCCGCGATGATCGTCGCTTTTGCCCAGCCGTTTTTCGAAGCCAAGGACAATAAAAATACGACCAACGAAATGTACATTATCCTGGACAATTCGTTCAGTATGCAAGCCAAAGGGCAAAAAGGCGAACTCCTGAAACGCGCCGTCGAGGATTTGCTCGAACATACGCCGGAAAACCAGGATTTTTCTTTGCTGACGAATTCGGAGACTTTTTGGAACACGGACATCAAGTCGATCAGGAAAGATTTACAAAACCTGAAATACAGCGCTTCGCCATTCAACCTCGAAAGCCAAATGGCGAAAATCAAATCGCGGAAATCGGTTTTCAACAAAGATATTATCGTCATCACCGATGCGGTAGGATTGGAACAAAAACAGCTCAAAAGCATCAATCCAGAGTTCAATACTTATTTTATTGTCCCGGAAGCGGAACAGAAAAATAATGTTTCTGTCGATAGCGTTTTCATCAACCAGGCCTTGGACAATTTCTATGAAATCGGTGTCAAATTATCGTCTTACGGCGATGATCCAAAAGAAATCCCAATTGGATTGTACAACAGGGAAAAGCTCGCGGCAAAAACCGTTGTGAAGTTCGACACCAGGCAAAAAACCATCAATTTCACCATTCCAAAAGAAGATTTCCACGGCTATGTGTCGATTACCGACAACGGCCTGGATTACGACAATACGTTGTTTTTCAGTATTACAAAACCTCAAAAAACGAATGTCATCAGCATTGGCGACCCGGAAAAAAGTGTTTTCCTGTCGAAAATTTATACAGCTGAAGAATTCAATTATGCCAATTTTCCAATCGGAAGCCTCGATTACAATATCCTCGAAAAACAAGATGCAATTGTCGTCAATGAACTCAAGGACATCCCACAGGCGCTGCAAACGACATTGAAATCTTTTGTCGAAAAAGGCGGCAACTTAATTGTCATTCCGGCAGCTGAAAATGCAGTTTCGAATATGAACAGCTTCTTGGCCAATTTTGGAAGCATCCAATTCAAAGGTTGGGCAAACAACAAAAAACTCGTCACCAAAATTGCGTTCAGCCATCCGCTTTATGCCACCGTTTTTGAAAAGAAAATCGACAATTTCCAATATCCGGAAACCAAGGCATCATTTGCTGTCAGCAGCATTTCCCCAGCGGTTTTGGCGTATGAAGACCAAAGCGCTTTCCTGACTGCGATACAAAATCCCGTGTCATCGGTCTATGTGTTTTCAGCACCGATTGACAAGGAAAACAGCAACTTCCAGAACTCGCCATTGATTGTGCCGACATTTTACAACATGGCACAAAATACAGGGAAAACAGGAATTACCGCTTTGGCCATCGGTGAAAACAGCCCGTTTATGATTGACGCGCTTTTGTCGAAAGACGAAATCGTAAATGTGAAAAACAAGGACGAAAAGTTCATTCCCGTACAGCAAATCCTGAACAATAAAGTAAAGCTGACCTTTAATGACAATCCGCAAATCGCCGGCAATTTCGGGATTTTTAAACAAGATGAACTGTTGAAAAACATCAGCTTCAATTACGATCGTACGGAAGGCAATCTGGCTGCGGCCAACAAAGAAGCGCTTTCCGATTACAAAGTCATCGACAACATAGAAACCGTTTTTAATACCTTGCTGACCGACCGGACGAACAATGAAATCTGGAAATGGTTTGTAGTGCTTGCCTTATTGTTTTTAGTCACTGAATTACTCATTCAAAAATTTGTAAAATGAACCTAATCATCAGAGCAGCTAAAATTATCGACCCGAAAAGCAAATTCCACAACCAGGTTATGGATGTGCAGATTGCCAACGGCATGATTGCGAAAATCGGTTCAAAACTCAAAAACACGGATTCAATTGAAGAATTGAAACTCGGGAACCTGCACCTTTCCCAAGGTTGGTTTGACTCGAGTGTTTCCCTTGGCGAACCGGGTTTTGAAGACCGTGAGACCATTGCAAACGGACTGGATGTCGCCGCGAAAAGCGGGTTTACAGCCATTGCATTGCAGCCTAATTCGCTTCCGGTGATCGACAACCAGTCGCAGGTAAATTTTGTAAAAAACAAGGCAAACAACGCGGCGACACAACTGTACCCGATTGGCGCTTTGACAAAAGAAAGCCTCGGAAAAGATCTGGCCGAATTATTCGATATGAAAAATGCCGGGGCGATTGCCTTTGGCGACTACAATAAAAACCTTGAGAATCCGAACCTGCTGAAAATCGCCTTGCAATACGTACAGGATTTCGACGGCCTGGTTATCGCCTACTCGCAAGACAGCAATATCAAAGGAAATGGTGTTGCCAATGAAGGAATTGTCTCGACCAGATTGGGACTGAAAGGCATTCCTGCGCTGGCGGAAGAACTGCAAATCGCGCGGAATCTTTTCATATTGGAATATACCGGCGGGAAAATGCACATCCCGACGATTTCCACAGCAAAATCGATACAGCTGATTAAGGATGCAAAAGCAAAAGGACTGAATGTCACATGCAGCGTTGCTGTACATCATTTGGTTCTGACCGATGAGAAATTAGACGGTTTTGACACGCGGTTTAAAGTCGCACCGCCGTTGCGGAATGAATCCGACCGGAAAGCTTTGGTGAAAGCCGTAAAAGACGGTACGATTGACATGATTACGTCAGACCATAATCCGATTGACATCGAGCATAAAAAAATGGAGTTCGACCTGGCCAAAAACGGCACAATCGGATTGGAAAGTGCTTTCGGCGCCTTGATGACAGTGCTTCCGCTGGAAATAGTTATCGAAAAACTGGTTTCAGGCAAAAGTGTTTTCGTAGAAAATGCAGGAATAAATGAAGGTGGGAAAGCGGATTTTACGCTCTTCAATCCGGAAGGAAACTGGACTTTTACAAAAGAAAATATCAGGTCAAAATCAAAAAATTCCGCATTCCTTGGAACAAAAATGACAGGAAAAGCTTACGGAATTTTTAGCAATGGAAAATTAGTCATTCAATAAAACCTTATGTCAGACACCATCACTGAAGGAAAAAAACTAGCCGTTTGCAGTTACCTGACAATACTTGGCGCATTGATCACCATGTCAATCAACAGTGAGAAAAAAAACACGTTCGCCTCATTCCACATCCGGCAGGCTTTTGGGCTTTGCCTGACTTTTTTCGTGCTCGGTTTTGCGATTACAGCGTTTGACAATATCGGCGTGACTTACGGATTTTGGATTTTCTTTTTCGTGCTGTGGCTTTTCGGATTTCTTGGCGCTTTAAACGGAAAATACCGGTCGATTCCAATTCTCGGAAACTTATTCCAAAAAACCTTTAAAAATATAGGATAATGTCTTTATACCATCTGGTCCGTGAGCCAAAAACCAAGCTTGATAAAAATCCACTATTGCTTTTATTGCACGGTTATGGCAGCAATGAGGAAGATTTATTTTCCTTCGCTTCCGAACTTCCGGGTGAATATTATGTGATTTCCGTACGCGCGCCTTATGATTTGCCGCCATACGGACATGCATGGTATGCGATAAATTTTGACGCCGACGAAAACAAATTCTCGGATTATGCCCAGGCACGGGAATCGCGCGACAGGGTAATTGCATTCATCGACAATCTGCCTTCAAAATATGCCGTTGATACGGAAAACATCACGCTTATCGGTTTCAGCCAAGGCAGCATTTTAAGTTATGCCGTGGCTTTGTCGCATCCGCAAAAAATCAGTCGGGTTGTGGCGATGAGCGGTTATTTGAGCCAGGAAATTGCCATCGAAGGTTTCGGGCAGAATGATTTCAGCAACCTAAAAATGTTTGTGTCACATGGCACGGTCGACCAGGTTATTCCGGTGCAATGGGAAAGGGAAAAATCCATCCCAATGCTCGAAAAGCTGAATATTGATTTTATCTACAAGGAATACCCGATCGGGCATGGCGTTTCGCCACAAAACTTCCGCGATGTGGTCAGTTGGCTGCAGCAATAACGAATTATTTCTGGTATAGCAGCGATTGGATGACTTCAAATGAAACGCTGCCATCGTTATTCGGGAAATATTTAATCAACACTTCGCCCCAATATTCGCCATCGCTGAAATCGGCAATAATCCATCTGTGGTTCAGGATTTTCGCTTTGTTAATGATGAATTTCTTCGCGCCCATTTGCGGCTGTCCGGTATAAGGATTGCCTTTCGGGTCGTCATTGAAAGCCATCAGTTTTTCGTTCACCAGCGGAATCAATTTGGCATAATCGATTGGCGTTTCCGCATTCATCGCAAAATAATTCTGCGCATTCTGGTTGTTCTCGAGTGAAAAATAATTGGCGTCTGTATATTTGTTGTATAAGACAATCACGCTGTCATTCAGTTTTTTCTCTGTCGTTTGCTTGAACGTCTGGTCGGAAGCCGATTTTTTGCTGAAATACATATACGTAAAAACATTCATCAGCAGCGCAATGATAAACAGGTAGAGCAACAGGGATTTTTTCATTTTATAAAAATTTAGATTGTAATTTCAAGATTGTCGTAGGCGAGAAAAACGTTTGGCGGCAGTTTCTTTTGCACTTCTTCATGAAAACCCATAATGTGGCTGATGTGCGTCAGATAAGCTTTTTCCGGTTGCACCAAATGGATAAAGTCGAGCGCTTCCTGCAAATTGAAATGCGTCTCATGCGGCGCTTCCCGCAAGGCATTGATGACGAGCACTTTCAATCCTTTGAGCTTTTCGATTTCGGCATCATCAATCGTTTTAACATCGGTCAAATAAGCAAAATCGCCAATGCGGTAGCCAAAAGCCTGAAGCTCGCCATGCATGACATTGATTGGGATTGCGGTTTTATCGCCAACAAAAAAAGGGTAATTATTTTCGACTTCAATTGGCAAAACCGTTGGCGCGCCGGGATATTTGTTCTCGGTTTCAAAGACATAATCAAAACGTTTTTTCAGGTTTTCTATGACGCGTTTGTGCGCATAAATCGGAATATCGCCCTGCTTAAAATTAAACGGCCGAATGTCGTCAATTCCCGCAGTATGGTCGGAATGTTCGTGTGTAAAAAGAATGGCGTCGACTTTCGGGCATTTTGAAGTCAGCATCTGCTGACGAAAATCCGGCCCGCAGTCGATCACAAAAGAATGATCGTCCCATTGAATCCAAACCGAAACCCGCAGCCGTTTGTCTTTCGGGTCGGAACTCAGACAAACAGGATGGTTGCTTCCGATTACGGGAATGCCCTGGGAAGTTCCGGTGCCTAAAAAATATACTTGCAAGGTGTTATTTTTTTACAAAAATAACATAATTATCGTTTGTTAACGCCCGTTTTTATTAACTTTGTAAACCAGAAAGTGATAACAAAGAAATGGATACCGAAATAACTTTAAAAGGTGATAAAGTCATCGAACAAATTCCTTCCACAAAGGATAAAGCGCTTCGAATAAACCTGAATGAAAATATATATGGGACTTTCGCCGAAATCGGTGCCGGACAAGAAACCGTAAGGCATTTTTTCAGGTCAGGCGGTTCATCAGGAACGATTGCAAAAGCCATGTCAGCTTACGATAAGGATTTTAGCGATGCGATTTACGGGATTGAAGAAGATGGGCGCTATGTGACCGAAAGCCGTTTGAAGAAAATGCTTTCCCATGAAGTCGATTTGATTGAAAAACGACTGAACCGCGACAAGCATCCGAGCAAAATGTTCTTCAGTTATGCCAATACGGTTGCGACTATTGACTTTGCAAAGCAGTTCAAAGGCCACGGCTGGGTTGGGATAAAATACCAAATTGAGCCGGATGAAGATTATAACGAGATTATCATCCACATTAGATTTAAGGAAACTGATGCACGTTTGCAACAGGAAACACTCGGAATTCTTGGTGTCAACCTGATTTACGGCGCATTCTACAAATACAACGACCCGAAAAAATTGCTGCGTTATTTGTATGACCATTTGGACAAAGACCAATTGGAAATCGATACGATCAACTTTTCCGGACCACGATTCGCCGATGTCGACAACCGACTGATGAGCCTTCAACTGGTGAAAAACGGCATGACCGATGCGGTGATGTTCGATCCTGACGGCAACAACATTTTACCTGCCGCAATCCTTTACAAAAAAAATATTCTTGCCCTTCGTGGCAGTTTCCGTCCGGTGACGAAAGTCAACATGGACATGTATGAGAAATCCCTGAAAATGTTCCTCGACGAAAGCAAAGTCGAAAAAGACAATACGCTCGTGATTTTTGAAATCACTTTGTCAAACCTTCGTTCCGACGGTGAAATTGACGAACGTGATTTTATGGACCGTGCAGAATTGCTGTGTTCTTTGGGGCAAACCGTCATGATTTCGAATTTTCAGGAATATTATAAAGTTGTCGAATATTTCTCGAATTACACCAAGGCGAGAATGGGATTGGCGATGGGCGTCAACAACCTCGTCGACATTTTTGATGAGAAATATTACCGCCATTTGAGCGGCGGGATTTTGGAAGCGTTCGGTAAATTATTCTACCGCGACCTGAAAGTATTCCTCTATCCGATGATTGGCGATGATGGCGAAATCATCAATTCTGAAAACCTGAAAGTGCATCCGAGGATGAAAGAATTGTACAAATTCTTCAAATTCAACGGCAAAGTCATCGACATCGACGATTTCGATCCGCATACATTGGAAGTGTTCTCACGCGAGGTCTTGAAAATGATCAGCAAAGGCAAACCGGGCTGGGAAGAAATGCTGCCTGAAGGGATTGCAAACCTGATCAAAAAGGACAACCTTTTTGGCTACGACCCGAAAAGGATACTTGTCGAAAATTCGAAATAACACCGATTATAGATTTGGAAAGCAAAAGCCGGAAAGAAATGAAATCTTTTTCCGGCTTTTGTGATTTTTAGAAGCATATTCCTGCTTTCCGTTTCAATCTTTTTATTGCTTGCTGCGCCGCAATAAAAAGGATTTTTCACTGCAATCAGGGCTAGGCATTTTTCTTATTTCAGGATTTGGGCCGCATGTGCTTTCGTCTTCACATCCGAAATCACGTCTTCAATAATCCCATTTTCATCAATCACGAAAGTAGTGCGGTGAATTCCGTCATAATTGCGTCCCATGAATTTTTTCGGTCCCCAAACGCCAAACGCATTGATGACCGATTTTTCCTCATCGGCAATTAACGGGAATGGCAATTTGAATTTATTGCTGAATTTCAATTGTGCTTTTTCGCTGTCGGCGCTGACGCCAAGCAACTCGTAATTATTGGCTTTGAACCTTTCAAAATTATCACGTAAATCACAGGCTTCCGCAGTGCATCCCGGCGTATCTGCTTTTGGGTAAAAGAAAACTACGAGTTTCTTTCCTTTGTAATCTTCGAGTTGGCGGAATTTCCCATCCTGATCGAAACCTGAAAAATCCGGCGCCTTATCCCCTTTTTTTAATGTGTCCATAAAGTTTATATTTGTCTTATAAAATTACGAAAAAATGACCAAAAAGGAACGCGCACAATTTGTGATGGAAACCCTCGACAAAATCTACCCTGAAGCGCCGGTTCCGCTTGACCATAAAGATGCTTATACGTTGCTGATTGCGGTATTGCTTTCGGCACAATGCACCGATATCCGCGTGAATATGATTACGCCAATATTATTTGCCAAAGCAGATAATCCATATGATATGGTGAAAATGAGTGTCGAGGAAATCAAGGAAATCATCCGCCCGTGTGGTTTATCGCCAATGAAATCAAAAGGCATTCATGGATTGTCCGAAATCCTGATTGACAAATACGATGGGAAAGTGCCGCAGAGTTTTGAAGCTTTGGAATCCCTGCCGGCTGTTGGCCATAAAACGGCAAGCGTCGTGATGTCGCAGGCTTTTGGCGTTCCGGCATTTCCGGTCGATACGCACATCCACCGCTTGATGTATCGCTGGAATTTATCCAACGGAAAAAACGTCGTACAAACTGAAAAAGATGCCAAAGCGATTTTCCCGAAAGACAAATGGAATAAATTGCACCTGCAAATCATTTGGTACGGACGCGAATATTCGCAGGCCCGCGGTTGGAATCTCGACAAAGACATCATCACAAAGACAATTGGAAGGAAGGAAGTTCTTTCAGAATATCGCAAAAAAAATCCCGGCGTTTAAACCGGGATGTCTTTTAATTAGCGATGCACTCGAATGTCATTTTGCCCACTTTGACCATACTCATTGCTTTTGAGTAATTGAGAATTAGGTTGACGGTTTCTTTTTTTGGTAACATTTTGGGAGCTGCTAAAGGTTGTTTAGAGTAAATTTTTGCCATATCGTTCTATTGATTTTTAATAGAACGCCGCAACTTCCCGAATATTGTTTTAATTGGTCAAAATAATATTGTGCTTTTCGATTACTTTCCTGAGGTTCATTAACGCATAACGCATTCTTCCTAAAGCTGTGTTGATGCTAACACCTGTCAATTCTGAGATTTCCTTGAAACTCAGGTCTTGGTACATCCGCATAATCAACACTTCCTTCTGGTCGTCAGGAAGTTCATCGATCAGTTTTTGCAAATCGCTTTCGACCTGCGCAGTGATGATTTGGCTTTCAATGTTTGGGGAATTGTCGGACATGATCGAAAAAATCGAAAACTCTTCCGTTTCCCTGAACATCGGCATTTTTTTATTGCGGCGGAAATGATCCACAATCAGGTTATGCGCAATACGCATCACCCATGGCAGGAATTTTCCTTCCTCATTATAAGCGTTTGATTTTAAGGTTTTAATGACCTTAATAAATGTGTCCTGGAAAATATCATCCGAAACATCCCTGTCGGAAATCTTCGAATAGATAAAACCATAAATTTTCGATTGGTGCCTATTGATAAGTGTTGCCAGGGCATTTTCATCGCCTCCGACATAATTTTTTACCAATACCGCGTCTGGGATTAGAACATTAGCCATAGTAATACCTTTTAGTTTTGGGTTAAAAAAAATATAGATTTTTTTATCTAAAAAGTAATTCTGTGAATAGGCAATGTTTTAGGTGTATGATTAATATTAACCAAATTTAACGTATAATAATCCGAACTTCCAAACAATATCAAAAAATTAACACTTTGGATGCAATATGTTTGAAAACCGTAAGCCCTTTCGCCATTAAAAAATGTTAAAAAACCAATTTCAAAAATCGCTGTTAACCTCAGGCGATAACACGATGCCAATTGATTATCTTTGCATTAAATTCCACTATTTGCTATGATAAGTGACATTACAAAACTGGAGCCGAAAAAGAATATCATCATCAAAGGCGCTCAGATTCACAACCTTAAGAACATTGACGTCGCCATCCCAAGAAACCAGCTTGTGGTGATTACCGGGCTTTCAGGTTCGGGAAAATCGAGCCTGGCTTTCGATACTTTATATGCCGAAGGGCAACGCAGGTATGTAGAAAGCCTGTCTTCGTATGCGCGACAATTTCTTGGAAGACTTGACAAACCAAAAGTCGAATACATTAAAGGAATTGCGCCCGCCATCGCTATTGAGCAGAAAGTCAATACGACGAATGCACGTTCTACGGTCGGAACTTCAACCGAAATATACGATTACCTGAAGCTGCTTTTTGCGAGGATTGGGAAGACTTTTTCACCTGTTTCAGGGAAAGAAGTCAAAAAAGACAATGTTTCTGATGTCATCAACGACGTGAAATCTTTTGAGATTGACAGCAAATGGTTGCTCCTCGCTCCTATCCATCTCGAAAACGGCCGTGCTTTGGAAGACAAATTAAAAGCGCTGCTGCAACAGGGATTTGCACGTATTCTCGTCAAAAATGAAATGGTACGATTGGATGAAATCGACAATCATACATTGAACAATAAAGATATTTTGCTCATCATTGACAGGATTGTCGTCAAAGAAGAAGAAGAATTCTACAATCGTCTTGCCGATGCGATCCAGGCCGCTTTCTATGAAGGCAAAGGCACTTGTTATTTGCAGGATTTGGATACCGGCAAACGTTTTACTTACAGCAACAATTTTGAACTCGACGGCATTACTTTCCTCGAGCCGAATGTGCATTTATTCAGTTTCAACAACCCGTATGGCGCATGCCCGGTTTGTGAAGGTTATGGGAATATCATTGGTATCGATGAAGAACTGGTGGTTCCGAATACGGCACTTTCCGTGTTCCAGAATGCGGTTTATCCATGGCGCGGTGAAAGCATGGGCTGGTATCGCGACCAACTCGTGAACAACGCCTATAAATTTGATTTTCCAATCCACAAGCCATTTTTCGAACTGACCGATGAACAGCGAGAATTGGTTTGGAAAGGAAACAGCTATTTCACCGGATTGCATGATTTCTTTGCCGAACTCGAATCCAAAAACTACAAAATACAAAACCGCGTCATGCTGTCACGCTACCGCGGCAAAACAAAATGCCATGCGTGCAAAGGCAAACGATTGCGTCCGGAAGCGAATTACGTCAAAATTGGCGGCAAGACGATCTCCGATTTGGTAGATTTGCCAATCAACAGGTTAGTCGATTTTTTCAAGGCATTGGAATTGTCGGAATTCGACCAAACAGTCGGTAAAAGGCTTTTGTTGGAAATCAATAACCGCCTGTCTTTCCTTTCTGAAGTTGGATTGGATTATTTGACATTGAACCGGAATTCGGCGACACTTTCGGGTGGTGAATCACAACGAATTAATTTAGCGACTTCTTTGGGAAGCAGCCTGGTCGGTTCGATGTATATTTTGGACGAACCAAGTATTGGCCTGCATCCGAAAGACACAGAAAAACTTATCCAGGTCTTGATTTCATTGCGGAATTTAGGCAATACGGTCATTGTCGTCGAACACGACGAAGACATCATGAAAGCCGCCGACATGATTATTGACATTGGCCCGGAAGCCGGAACTTTTGGCGGTGAGCTTGTCGCACAAGGCACATTCGCAGAAATATTGAAATTCGATTCGCTGACGGCAAAATACCTAAACGGCGCACTCGAAATCAAAACGCCGCGCACCCGAAGAAAATCTGGTGCTTATATTGAAATCCTTGGCGCGCGTGAAAATAACCTGCAAAATGTCGATGTGCGTTTTCCATTGGAAGCGCTGACTGTCATTACCGGCGTTTCCGGAAGCGGGAAAAGTACGCTTGTCAAAAAGATATTGTTTCCTGCCATGCAAAAACAACTCGATGGCGTAGGCGAAAAAGCCGGCCAGTTCACTGAATTGCGCGGCCATTACCATAAAATCCGTCATATCGAGTATGTCGACCAGAATCCGATTGGCAGAAGTTCGAGGTCGAATCCTGTGACGTACATCAAGGCTTATGACGATATCAGGGATTTATATGCCAAAGAAAAACTGTCGAAAATACGCGGTTACCAGGCCAAACACTTTTCATTCAACGTTGACGGCGGCCGCTGTGAAACCTGCAAAGGCGAAGGCAGCATCAATGTCGAAATGGTTTTTATGGCCGACGTCCAATTGCAATGCGATACATGCAATGGCAAACGTTTCAAGAAGGAAATCCTTGAAGTCTATTTTGAAGGAAAAAACATCGACGACATTTTGACGATGACTATTGACGATGCGGTCGCTTTTTTCTCAGCAAACAAACAAACGAAAATCACGCAGAAACTGCAGCCGTTACAAGATGTTGGTTTGGGTTATGTGCAATTGGGTCAATCTTCTTCGACACTTTCCGGCGGTGAAGCGCAACGCATCAAGCTTGCGTCGTTTTTGGTCAAAGGAACGACAAAAGACAAGGCCTTATTTGTATTTGACGAGCCAACGACGGGATTGCATTTTCACGACATTAATAAACTGCTGGCTTCTTTTGATGCATTATTGGACAAAGGGCACTCGATTATTGTCATTGAGCACAACCTGGATTTGATCAAGTGTGCCGACTGGATTATCGACCTTGGTCCTGAAGGCGGCGAAAATGGCGGGCAGATTTTAGCCGTTGGAACGCCCGAAGACATAGCCAAAAACAAAGCGTCCATCACCGGAAAATACCTGAAAGAAAAATTATAATTATTTCTTTTCGGGTTTTTCTATCTTTTCAATTTTGCCTTTGATGGCTCTTTTGCTTTTCTCCAAATGCTTGGCTTCGGCTTCATCAATGGAATGGGAATACCTTAAGCTGTCTTCTTTTTTGCTTAATGCGCTGAGTTTGACGTAATACTTGTGGAGGATTTTCATTTCATCTTCCGTAATATCTTCGACATCAACCAGGCGGTTGCTTGCAAATTCGTGGGAAGCGACCAGTTCATTCAGCTTTAGTTGTATCGCAAGTGAATCCTTGTTCTGCGCTTTCTGGATCAGGAAAACCATCAGGAAAGTAATGATTGTTGTCCCGGTATTGATAATCAGCTGCCATGTTTCCGAATAATCAAAAAATGGCCCGCAGATGGCCCAAACCACTACAACGCCAAAAGCAGTCAGGAAAGCAGGTGTGCTTCCTGTAGCCTTGGTTACTTTGCCTGCAAATGTTTCAAAAATATTGGTGCCTTTGTCTTTCTTTTTCATGTGACTTGCTTTGGTTTTATTATTTGTATTAAAGATAGTCAAAAAAAAAGCCTCCCCGAAGGCAGGCTTTTCTAAATAATTCTTAAACTTTATTGGATCATTATTTTTTTGGCAATGTGTTTTTCTCCTGAATCGATACTCAAAAAATAACTGCCGCTGCTGAGATTTTCGACATTTACGGTTTCTGTTTGCTTCGGATTCCGGAGATTTTTAGAGGCTATGGTTTCACCCAAAACATTCCGGATTTTATAACTGTAGCTACCCAAATCACCTTTGTCAATGTAAATGACACTAGTCGCCGGATTCGGGTAAGCGCTCACATGAAAATCTGAAGTATTATTAACGGACAGGTTGCAATTGCTGCAAGCCACCGCAAAATGCAAAGCGGAACCAATCGCGCCTTTAGCGACATTATACACATAAACCGGATCCATATTCGCCAAATTGTCGTTTACGGTATGCGGATAAGGCGACTCGTTCGTTTCATACAATCCTGTGATGATTTCATTGTTGCTTTGGAAAGGCATATAATCAGAAGCATAAGCGTTCGACAATGTCGTCTGCAACGCAGAATACAAACTAAAACAAGTCATCATTTGCGCAGTCATCGTGCTCGAAGCCGCATTGTTGGTTGTTGGCGCAGACGTATCGTGCTCGCAGGTAATCGTGTTGTTTGTCATGCCCGAAACGCCGCCGATTTCATCGATATTAAGCACTAAACGGATGTCCATTTTTGGCGTAGTGCCATTGACAACTGAAGTCACATAATGCTGGCTGCCTCTCAGTCCGTCTTCTTCCCCGCTGAAATTGATGAATTTGATCGAATATTCCGTCTGTACATTCTGCAGCAATCTTGCAATTTCAAGAATGACGGCAACGCCGCTACCGTTGTCATTGGTCCCGGTTCCGGTCAACGTATCGTAATGTCCATCAATAATTACATAGGTATTTGGGTGCAATGTACCCATTTTCGTCACCACGAGGTTTTTACAATTGCTGCCGCTATAGGTAAACGGATCTTCAACAATCTGCGAAGCCGAATAGCCATAACTCAGGTATTTGTCTTTTAGCCATTGCAAAGTATTGGCTTGTGCAGCCGTGCCGCGGTATTTCACGCCTAGATTCTGGAACTCGGTGAGATCTGCCAGAACGCCCGATTGTGAACATTGGTTGACAATAGCCGCATAAGACGGAATATAAACCTGTGCTTTCACCGGCAATAAACCAATCAATGCAATAAATGAAAATAGGACCTTAATCTGCGGCTTCATCATAACAAAATTAGCATCCGCGAATATACTTCAAACGCATAAATATTGGATTTTATTTATCAAAAATTTAATCCGGACAGTTGCAGTTGTTTTTTATACAAATCATAATATTCTGATTTTCAATGATAAGAAATATCCATTTTTACTTACTCCAACTTTGGCACGCAAATTGGTTGCCGCAAAACATGGAAAGCTTAAAAGCGACCCGCGGAAGCCAAAAGCGTGAGTAGGCAAAACATAAATTATGTCGATTATGAAAACAATTACCCTTTTAGCAGCTGTAGCCCTGATGGCTAATGCAGCAAATGCAACTGAAGTAATCAAGGACTCAGGTGCCGAAAAAAGAATTGAAACTAAAATTCGTTTTGATTTTGATGAGCCAATCGCATTTATGGAACGTGGAATCGAATTCTTTGTTTTTCCAAACGGTGAATTTGATTTCAACACCGAAGCATCAACCGGAAGCGGAACGTATTTTAGGACCGAGGGACGAAAAATGAATACCACATCCGGAGCGCCGGGAAATGCAAACGGCGGCGTCAGGATTGAACACGATGCACAAGGCCGCGTCAGGAGAATCGGAAACGTATTTGTCAACTATGACAGCGCAAACAGGATCAAAAGAATCGGTACGGTGTATATGACATACAACAGGACAGCGCTGACCCAAATCGGCGGTATGAGAATCGTTTACGACAGAAGAGGCCGAATCGTCGATATGATCGGTAACGTCAAGGGCAGCCAGGCTTATGCTTATCAAGATGCGCACAATAGTCACAACACCGGCGGTTCTTATAATGACAATGATTATTACTATTACAAAACCGATGGTACAAAAGCCAAAATTGAAGAAAAGGCTACAGAAAAGTAAGTTTGTTTAATTGGGTTAAATAAATTGGTTTGGTTTGTTCGGAAAGTCCGTTTCACAGCAATGTGAGGCGGATTTTCTATTTACAGGCGTTTTTTCAGGAGCTATTTCCTGCTGTCCGCTATATCTTTTGCCCCGCTGCGCGTTGCAAAAGGATGCCGCTTCCATCAGGGCTAAAGTGATTTGAACTTCGGGAAAACCTTCTCAATCACTTGATTCACTTCTGCAGAAATCCTGAGTTTGTAATTCAGGTAACCATAAACCACGCTCATCAAAATGGATTTCAGGATGATATTCGGCAACGGATGAAAAGGGAATTCCCAATAATAAAATGCGAAAAATATCGCGAGCGAAATGGCCAATGAGTATAAAGTCTGTCGCGTAAAAGGCTGGAGTTTCATCCGCATCGTCACAAAGAACAATTTGGACAGGCTATACAACGTGATGGCAATCAAGGTCGCAATCGCCGCGCCGTCAATTCCATAACGCGGAATGAAAAACATGTTCAATGTCACTGCCAAAAACGCCAGCAGCAATCCTAAAAACAACACCATACGGTAATAAATCGAATTGAAAATAATCGCATTGTTGTTGCCCAAAATCAAATCGAAATATTTTGAAATCCCAATCGTGAACACGACAAAAATTCCGCCCGCATATTCCGGCGGCAGCAACATGTACAACGCCTTGATATTCACCAAAATTCCCAAAAGCACATAACCGCCGACAATCTGCAGGCTGATCGATGTTTTCTTGTAAAGTATGTTCAGTTCATCGTGCTTGTTTTCAGCCATCAATTTGGCGGTAATCGGATATACAATCTGGTGCATCGCACGACTCGGCACCGAAATGACCGTCGCAATGAATATCGCCACCGAATAATAAGCGACATTGTCAATATTAATGTATTGGCCCAGCATGAACTTATCTATATCAATCAGTAATGTCGCGACACTTCCCGAAATAATGATAAAAATCGAATAGATGAAAACGGCCTTCTTGTCTGACGGGAATTTCAGGCTGAATGCCGGCATTTTGACCCGCAGTGCAAAATACACCATCGCCAGCGTCATGACAAAATAAATCCCGACCGTAATGTATACAAACTCAATGGCCGTAATCCATTTGAAATAGACGGCATACAGGAAAATGGAAATCAATATCCGCAGGAAAACTTCCTTGATGAAATTCCCGAAAACCGATTTCATATGCACTTTTACCCACGCATAGAAAATCTCGAAATAACCCATGCACAGCGAAATCAGTGGAATAAGCCAGACATAATGGTAAATGATCGGGTTCTCGCGCGACAGGAATGCTGCAATATCAGAATAGAAAAAATAAGCGATCAATGAAAATGGCACGACCAACAGCAACGGCAACAGCATCATAAAACTCAGGAATTCCGATTTCTCTTTCTCTGTTTTATAACCCGAATAGAATTTCACGAGCGTATTGTGCACGCCAAAAGCCATCAGCGGCATCATGATATTGGCTGACGAAAGCAGGAACGCAGTCAATCCATAATACGTTTTTCCCAGAAAATTGGTGTACATGAAAAGCGCATTCGCCGCTCCAATCGCAAAACCAATATAGGTGATGACGGTATTCCTGATGGACTGTTTAATGACTATTCCCATAATTATTTGAGCAGTTCTGCGAGTTTTCCCGTAAGGTTTTTGCGTGAGTATTGTTCGGTTGCGACGGCATCGGATTGCAACTTTTCCTGAAGAAACAAATGATAATAATCCAATATGGTGCTTTTCAATTTGTCTTTTTCGGCATAATTGAGGAACACGCCGGTATTGGTATCGGAAATGATTTCGGCAAAATCGGAGCCGTTCGGGCCAATCGCGATAATCGGCCTTCCGGAAACCATATATTCGAATAATTTACCCGGTATAATGCTTTTGGTTTCCGGGGAATTGATTTCTATCAACAACAAAACCTGTGATTTCCGTTGGTGTTCAATCGCTGTCGCATGCGAAACATAACCAATGACAGTCGTATAATCGCGTAAATTATAACTGATGATCGCATTGACAATTTCCTGGCTTACGGTTCCGATGAGTTTCAATTCCAAATGATCGGCAAAACCCGGGATTTCCCGTAAAAGTTCGGCCAATGAAAGCCATAATATGACAGGATTTCTTTGTGACAATAATGAACCGATGTGGGCAAGGGAAAATTTGGTGTCCAAAACTGTGTCGGTTTTTCTTTCGACATCAAAACCGTTGGTGATGACTGCAATTGGTTTTGACGTTTTTGCCGCAAATTCAGCCTTTGTCGATTTGCTCGTGACAAGAATCATATCGGCGGCGTTTAAAACCTTGTGTTCCAATTTTTTGTGTTTGTCTTCAGAAAATGCGGACAATTTCAAAGCCTGGTGATAACCGATGGTCGTCCATGGATCGCGAAAATCGGCAATCCATTTCAGGGCCAGTTTTTCTTTTAATTTCATCCCGATCAAATGCAGGCTGTGCGGCGGACCGGAAGTGATGACCGTGTCAATTTCGTTTTCTTTGATGTATTTTTCAAGGAACGAAACCGATGGCTTTACCCAGCAAATTCGGGCATCGGGGATAAAAACGTTTCCGCGGATCCACAATGCGAGCTTTTCGGCAAATGTCTGCTTCTTTTCGTTTGGGATAATCCCCGAACTCATCTTTTTCAGGTGCGTTTTATTTGAAAAAAGGGAAGCCAATTGATAAGGTTCAAATATTTTCCTCCTGATAATGACGGCCTTTTCGGAAACTTCGCCGACCAAAGCTTCATCAATAATCGGATAGGTGGGATTTTTGGGAATGTAGACAATCGGCTGAATGCCATAATCCGGCAGGTATTTCACAAACTTGAGCCATCGTTGCACACCCGGACCGCCAGCTGGTGGCCAATAGTAAGTAATGATGAGAACCTTTTTCATGAAATCAGATTTATTAAAATCCGTTGGAATTACTGACGCTTCTTCTTATTTTCAACATAAATGCCACCGACGAGCAGCAAAATCATTCCCAATGAACTCGCCAGGGCAATCGTGCCTCCTGTTTTAATGACTTCTGGCTCAAATTTAAATTCGATCTTGTGCATTCCGGCCGGAACCAACATGGCGCGCAGCGTATAATCAGCCCGGAAATGCGGTGCTTTCTTTCCGTCAATGTAGGCATTCCAGCCTTTCGGGTAATAGATTTCAGAGAAAATGGCGAGTCTTTCAACATCGGTCTGCGATTGGTATCTGATGTAATTTGGTTTGTATGTTTCAAGTCTGATAAATGACACCGTGTCTTTTGCAACAGCTTTAATCGCAATTCCTTCAGCATCTTTTTGGTTGACGACAGCTGTCTTTTTCAAATCGAGATTGCCCAACGCTTTCATTTCCTCATCGGCGGTATTGACCATTTTCACATCGTCAACAAACCACGCATTGCCGTAAGCAAACGGATTGGTAACAGGAATGCTTTGTCCTTCGCCGACTTCCAGAATCATATATTTTACATTCAGCGCGTTGAGGATTGGAAGGCTTTTGGTCAGGTGCAAAGAAGTTGTATCGATGGTTTGGAAAAGCGTGTTGAGTTTAGGATCGACCTGGTAATCAAAAATCTGGTCCATTCTTCTCGGACGTACCGCGCTGTAACCGCCAACCGATTTGTGGAAATACGACGTCCGTGCCTGAAGCCTGCCTTGCACTTCATAAACCCTGTAAGTTGTGGTGTCTTTTAATATCAATACATCCGCTTGTGTCGGCTGGAATGGCTGACTGACTTCTGAGGCGCTGACAAAAGTGCGTTCGTCTGCTTTTACATATTTTTTATCGACGAAAAATAAATCGCCAATCATAATGACACCAACAATAACCACTGCCGTATTTTGGGAAATCTTATTTTTAACAACTGCATACAAAGCAGCAAATGAAAGCAGAATCAAAAAACCCGAACGCAATAAATCCGCTGAATACAAACTTTTCCTGTCAGATTTCAGAATATCAAGAATGGCTTGTCCGCCTTGGCTGGCCATTTGCTCATCGTGCATGCCTGCAAAACTGAACATGCCTTTGCACAAAAACAAAAGAATGATGATCCCAAAAGCCACAGCGCCGGATTGCCATAATGCTTTCCATCTTCTGTCTTTGTCTTCTTCTTTAAAAAAAGCGTGCAATCCCATTATTGCCAAAACCGGAATTGACAATTCCAATACGACCTGAATCGAGGAAACTGCCCGGAATTTATCATACAACGGCAAATGATCAATAACGAAATTCGTGAGCCCGGAGAAATTTTTCCCCCACGACAGCAACAGTGAAATCACTGCAGCGGCAAGAAATGCATATTTAATTTTTCTTTTTTCGATAAATAAAGCCAAAATGCACAAAAAGAAAACCACAGCCCCAATATAAGCGGGTGCGGCAACAATCGGCTGGTCGCCCCAATACACCGGCAATGATGCGGTAAATTGCTTGGCGTCAGCATCCGATGCGCCTTGGCTGACTGCATATTTATAGGCTTCACTGTCAGGCCCGAGCTCTTCGCCGTTTCCGCCACCAAAAAGCCTTGGTGCAATCAGGTCGAAGCTTTCTGCAATCCCATAACTGTATTCGGTGATGTAATCATATTTCATTGCCGAAGTCGTGTTGTCTTTCGTACCGTCGGGATTTAAAGTCAGCTCGCTTTTTCCGCGCATACTGAAATCCGTGTATTCGGCTGTAGCCAATAAATTTGCCGCATTAACGCCAACCGCCAAAATCCCGGCAATTGCAAAAACCCCAAAAACGGTCAGCAAAGGCTTGTATTCTTTGGCCTTTATAAATTTATAAATATAAAATACGGAAATGCAGAAAAGCAGGATCAGCAAATAATATGTCATCTGGAAATGATTTGCATTGACTTCCAGGGCTGCTGCCATCATCGTCAGCAATCCGCCTAAAATGTACTTTCTCCTGAAAACCAACAAAACACCTGCAACCACAAGCGGCATATAACCGATCGCATGCGCCTTGGCGTTGTGCCCGACGCCAAGAATCACAATCAAATATGTCGAAAACCCAAACGCAAGCGCGCCAAAAAATGCCTTTAGCGGGTCGATTTTCAATACCAATAAAAGCGCATAGAATCCGAGGAAATATAAAAACAAGTAATCGGCAGGACGCGGCAGGAATCGCAGCAAATCATCGAGTTTTCCAATATAATCATGCGGATAATTCGCGCCCAATTGATACGTTGGCATCCCGCCAAAAGCGGAATTTGTCCAATAGGGCTCGATGTGCTCGGCAGCGCGAAAATCGTTCTGCTCTTTTGCCATTCCGGTATACTGTGCAATGTCAGACTGATAAATCTGCTTGCCCTGGAGCACCGGATAAAAATAGATAAGGGAAATGAGGATAAAGCCTAAAATGGCCAGGAAATGGGGATAAAACTTATTGAGAATTTTCATAAGCGGCAGTGGAATTCAGTTTTTCAATAATTTGTAAAAGTAAAAAATAAAAAACTGCCAACTGATAGTCATTGCTAATTTTATTCTATTTCCTCAAAGTCAACATATTCGCCGACTTTTTTGGTTTCACGTGGCTTGTCGCTTTTAGAATTTGGCTGCGCAAAAGTGTCGTTATTGGGATATTGACGGGTGTCGTAATTGCGTAAGTTCTCTTCGGCTTTTTCTACGGCTTTCTTTAAAACCACAGGCAAAAGCAAGCGCATCGCGTACTTGAAAATGTAGTAAAATACGATAATGTAAAAAAGCGTTTCAATGACTCCGGTAAATGAAGCGGTCTGCATAACATGAATTTTTGCCAAAATTACAAAACCAATTGTTCAAATTTGAAATATCATTCTTAAATAAATAATAAATTATCTTACATTTGGGTGATATAAATCTGCTCCTGAAAAACCAATGATTATGCGCCCATTCAGATTACTCGCACTGACTATTTCGCTATTGGCAAGTGCCATAAATTATGCCCAGTTTACCGATGTCATCAACTCAAACCGCCCCGGCGAATCGATGGCCGCGTTCTCGGTCGGAAAGACGGTTATCCAGGCTGAAGCCGGAATTTACGGCGTTGATGAAAAACACAAATATGCCGATTATGAAGCGTCAGGTTTTGGTACCGATATCAATTTGCGGTATGGCGCTTTTCTTGAACAATTGGAATTTATCCTCGAATTGCAATACCAGCACGACAATTTTTCGTCGCCATTGGAACATTTCAAAAGGAATGGTTTCAGGCAAACGATTATCGGAGCAAAATACCTCGTCTACGACCCTAATAAGAATTACGAAAAGAAACCGAACCTTTACAGCTGGAAAGCGAACCATTCCTTCAGTTGGCATGAGTTTATTCCGGCCGTGGGCGTTTATGCCGGATTCAACCTGCAAAACCTGATTGGCGGCGACTATGAAAATCCGGATGAAGGAAAAGCGACGCCAAAGCTGATGATCATGACGCAGAACCAATTTGGCAAATACGTATTTGTAACCAATTTAATTGCCGATAAATTCGCCGATAAATACCAGACTTTTGGCTTTATCATCACATTAACCCGCGGATTCAACGAAAGATGGTCGGGGTTTGTGGAAACCCAAGCCAATAAAAATGATTATGATGGCGATGCCGCATTCCGGTTTGGCGCCGCATACCTGTTAAAAGAAAATTTCCAGCTCGATGCTTCAATCGGGAAGAATTTCCAAACGACACCATCGGTATTTACTGCCGGAATCGGAGTTTCATGGCGATTCGACGACAATTATAAGGAAGTATTGCTGAGGGTGCCAAAAGACGAAAAAGACAAGGACAAAGGCAAAAGCAAGAAAGACAAGAAAAAAGAGAAAGAAGCCAAAAAACGCAAGGATGCCGTTGAAGGCACAGCCCCGACGAAATAATATGATAACCATAAAAGAAGCCATCTCCAAAGCGGAAATCATGGAATATGTCAAATTTCCTTTTTCGCTTTACAAGAACAATCCTTATTGGGTTCCGCCTTTGATCAGTGAGGAAGCCGAAAGCTTTGACAAAAATAAGAACCCAATTTTCAAAAATGCCGACGCCAGATTCTACCTGGCGTACAAAGACAATAAACCCGCCGGAAGAATTGCTGCCATCATCAATTGGGACGAAGTCAACGGCCAGCAGAAAAAGAAAGTGCGCTTCGGTTGGTATGATGTTATCGACGATATCGAAGTCACCAAAGCGCTGCTTGAAAAAGTCTATGAACTCGGGCGCGAAAACAACCTCGACTATGTTGAAGGTCCGATGGGTTTTTCCAATTTGGATAAAGTCGGGCTTTTGACCGAAGGCTTCGACCAGATAGGAACGATGATTACGTGGTACAACCATGCGTATTATGTCGAACACCTCGAGAAACTGGGCTATGTCAAGGAAAAGGAATACCTCGAAAGCATTTTCTCCTTTTCAAATGTCGACCCGAATACGTACCAAAAAGCGGTAGAGTTGGTCAAAAAAAGATACGGACTCAAATCCATCACATTTACGCGTACAAAAGACATCATGCCACGCGTCGACGAAATGTTTGATTTGTTCAATGCCGCTTATGAAGGATTGTCTTCGTTTGTCGCGATTTCGGATATCCAGAAAGATTATTTCAAGAAGAAATACATCAACCTCATCAATCCCGAATACATTAAATTCATTGATGACAAAGGCGGAAAGCTGATTGCTTTCAGTATTGTGATGCCGTCGTTTTCGCACGCGATGCAGAAAGCGAGAGGCAAATTGTTCCCGTTCGGTTTCCTGCATTTGCTAAAGGCGAGGAAGAAAAGCAAGGACGTGATTTTTTACCTGATCGGCATTCATCCCGAATACCAGAACAAAGGCGTAACCGCGATTATTTTTGACGAGTATTATAAAACGTTTACAGAAAAAGGCATCGAAACCTGCATCCGAACGCCAGAATTGGAAGAAAACCACGCAATCCATAACTTGTGGAAAAACTTCAGCCCGATCATCCATAAACGGCGACGGACTTATAGAAAAGACATATAGACGAAAGAAGAAAGAGCCGGGAAGCATGACTTATAGTCCGTTTCCTGGCTCTTTTTTTGGCTTTTGGTTCTTGCTTCTTTAATTTTATTTACAATCCGTTTTTGTCAGGACAATGCTGTGGTCAAATTTCAGCTTTTTGCCGTCTTTAAAAATCTGCTTGTTGTCTTTTTCGGTCATGTCGCCAAAACCCTGGATCAGTGTATTGCCACTTCTCAGGAAAACCGTTTCACGCACGGATGTCATGCCTTCAGATTTGAAAGTGTAATCACTATAAAGCGTATCGCCAATAAAAATTCCTGAAAAAGTGCCTGTGTTTTTGTCTTTCCCATCGAGGTTGTACGACAATTCCCCGTTGGCATTGTTGGCATTCATGGCCAATGTCAACGAAACTGTATCTTTCCCTTTGATGAATTGGTAGCATTCTTTTTCGGCGGCAGCGATTTCTTTTGGCGGCACGGGTGCAACGGGTGTTTCTGGCGTTTCAGCCTTTTTGTTACAGGCAGTCAATGAAGCAAATAAAATGCAGGCAGTCAGGATTTGGATTTTCATAAATGTTTGGTTTTAGTGGCTTAAATATAAACAATCTGTTCCAAATGGTGAAATTTTGATATGGAGTAGCATTTAGATTACCAGTTTTGCGGTTTCTTTTGCGAGCCCGATTTCTGCAATTGAGCCACTGTTAAATCTTAAGAAATCAGTTTCGATTCCGTCGCTGAATATTACGCCGCTGGTCGGCATCAACGATTCGATTGTCAATTTATTTTCCGTATTTATTATTCCTGCAGTAATTCCAATTTGTGTCCTTATACTTTGAAAAGGTTCCCTGACCGCAAAAAGCAATTCGTTTTCTTTCAGTTTTGGTTTTTTGGGTTCGAGGGTTTTTTCAAACATATTGGTTATTCCGTATGACATATTAAATATCGAACTCAGCCAACCCGTTGAGCCGGCCGACGTAGACACTATCAAACCACTCGACGATTGCTCTTCAACATTGTCGCTGAATGCTATTTTATATTTGGCCGAAATATGTGTCGATGCGCCAATAAATAAATCATTGAAAGCCAAAATTCTTTGGCCATCGTTGAGTTTCGCTTCTGCAAAGCGCATCGTTTTTGAATTGTATTTTTTTGTAATCACACTTTCAACACCGCCGATGAAGTTATCCGTATCAAATGGCAATAAAACACCGTCATATCTTTCCTTATCGGGATTTACGGCAACGATTGGAAGGTTTTTAGAGTATTTTGCCGTGTTGGCGACAAGTCCGTCTTGCCCGATGACAATAATCAATTGGTTTTCCGAGAATATGAATGAGGAAACAAAATTCCGTTCGACTATTTTGTTTTTGATGACTTTTGAAAGTTGGAGCTGCAACGACTGCAACGAATTCTGAAAAATTTCATTTTCATTTTCGTAATCATTAAAATTTCCGCCAAGCCTTTCTATGTAAAACTTTGCTTGTGCTTTTGTATTGAATCTTTCGATTAATAATTCAAGCCGGGTTTTGTTTTTTACAATTATTGCATATTCAATATTCATCTTTTTTATTTCTCATTCAACAAAGAATCCAATAAATCCGGGCTTATATTTAAGTTTCCAATTTTATCGGCATTTTCTGCCAACTGTCTGAAGGCAAGCGAAATATTAAATTTAGGGTCCGGATTATTATTTAATGCCGTCAAGATTTTCCAATCAATATCCTTATAAGGCTTTAATGTCGCATCGATCACATAGCCTTGGGTTTCCGCTTCAACCTTATCGTTTTTTGTTTTCTCTTCGATTAGAAGCTTCCTTTGGTTTTCCAATGAAATATCCGCTTCAAGTTTCATTTCCCTTAACTTCCTGTCATTTTCAGCTTTTACGACTTCCGATTCCATTTTCTTCTCTGTAATTTGCTTTTGTTTTTCCTCAATTGCAATTTCAGTGTTAAGTTCCGTTTCCTTAATTTTTCTTTCCTGCTCTACCGCAAAATTTCTTCTTTCGTAAATGGCCTGGTCGGCTTCTTGCTGCAATTTTTCCCTGGTTTCGGTTTCCAATGCCCTGGACATTTCCGGTGTTGCAGAAATTGCTAAAATATTCGCCCCTAAAATTTCAATTCCAAGCATATTTATAGCGGTAGAATTTTTCAGCCCTGCAATGATGCTTTCTTCAATAGTCTTTGCAGAACGAATGGCGTCTTTGAGTTTTATCCCGTGGATAAATGAGGAAGTTGCCGTCTGGGCTTCGTTTATCAATCTTTGGTTAAGCTTTTCGATATCGTTTTTTTTGTATTGTCCATTTTCCTGGACCGTAAAATCCAATACATCAGACAACGTTTTCGGGTTTGCGATTTTATAACTTATCTGCCCTTGGATGGTTACCGTTTGATAATCATTTGTCGATTCACTGAATATAAATGGCAAATCGTTACTTCCCATTGGAATCGCAACAATCGAACTATTCGGTGAAAAATAAAAAAATGAAAGTCCACGGCCTTCTTTTGAAATATTTCCATTCTTAAAATGCAAAACATAAGTCATCGCATCAAATTTTATGTGCTTAAATCCAAACATATTTTATCGTTTTAATTTTATATTCCTGTTAATTATCCTGTTCCCGAAAATAACCGGTCCTGGCGAACGGAAACAAACATAATGAAAATAATGTGGTTAAGAAAATGAAGGAGCCCAAATAAAAAAACCGCCTCATTGCTGAAGCGGTTTTGTATCATTGTTGGATTTTTTATCTTTCGTCAGTCACGTCAACCGTGTGGATTTCCGCCAACTTCGCATAAGTTCCGTTTTCGAGTTTCTCCCTGATGATTTCAAAAGCGACCAAAGTTTCATCGATATCTGCCAAAGTATGGCTTGCTGTCGGAATCATACGCAATAAAATTATCCCTTTCGGAATCACCGGGTAAATCACGATCGACAAGAATATATGATAATTTTCACGCAAGTCATTTACCATCATCATTGCTTCAGGAACGCTTCCGTTCAGGTAAACCGGCGTCACACACGTATTGGTATCGCCAATGTTGAAGCCTTTTTCCCTAAGTCCGTTCTGCAATGCATTGACATTTTCCCAAAGTTTGTCCTTCAGTTCCGGCATCGTGCGCAGCATTTCCAAACGTTTCAACGAACCTACTGTCTGGATCATCGGAAGCGCTTTGGCAAACATCTGCGAACGCAAATTGTATTTTAAATAGTCGATGACATCTTTATCCGCGGCTACAAATGCGCCGATATTCGCCATCGATTTCGCAAACGTCGAAAAGTACACATCGATATCATCCTGAACGCCTTGCTCCTCGCCCGCTCCCGCGCCTGTTTTTCCAAGCGTCCCGAATCCGTGCGCATCGTCAACCAGCAAACGGAAATTGTATTTCTTCTTCATCTCGACAATTTCCTTCAGCTTGCCTTGCTGGCCGCGCATTCCGAAAACGCCTTCTGTGATGAAAAGGATCCCGCCACCGGTTTCCTCGGCCATTTTCGTCGCACGCTGCAGGTTTTTCTCCATGCTTTCGAGGTCGTTGTGTTTGTATGTAAAACGTTTGCCCATGTGCAAACGAACACCGTCGATAATGCAGGCATGCGAATCCACGTCGTAAACGATGATGTCATTTTTAGTCACCAAGGCGTCAATGATCGACACCATTCCCTGGTACCCGAAATTCAGCAAATAAGCCGATTCCTTCATAACGAAAGCCGCCAGCTCATTTTCCAGCTGTACATGCGCATCCGTCTGTCCGCTCATCATTCTCGCACCCATCGGATATGCCGCACCATATTTGATTGCTGCATCTGCATCCGCTTTGCGCACTTCAGGATGGTTTGCCAATCCCAAATAATCGTTGATGCTCCAGTTTAATATCTCTTTGCCGTGGAATTGCATTCTCGGTCCCAAATCGCCTTCAAGCTTCGGGAATACATAATATCCTTCCGCCTGTGAAGCCCATTTTCCCAACGGCCCTTTGCTGTTCTGAATCCTCTCGAATAAATCTTTTACCATAATATCTAGCTCTTTTATTCCGCTACGCTGCATACTATTCGCCTAACGTCTCGGGTCGCGTGCAAAAATAATTATTTAAAATGTATTACCATATTGTTATGGGGAATTTATTTTAGGGGCTGTTTGCTTCGCCTGTTCGCTCTTCTGGAGCTCAGGTCCTGCTTTACGCTGCAATCTTTTTCGGTATTTGAAATTAAAAGGAGGACAGCCTGTGGCTGTCAGGTAATTTTATTTTACCTCAAAAGGATTTTCGCTTCAATCAGGGCTAGGCTTTTCGGTTGCCTTTTAATACTGCGCTTTTATGTTCGCTAATTTTTACAATCAAAATATGCCGAAAAAATAATAGACATAAATTTGTATATTTGGATAGCGACTTTTTGGCAACTCAGCCACTAAGCTTCTCAACAACCCAGTTACTCAAAAAATGCCCGATAAAAATAAAGAACTCAAACTCGCCGTGCTTATCGATGCCGACAACGTGCCTTATAGCAATGTCAAGGGCATGATGGAAGAAATCGCAAAATACGGCACGCCAACGACCAAAAGGATTTACGCCGACTGGACGCGGCCAAATGCCACCGGCTGGAAAGCCGTTCTATTGGAACACGCGATCACGCCCGTGCAGCAATACAGTTATACGGTCGGGAAAAATTCCTCCGACTCAGCACTTATCATCGATGCGATGGATTTGCTCTACACCGGCAAAGTCGATGGTTTCTGCATCGTATCCAGCGACAGCGATTTTACGCGCCTCGCCATCCGACTGCGCGAATCCGGCATGAAAGTCATCGGCATCGGCGAAAGGAAAACACCCGCATCATTAATTGCCGCCTGCGACCGTTTCATCTACATCGAATTGCTCGACGGCGCGGTAAAAAAAGTACCCAAGAAAATTACGCCAGCAACCGATACCGCTACGCTCACTGCGAAAATTTTGGAAAAACCGGCAGAGAAAATATTTCCTAAAATTGACGAGCCAACCATTGAGCTGATCGAATCGACGATCGAAGACATCAGCGATGACGACGGTTGGGCTTTCCTGGGCGATGTCGGGAATCTTATCGTACGGAAAAAACCCGAATTCGACCCGCGCAATTACGGCTTTCCCAAACTCACGCCGATGCTCAAATCCATGAAGGACATACTCGAAATCGATGAACGAACATCTGACAACAGGAACATCAAACATGTCTATGTCAGGCTGCGCTATAGTTAAAATAAAATCCAATCATTATGCAAAAAATCACGACATTCCTATGGTTCGACAACAATGCCGAAGAAGCCATCAACTTTTACCTCTCGGTTTTTAAAAACGGGAAAATAAAAGATATGGTGCGCCAAGGCGACGGCGGACCGGTATTTACCGCGACATTCGAACTCGAAGGCCAGGAATTCTACGCGCTCAACGGCGGCCCGATGTTTAAATTCAATGAGGCGATTTCACTTTTCGTCAAATGCGACACGCAGGAAGAAATCGACCATTTCTGGGAAAAGCTGTCTGAAGGCGGTGAAAAATCAAGATGCGGCTGGCTCAAAGACCAATTTGGGTTGTGCTGGCAAATTGTCCCACCGATTCTGGGCGAACTCATGAAAGACAAAAACCAGTCAAAAGCAAGCAGCGTCATACAGGCGATGATGCAGATGGACAAAATCGTCATCCAGGATTTAAAGGACGCTTATGACCGCGGATAATAAAATTTGAAACCATCACCGATAAATATTAAGCGTTCAGAAATGGGCGCTTTTTATTTGGATACGCTATATTTGCTCAAAATCAGGAATATGGGAAAGAATTTTACTTTTAGCATCGCTGTCATTTTTTTTTCATCGTTTGCAGTCAGCGCACAAACTGAAACCGCATTGCCGCCACCGCCCGGATGTAGGCTATTCTATTCCATCGATATAAATAATGACGGCTTTTCCGCTTTTGACATCAACTATTATCTTTCTACAGTAAAGACTGCAGCATTAACAATCGGATTTAATTTGAACGATTACACATTGGAAATGTACCCTTCAGAGATCGACAACTCGGGCGGAATAAATCAAATTACTATAAACCCATACACCAATATTGTGGCAAACTCTCAATATTGTTCATTGAGATGCATCTATAGCGGAGTTGGTCCTGAATATAATCAAGCTGATTTATTATATCATTTTTCCTGTCACATATTACGGACGGTTGCATATAATGCCGACGATGACAATGATGGTGTTTTAAATGAATTTGAGGACCGCAATGGCGACCTTAATCTCAATGATAATGATACAGACAGCGATGGCATTTTCGATTTCATGGATTCTGACGACGACGGCGACGGCGTCCTAACCGTCAACGAGGACAACAACCACAATGGAAATTACTTCGACGACGACCAGAATTTCAATGGCATCGCCGACTTTCTTGATCCCGGCACCACACTTGGCGTAGCTGTAAACAACCAATCTGATTTCCGTATTTACCCAAATCCAGCTTCGGGAATAATTGATTTGGATTTTGGCAATGATGTGCCAATGCAACTGTCAGTTTACGACACTGCCGGAAAATTAGTGATGCAAATGAAGCCGGTTGAATCCGTTGACATATCTGGCTTACAATCAGGAATTTATTTTATGAAGGTAGGCTTTCAGGAAAAGGTCATAATCAAGAAATTGATCGTTTTGTAAACATTCGACCGTAAAATCCTACAACTAAATCCCATAATAGTGTAACATGTCATTGGTGTGAAATGCACAATTTTACAGCAAACCTATTTGCTATGCATTTCAAAAGATTAAGATTTATCGGCGCACTCGCTATCGCCTTGGCTATCAGTACGCTGTCCTGCAAAAAAAATAACGACACCGATCCAGAAGCCGGATCAACTGCTGTCAGCAATGAAAAGATTGACGCTTTTATTGTAAAATATCCCGAATTCGGAATTTACAAACCCGAATTCGAAGCGCTATACAAAAAACACAATAACGATTATATCTGGTATGACGAAGATGGGCGCATTGTTTTTGCCGATGCACTCTACAACAAATCCAGGCGCATCAGCGAAGAAGGCGTTTCGGCAAAACTGCCATATGAAAAAAAGTTGGCCGACCTGTTTGACGACAACGGCAAAAAACCGGATACCGATAAAGAACTGCTCATCAGTGGCATGTATTTTTTCTATACGCACAAAGTTTACGAAGGCGTCGACAAAAAGAAAAGCCGTGCGTTGGGTTGGTATTTGCCGCGTGAAAAGATGTCGTATGTGAATTACCTCGATACGTTGCTCGCCGACCCGGATCTGATTCGCAAGGACGAATCGGAAATGATCAGCCAATATTACAACCTCAAAAAAGGATTGCTCGCTTACCGTGCCATTCGCGACAAAGGAGGTTGGAACAGAATCGATATGGAAGGCAAAAGCCTGAAGCCCGGAAGTTCGTCGCCTGCCATTGTCCAAATCCGGAAAAGGCTTTATGCGACGGGCGAACTCAAAAGCGATTCGGGCAGCGCTATTTTTGACAGTGAACTGGCAGATGCCATTGCCGCATACCGTCAAAAAAACAACATGAAACCCGAAAAAGACATTACACCCAATCTCGTAAACGACCTGAATGTTTCTGTAGAGCAACGCATCAAAACGATCATCGTCAATATGGAGCGCTGCAGGTGGATTGATCCGGATATCGGCGAATCGAAAGAACTGGTTGCTGTAAACATTCCGTCCTATACTTTGCGATACATCCGCGATGGCAAGATTGCGTTGGAATCCGGCGTTGTCGTGGGCAAGCAGTTGAATCAGACCGTTGTCTTCAGTGGAAAAATGAGCTACCTCGTATTCAGTCCGTATTGGAATATTCCTGAAAGCATCATCGAAAGCGAAATCAAGCCGGGTATGAAATCCGACAAAAAATACCTCGAAAAACACGACATGGAATGGAACAATGGCCATGTGCGCCAGAAACCCGGGGAAAAGAATTCTCTCGGGCTTATCAAATTCATGTTCCCGAATTCAAATAACATTTACCTGCATGACTCACCCGCAAAAAGCTTATACAACAAGGAAGACCGCGCGTTCAGTCACGGTTGTGTCCGCGTCGAAAAAGCGCGTGAACTCGCTGTGAAAATATTGGATGGAGACAAAAACTGGACACTGGAAAAAATCGATGAAGCCATGCACGCCGGAAAAGAATCCACTTATGGCTTAAACCGAAAAATCCCGGTTTATATCGCTTATTTTACCGCTTGGGCAGACGAAAACGGCAATATGAGTTTCTATGACGATGTCTATAAACGCGATGATCGTTTGGCACATTTGCTTTATACGGATGCAAAATAGCAAATCGCAGTTTGGAATTTAACCGAAGATTTCTACATTCGTAAAAAAATCCAAATCATGAAAATACTAGGAATCGGTTCCCGCATCCACCATCCGGAATATGGAAAAGGCGTCATCACCAACGTGACGTCCAAAGAATATTGGGTGACTTTTATTGAAAATGGCCTTGAGACCATTGCGCTCGACAGTGCTTTTGAAATCATTGAGGCCGCCGAGAATGAAGTCGACACGGTCAGTTTTTACGACGTTGAAAAAAGCCTGAAAGCCATCCTGCAAAAATGGTCGGATGTCACGCAGGTCATCCCGATCGCCGACAAATGGAAAGGCGGCAAACTTATTATGGATCCGGGACAAGCCGGCGTCCAGGGAAAAGAAGTGCCGATTGATACTTTCTTCCATAAAATTGTCATGGTCCGCGATCGCGTGCGTGTCATGGAACAGAAAATCAACGCCAGCAATCTTGAGGAAAGTGAGAAAATCGAGATGCAGCAATACATTACGCGCATTTATGGCAGCCTGACGACATTCAATGTGTTGTTCAAATCGCCAACGGATTATTTTGTCGGCGAAAAAACCAAGTAAACGAAAAGGCAAACCATTAAAAAGCCCGGAATTTCCGGGCTTTTTATTTTAATGAAACACTACGGTGTCGGGACAGTTGGCGTAGGTGTTGGCGTTGTAGGATCGGTTGTACCTCCAGGATTCGTTATTGTTCCTGAAGTTGTGCCGGACGTTCTGTTTTTATCGCCATCGTTTGTCGTGCTTTTTGTCGTTGTCGTTGTGGATTTACGGCGTGTTGTGCCATCTTTCGACTTGTAATCCGTCGCCTTTTTTGTCGTCGTGGTTGAAGATTTTTTCTTCATGCTTTTTTCCTTCGATGTGGTAGATTTACCTGAAGTGGTATCTGTCTGTGCCGAAGCGGCCAGGCTCAAAGCAAAAATTGCGACCAGCATAAAAATGAGCTTTTTCATAATATATATTTTTAAGATGATTATAAATACAAATTTCAGTATTCGCAAATTGTAAATTTTATAAAATATGATGGAATAGTATCATAATTCACATGGATTTTTTGAAGCTGATCCCGCTATACGTTGCAATCTTTTTTATTTCGTTCCTCATAAAAAAGGATTTCCACTGCTATCGGGGCTATGGCAATGTTGCCAGCACCAACTTTTTCCTAACTTTGCAATTCCACGTTTCGGCGCAGCTTTGCAAATCTCTAATTCAAAAAAAATGACGCTCGTCTTCGCATCCAACAACAAAAACAAAATCCGGGAAATCCAGGCCATGCTTCCGGATTCGATTACGATTCTGAGCCTCGAAAGCATCGGCTGCCACGAAGACATCCCCGAAACTGCCGATACGATTGAAGGCAATGCGATCCTAAAAGCCAATTATGTCACCGAAAAATACGGCTACGATTGCTTTGCCGACGACACGGGATTGGAAGTCGAGGCGCTGAACGGCGCGCCTGGGGTTTATTCCGCGCGCTATGCCGGTGAGCAAAAAAATGCAGATGATAATATGGACAAGTTGTTGGCCGCATTGCAAGGAATTGAAAACCGCAACGCCCAATTCAAAACGGTCATTGCATTGAACCTGAATGGCAACCAACACCTTTTCACCGGGATTGCCAAAGGCGAAATCATCCATGAAAAAACAGGAGCCGACGGTTTCGGTTATGATCCGGTGTTCAAAGCCGACGGTTTTTCGACGACTTTTGCGCAGATTTCCCCCGAAGAAAAAGCCAAAGTCGGCCACCGTGGCATCGCCGTAAAACAACTTATTTCTTTCCTGATACACAGCTGATTCGGCGAAATATTTTCCGTTCTCAATTCTCAATTCTCAATTCTCAATTCTATCTTTCTGATTTTCAATTCATAATAAAATTTTAAAGTCGCAATTAGCATTAGTTTATATGGTTTATAAAGACTACTTTTGCGCAATATTTTAAAATACAATATGAATAAATTTGAACAATTAGGATTGAGTGAATCGTTACTGAGGGCGATTTTAGATCTAGGATTTGAGAATCCGACCGAAGTACAGGAGAAAGCGATTCCCCTATTATTGGAACAAGACACAGATTTAGTTGCGCTAGCCCAGACGGGGACAGGAAAAACCGCAGCTTTTGGTTTTCCGCTGATCCAAAAAATAGACGCCAACAACAGAAATACTCAGGCGTTAATCTTATCCCCTACACGCGAGCTTTGCTTGCAGATTACGAACGAAATCAAAAACTACTCGAAGTACGAAAAAGGTATTAACGTAGTTGCGGTTTATGGCGGTGCCAGCATTACTGAGCAGGCAAGAGACATCAAAAGAGGCGCACAAATTATCGTTGCGACTCCGGGAAGAATGCAGGACATGATCAATCGTGGACTTGTAAACATTACCCAAATCACGCATTGTATCCTCGACGAGGCCGACGAAATGCTGAACATGGGTTTCTACGAAGACATCGTAAATATCCTTTCTACAACTCCTGACGAGAAAAGCACCTGGTTGTTTTCAGCCACAATGCCACAGGAAGTCGCGAGGATTGCGAAACAATTCATGAGCGATCCGATTGAGATTACTGTCGGCGCCAAGAACTCCGGTTCTGCTACCGTGTCACACGAATTTTATTTGGTAAACGCACGTGACCGTTATGAAGCTTTGAAACGTTTGGCCGATGCAAACCCGGATATTTTTTCGGTTGTTTTCTGCCGTACGAAAAGAGACACACAAGCTGTTGCTGAAAAACTGATTGAAGATGGATACAACGCTGCTGCTTTGCATGGCGATTTGTCACAGTCACAACGTGATGGCGTAATGAAATCTTTCCGTGGACGCCAAATCCAAATGCTTGTTGCGACTGATGTTGCTGCACGTGGAATTGACGTTGACAACATCACGCACGTTGTGAATTATCAGCTTCCTGACGAAATCGAAACTTACAATCACCGTTCAGGTCGTACAGGCCGTGCCGGGAAATTGGGAACTTCGATTGTCATCGTTACGAAAAGTGAATTGCGTAAAATCTCTGCGATCGAAAGAATCATCAAGCAGAAATTTGAAGAGAAAACAATCCCTAGCGGAATTGAAATCTGTGAAATCCAATTGTTGCACTTAGCCAACAAGATTAAGGACACTGAAGTTGACCACGAAATTGACAACTACCTTCCGGCGATCAACAACGTTTTGGAAGATTTGTCAAAAGAAGAACTGATCAAGAAAATGGTATCGGTAGAATTCAACCGATTCATCAACTATTACAAGAAAACACGCGACTTGTCGAACCAATCTGGCGGCGAACGTCGTGACGAACGCGAACCACGCGAAGGCGGAAGCAACAGCGGCGCAACCCGTTATTTCGTCAACATCGGTTCACGCGACAACTTCGACTGGATGTCTTTGAAAGACTTCCTGAAAGAAACACTTGACCTTGGCCGTGACGATGTATACAAAGTCGATGTCAAAGAAGGTTTCTCTTTCTTCAACACCGATCCGGAACATTCTGATAAAGTCATGGAGATTTTGAATAATATCCAACTGGAAGGACGCAGAATCAACGTCGAGATTTCTAAAAATGACGGTGGCGGAAGACGCGACCACAATGGAAGAAGCTCAGGCGGAAGCTTTGGCGGCGGCGGAAAAAGTTTCGCACCAAGAAGCGGCGGAGAACGCAGTTTTGGCGGTGGCGGATTTAAAAGTTCGGCTCCGAGACAAGGCGGATTTTCATCAGATCGTGCTCCAAGAAAAGAAGGTTTTGGCGGACGCAGCGAAAGCAGGAGCGAAGCACCAAGACGTGAAGGCGGTTATTCCCAAAGCGCGCCAAGGCGTTCAGATTCCCCAAGGCGTGAAGGCGGCATTTCTGACCGTGCACCAAGAAGGTCTGAAGGCACAAACGATGCGCCAAGAGCAAGACGTCCAAGGAAAGGCTAACAGGAATCTGTTAATTTTCTTATAATTCTATAAAGACTGCAGAATATCTTCACGTGTTTGATTACTTTTAGCCAATCAAAAACGAACATGAGATATTTCGCAGTCTTTTTCTTTATCCTCTTTTCTGCCATGGCCTCAGCGCAGATTGGACTTCCCGTAAAAGTGTCCGGAACAGTGGTCAACGACGATACGTTGCTTCCGCTGGCGAATGTCAATATCATCAACCTGAATAAAGTCAAAGGCACAGTGTCGAACGACAAGGGTTATTTTGAACTTGCCGTTGAAGTCAATGACACGCTTCACGTTTCCCTGATCGGTTTCAAATCGATAAAAATTCGCGTCACCAACGACTGGATCAAGAATAAAACCACCAAAATCCAGCTGACCGAAAAAGCCATCGCGCTCGAAGAAGTCATCGTCAAACAATACAACCTGACCGGCTATCTTGAGGTCGATTCCAGGCTGATTCCCGACAGAGAAAATTACCGCTATAGCATTTCCGGGCTGCCGCAAGGCTATGAAGCGGGTGAATATTCGCCAAATGCTTTCGGACGTGTTTTGGGTTCGATATTCAATCCGGCGGATGCACTTTATAATTTCTTCGGCAAAAAGCCAAAAGAACTCAAAAGGCTCAAGGAAATGAAAAAGGACGATACGGTCCGCAACCTGCTGCAATCCAAATTCGACCGCGAAACCATTGCAGTCCTACTCGGCATCGACAAAAAGGAAATTGCCGAAATCCTCGAGCGCTGCAGCTATTCCGAAGAATTCGTCAAAACCGCCAACGACCTTCAGATTATGGATGCCATCAGCGAATGTTATGAGGAATATAAGATTTTGAAGAGAAAAGGAAAGGATTTTTAATTCAGACACGCTTTCGCTTTTAGATTTTTAGGCACGCCTGCGGCTTTAGAACGCTGTGTGTTTGGATTTGTTCAGAGTTCAATTCGAGATTTTCTAAAGCCTTAGTTTCCTATAGTGAAGTGTCTAACGGCGTAGCCGTCAAAAAGCGAAGCGCGTCTAAAAATCTAAAGCGCAGCGTTTCCAAAATATCTTTCCTCAATCCGTTTAATATCCTTAATCGAATTCTTCGCCCAAACCAACCTTTTTTCGAGGATTTCCGCTTCACTCAAATGCCAATCGATATCCGATTTCCGCAATCGCGTGGTCAAATTCTGCAAAATAATCGCCGCCGATACCGAAATGTTCAGGCTTTCCGTAAAACCGGCCATCGGGATTTTTAAAAAACCGTCGGCCTGCGCCAATAGTTCAGCCGATAATCCGTCGCGTTCCGTCCCAAAAAATAAAGCCGCAGGCTGTGAAATGTCAAAATCATCCAACAAACAATCATCCTCATGCGGTGTCGTAGCAATAACCCTGTAGCCTTTCTGCCGCACCGAAGCAATACAATCGGCCATCGAATCAAACTGGTTGATATCGACCCATTTCTGTGAACCCATCGCAATTTCCTTGTCGATCCGTTTCGCAAATTTCTCCTCGACGACATTCAATTGCTGCACGCCAAAAACCTCGCAACTGCGCATCACGGCACTCGTATTGTGCATCTGGAACACGTCTTCAATCGCGACAGTAAAATGATTGGTTCTGTTTTGCAGCACGTCCAGGAAACGCGCCTTGCGGTTGTCGGTCAGGAAACCTTCAAGATATTCGAGGTATTTCAAGTCGGTCATCATTTTAAATTTTAGCAAAAATACATTTTTTTGTTGGGCGTGCCGGCGCTTGGACATTTTTGCAAAAAATCATATCTATTGTGCGCCGTCTTGCTATCCGCAGTGCGCGGCACTTTGCTCCTATCACTCACGCAAAAGGACACGCTGCGCTTTAGATTTTTAGACGCGCTTCGCTTTTGGATTGTTGGAAAGTTACATTGGACACTTTCTAAAGCCAGGCGTGTCTAAGGCGCAGCCGTCTAAAAGCGCAGCGTGTCTTCTCCAAAGAATTCCCTATCTTGTATCAACCAAAAAATTTCCCAATGAAAAACAAACTCGTCGTCTTAACCGGCGCCGGAATCTCCGCCGAAAGCGGCATTAAAACCTTCCGTGATTCGGACGGATTGTGGGAAGGCCACAACGTTATGGATGTCGCTTCGCCCGAAGGTTTCCGCAGAAATCCCGAACTCGTACTGGATTTCTACAACCAACGAAGAAGACAACTGCATGAAGTCGAACCGAATTTGGGGCATCGAATCCTCGCTGAACTCGAAAGCGATTTCGACGTGCATATCATTACCCAAAACGTAGACAACCTGCACGAACGCGCCGGAAGCACAAAGGTCTTGCATTTGCATGGCGAACTGTTTAAAGCCAGGAGCACGCGAAATACAAACCTTATCCTCGATTGGAAAACAGACCTGAACATCGGCCACGTTGACGACGACAACCATCAACTCCGCCCGCACATCGTATGGTTTGGTGAGGAAGTTCCGGCTCTCGAAGAAGCGGTTTTTCTGACACAACAAGCCGATTATTTTGCAGTTGTAGGAACGTCATTACAGGTTTATCCCGCAGCCGGCCTGATTGATTTCACGAAGCCGGATACGCCGTTATTTTTGATCGACCCAAAACCGGCGCATATCCCGAACCTTAGAAATAAACTGGAAGTGATTCCACGAGTTGCTTCGGAAGGGGTTTTGATTTTGAGGGAAAGGCTGTTGTTAATTTAGAACCTGCGGTTTAGATACGCTGCGCTTTAGACACGCCTGCGGCTTTAGAAAGTGTCCAATGTAACTTTCCAACAATCCAAAAAGCTAGTCTAAAGCGAAGCGTTTCTAATAATCTAAAAGCGCAGTACGTCTATTTTCATCTTTTCTTTTCATTTCTAAATCCTAAGGTTTATCTTTGCTTGCATCGCATAAACAACACACCAATGCACCAATTGACCGAACTCAATGCCATATCGCCGATCGATGGCAGGTACCGCAGCAAAACCATTTCCCTTTCCGCCTATTTTTCTGAAGAAGCGCTTATCAAATACCGCGTACTTGTTGAAATTGAATACTTTATCGCACTTTGTGAAATCCAGTTGCCGCAATTGAAAGGCGTTGATGTATCGAAGTTTGAAGCCCTGCGCAATATCTATAAAAACTTTTCTGCCGAAGATGCGCAGTCCATCAAGGAAATCGAGAAAACGACCAACCACGATGTCAAAGCTGTCGAATATTTCATCAAATCGGCATTCGACAAACTCGGGTTGTCCGATTATAAAGAATTCATCCATTTTGGATTGACGTCGCAGGACATCAACAATACCGCGATTCCGCTGTCGGCGAAATATGCTTTTGAGAATGTCTATATGCCATCGCTGATTGCGGTGATTTCAAAACTAAAAGAATTAAGCACCGAATGGAAGGACATTCCAATGCTCGCCAGAACACACGGACAGCCTGCATCACCAACGCGCTTGGGGAAGGAAATTGGGGTTTTTGTCGAAAGGCTTGAAGAACAATTGCGTTTGCTGTTCAATATCCCGTTTGCGGCCAAATTTGGCGGTGCGACCGGAAATTACAACGCGCATCATGTCGCTTATCCCAATGTTGACTGGCGGAAATTCGGGAACGATTTTGTCGAGGAAACGCTCGGCCTGCATCATTCTTTCCCAACGACGCAGATTGAACATTATGACCATTTTGCCGCGTTTTTTGATGCCTTGAAAAGAATCAATACCATTATCATCGATTTGGATCGCGACATCTGGACGTATGTGTCGATGGATTATTTCAAACAGAAAATCAAGGCTGGCGAAATCGGCTCGTCGGCGATGCCACACAAAGTCAACCCGATTGATTTTGAGAATTCTGAAGGGAATTTGGGAATTGCGAATGCGGTTTTCGAACATTTATCAGCCAAATTGCCGTTGTCAAGGTTGCAGCGCGATTTGACCGACAGTACGGTTTTGAGGAATATCGGAGTGCCAATCGGGCATACTTTGATTGGATTTGAAGCGACGTTGAAAGGCCTCAATAAACTGCTCCTGAACGAAAGCAAATTTGCCGAAGACCTTGAAAAAAACTGGGCTGTCGTTGCCGAAGCCATTCAGACAATCCTGCGTCGGGAATCGTATCCGAATCCATATGAAGCATTGAAAGGATTGACCAGGACAAACACGACGATAGACAAAAAAGCGATTCATGATTTTATCAATACGCTCGAAGTGCCGGATGACATCAAAGCTGAATTATTGCAAATCACGCCTGCGAATTACCTGGGAATTTAATTATATCTATAGCCCTAGCCCGGATAGAAGCGTAAATCCTTTTTGAGGTAAAAGAAAATTACCTGACAGCCACAGGCTGTCCTCCTTTTAATTTCAAATACCGAAAAAAGATTGCAGCGTATAGCCGGAATAGCTTCCAAAAACCATCAAAAGCTGTCATAAAAGGCGGCTTTTTTTGTTTTCGATTTTTAAAAACGGACTTTTTTTAATAACTTACGACAAACTGACGAAGGAAATTCAGCGACACCACTGACAAATACTTTCGCCGTGAGCTAAATAACCAATCATGAGCGCCGCAGCAACCACACAACATCTTTATCCGCTGATCAGCGATTTGGGATTGATCCTGATGACTGCAGGCGTCGCGGTGTTGCTGTTTAAAAAAATCAAGCAACCGCTCGTTTTGGGGTATCTGATTGCGGGATTTCTCGCGGGCAACCATTTTGATTTTTTTCCTTCGGTGAAAGACATCAAAAGCGTCGAAGTCTGGGCCGAAATCGGTGTGATTTTCCTTTTGTTCAGCCTAGGCCTTGAGTTCAGTTTTAAGAAGCTGATGAAAGTGGGCGGCACGGCTTCGATCACCGCCATAACCCAAATAACCACCATGCTGATTCTCGGCTATTCCGTCGGGCGCATCATGGGTTGGGCACAAATGGACAGTATTTTCCTTGGCGTCATTCTTTCGATTTCCTCGACGACCATCATTTTAAAAACCTTTGAGGAATTGGGCGTCAAGGCCCAGAAATTTGCCGGAAATGTCATCGGCGCCTTAATCGTACAGGATATTGTAGCGATTTTGATGATGGTTTTGCTGTCGACGGTTGCCGTAAGTTCACAGTTTTCAGGCGGTGAATTGATGATGTCTGTATTGAAATTATTATTCTTCCTGACGATTTGGTTTGTCGGCGGAATCTTCTTCATTCCGACTTTATTGAAAAAAGCAAAACATTTATTGACGGACGAAATGATGCTGATCATTTCATTGGCGTTGTGCCTGTTAATGGTCATTCTCGCTGCGAATGTTGGATTCTCTCCTGCGCTTGGTGCGTTTATTATGGGTTCGATCATCGCTGAAACCACGCAGGCTGAACACATCGAGCATTTGGTAAAACCAGTCAAGAATTTGTTTGGCGCGGTCTTTTTCGTATCGGTCGGCATGCTGATCAACCCGCATACTTTAGCGGAACACTGGATTCCGGTTTTGATATTGACGGTTGTGACCATTGTCGGGCAATCGTTCAGCTCGACTATTGGCGCTTTGCTTTCCGGCCAGCCGTTGAAACAATCGGTACAAACGGGAATGAGCCTTGCACAAATCGGGGAATTTTCTTTTATTATTGCAACTTTGGGCATGACGCTGAATGTCACGAGCAGTTTCCTCTACCCGATTGTCGTCGCGGTTTCGGCCGTTACGACGTTCACCACGCCATTTATGGTCAGGCTTTCGACGCCATTTTCCGAATATCTTGCCAAAAAACTGCCTCGGAAATGGGTCAAACGCATTGAACGTTACAGCGCCAATGCGCAGGCGATAAAATCGGTCAGCACCTGGCAGATTGTACTCCGCGCATATTTGGTACAGGTCATCATCCATTCGGTGATTATCATTGCCGTGATTTTGCTTTCGGCGAAATTTATTCTGCCAATGGTTGAAGGTTCCAAATTCGGGAACGCCATCGCTGCGTTGATTACATTGGCCATGCTTGCGCCATTTTTATGGGCATTGGCGTTGCGCCGTGTGGCTGTCGACCAGGTTTTGGAACTGATGGCAGAACGGAAATTCCGCGGCCCGATTATCATGATGATCCTGTTCCGGTTTGTACTGACATTGGTCTACATCGGATTCCTGCTCGACAATTTCTTCTCGCGTGAAGTCGCCTTTATCGCGTTTGTCGGCGCTATCATTTTATATGCGATTTTTCCGCGGCAACTCAACGCCCAATACCATCGCATCGAAAACCGCTTCCTGCGAAACCTCAATGCGCGTGAAATCATCCGCAACAAAAGAAGGCGCAGCGACCTAACGCCATGGGAAGGCCATATGACCATTTTCGATATTGCGCGGGAATCGAATATTGCCGGGAAAACATTGGAAGAACTGCAGCTCCGCGAACAGATTGGGATTAACATTGCCTTTATCAAGCGCGGCGAAATCACAATCCAGATTCCGAGCCGCAATGAGCGCCTGTTTCCGGGGGATGAAATTTGCGTAATCGGCACCGATGCGCAAGTCAAGCAATTCAAGTCTTATCTCGACCAGAATGAAATTGAACCGCCTGAAAATACCGCAGAAGCCGAAATTGTCTTGCAACAGCTCGAATTGGTCAATGAGGATTTTATAGGAAAAAGCATCCGGCAGTCGCAATTGCGGGAAAAAACCAGCGGATTGGTCGTTGGCATCGAACGCAAAGGCAAACGCATCCTGAATCCAGATTCGCATTTGATTTTGGAAAAAGATGATATTTTGTGGATTGTGGGCGATAAGAAATTGCTTGGAAAATTAGTAAGCAATTAAAAAAAATAGCCACAAATTCACGAATTTTTATTTGTTTTAATTATCAAATAATTCATGAATTCGTGGCGAAAAAACTTTGTTGCTTTGAAGCTCCGGAACTATCGTGAATAATTCGGCGCTTCCTTCGTAATCGTGACATTATGCGGATGGCTTTCGGTAATGCCACTGGTTGTAATGCGGACAAATCTTCCGGTATCCTGCAACGTCGGGATGTCTTTCGATCCGCAATAGCCCATTCCGGCGCGAAGTCCGCCAATGAACTGCTGCATGCTTTCGTTCAATTCGC
>DATHKH010000141.1:0-63014 GCA_035286325.1 Flavobacterium sp.
CTTCCCAAAGCGGAATCGGGCCAAGGTTCGTATAAATGATGATCATGATAATCGACAAAACCGAACCGGCAGTGTAAAGTTTGAATTTGTCGATGCGGTCGCTCAATTTTCCAACAATCGGCATAATAATCAGCACCGAAAGCCCGGTGAAGAAAAATACCATCGGCAATTGCAGCTGGCTGATATGGATGTTGTTTACCAAAAATGCGCTTCCAAAAGGCTGCATCGCAAAGCCACCGACCGATAAAAAGGCAATGGCCAAAAACCCGACCTGGTAATTTTTATTGCCCAGCGTGTGCCACAAATGCAGGAACGCGTTTTTATCCGATTGCAACTCGAGGTGCTTGTCCACCGGCTGCATATAAATCAGAAATAAAATCAGGATGACACTGGCCAGGCCAACAATCATCAGGAAAGCGGAATGCCAACCCCAAAGATTCGCAAAATACAACCCGATTGGAATGCCGAGAATCTGGCTCGCCGCAAATGCCATCTGGATAAAACCCATGACGCGGCCTCGTTGATGGATGACAAATAAATCGGTCACGATTGCCAATGACACTGATCCGATGACGCCGCCAAAAAACCCAGTGATAATCCTCGCGGAAAGCAGCATATAATAACTGTTGGACAATGCGCAAAACACTGTCCCGGCAATAAATCCGGTGTAAAAAAAGATCAGGAGTTTTTTGCGGTCAAATTTATCGGCAAAACCTGCAGCCAGCAACCCCGAAATCCCGGCGCTAAATGCATAAGCGGAAACGGTAAATCCAAAATTGGCAGTCGACATATTTAAGGTTTTCATCAGGATGTCACCCAATGGAGAAATGACCATGAAATCGAGAATGACTGTAAACTGGAGCAAAGCCAGAATGGCGATGATGAATTTCTGGTGTGGCGTAAATGGCGGGATGATTAATTTTTCTTTTTCCATGTTGAGTGATTTGTTGTTTATTCGAGTTCACTGCAATCGAACCCGTACCGGTTGATAATGGTAATGATATTTTGTGGCGACAATGAATCTGAAACGATACGCAGTACGCAATCGACATCTTCATGATCGATATTCCATTGCTGTATTCCAGTGTGGCTTTGCAGCGTTTTATGCATTTCGCAATTCTTGCAAAGCGCTGTTATATTGGTCCGGAAAATTAAAATGTGGTCCTGGTTTTCCATGAGAGTGAGTTATGGTTTTAATGCTTTGATGACCAACTGGAAAGTCTCATCCATCATGGCATCTGTAAATTTAAACGGTTTTCCGCCCATGCTTTTGCCCTCGCTGTGAAAACGCAGCAACGAATAAAGCGGCCCGTAGGCAACGCTCCAGAACACTTCGATAGGCAGCGGAATGAGTTCGTTGTTTTTGACGGCGTTGTTGAAAAACTGTCCCATCTGGTCTTTAAAACCAACCAGTGCGTCGTTTAGTGTTTGCTCGCCATGCGGTGAATGGCGGATGATTTCAAAACAAGCGACTTCATTCGGATATTTGATTGCAAAGGCGGCCCGGTTTTCCCATTGTTTTTTCAATCCTTCGGCGAAAGACATGTCGGGGGAGAAGTCCTTGAGTGTGGTTGCGAAGAAATTGCGCCCGATTTCTGTCCCGATTTTCCGGATTAAATCGTCCTTGTCTTCGTAATAAATATAAAGTGTGGCGACCGAAACACCACAGGATTTTGCAAGCTTGTTCATGCTAAAACCCTGGAAACCATCTTGCACTATAAGTTCGATGGCTTTCTCAATCACTAATTTTTCCTTATCCGCATTTCTTGTCCGCATCGTATTATTTTTTGCGAATATAAAAATAATAAATGAACGTTCGCTTATTTATAATAAATAATCTCAACTTTGCCAAAAAAGTTTTTTTAAATTAAGAAGAAGAGTGGATTTTCTGCTGCAGATGATTGAGCAATACCTGGTATTTACTGATTTCAATCAGGTCGTCGTCATCTGCTGAAACATCGAGCAGGTCGTCAAGCAGGTCGCTGGCTTCGGTCAGTTTGATAATTGCATTCTGGAATTGTTTGGCGGCAATCATGTCTATGATTTCCTGTACTTCAATTTTGAGTTCACTGAATTTATCGGCTTCCATAATACTTATTTTGAATCGTTCCCTGAATTGAATTTTTTAATGATGGCGCTCAATTTTTCTTTCCGGGCTATTTCGGCTTCCTTGACTTTGTTTTGCGCCTTATGCAATTTGTCGTTGTGTTTTTTGATGTTCCTTTCGTTGTTGCGCCCCATAATTTTTGGTTATACCCTGTGGAAATCGCCTTTCCAGTTCATAATCGCTTTCTTGATTTTTTTTTCCGACAGGTTTTCTGCCAATATCCTTTCCACAAGCGCTTCAAATTCTGAATCCGGGCAAAACCGCAAAGCAAACAACTGGCTGTCGCGCAACTGCAATTCAATCGGCTCAAACTTTTTCCCGGTCAATGAAAAATAACGGTATCGCAATTCGAGTCGTATAATCCTGTCCTGCAAAGTCAAAGCGTAATGTTGGCGCACCATATAGGAAAGATACGCAACGGCTATGGCAATAATACTGATCACTGCCCATAAAAGCTGGTCGTCTGAAGTCTGCGCAAAATAGGTACGATACAAGCTGACGCTAATGACCAATACCATAATCGGGTAAAACACAAAATGATGCGGCGTATAATATCGGATATGATTCGTAAAGGATTGTTTTCCCATAAAAATGGTTTTTGACGTCTAAAGATAATCAATTTGGCTGATTATCAGACAAAACTTCGCGCATCGCATTGGCTTTCAGCAAACATTCGGCATATTCCATTTCTGGCTGCGATTGCGAAATGATCGCGCTGCCAACAGAAAACGAGATGTATCGGTTATCAGAATTGTACAAAATGCTGCGGATGACGACATTAAAATCAAAATCGCCTTCGGGCGTGAAATAGCCAATGGCGCCGCTGTACAAACCGCGTTTTGTTTCTTCGAGTTTTTCGATGATGTTCATCGCCGAAATCTTGGGCGCACCGGTCATGCTGCCCATCGGGAATGTGGTTTTGATGACTTCGACCGGTGGTTTTTCCGATTCTGAAACGACTGTCGAAATCAGATGGTGCACTTGCCTGAACGTATAAATGCCGCACAATTCTTCGACATTTACAGAATCTTTTTCGGCGGTCTTCGACAAATCGTTGCGCACGAGGTCAACGATCATGATGTTTTCCGAACGCTCTTTTTCGCTCGATTGCAATTCAGATCTGATTTGGTCGTCTTCAATATTGTCGTTGCTGCGTTTCGCGGTGCCTTTTATCGGTTGCGAAATGATTTTGCTTCCTTCTTTGCGCAAATACCGTTCGGGCGAAGCCGACATCAGGAATTGCCTGTGGTTTTTGAAGAAAGCTGCAAATGGCGGCCGTGAAATCGCATTCAGTTTTTCAAAGGTTTCAAACGGGCTGATTTCGGCGTTTTCGGCGTAAAATTCCATGCAGAAATTGGCTTCGTAAATGTCGCCGCGATGGATGTGGTTGAGCATCGTTCCGACTTTTGAAAGATATTCGGGTTTGGAAATGCGCTGTTGGATGTGGATGACAGAATTCAGATTGCTGATTTGCTTCGCCTGTTCGCCAGCGCCCGGGTCAGATTTCAGATTTTGGATTTCCTCCAAATCATGATTGATCTCATCATCGCACATTTTGAGGTATTGGATTTCGAGTTGGCTGTCTTTCAATAAGAATAATTTTTTAGGCTGGAAAAAATACAAATCCGGAAAATTCAGGCCGTCGAAATTTTGCGATTGCAAATCCTCGGTGTCGTTTTTTAAATCGTATGAAAGATACCCGAACAGCCAATCTTTCGTGGTTTGCTGGTATTCCTTCAGGTTTTCAAACGCATTATCGACATCGGTTTTGATCGAAGTGAACGCGTCAACGGCCAACACGCAATCGTAACTGCCGTATTGCTGTGGGTAATCATTGCTGTCGAGAAACACGATTTCACGGAATTGTTGTGCCCAGGCCAGCAGTTGTGGCTTGAACATTTCAATGTTTTCAATCGTGATGGTATGTTTTGTCCTCAAATGATTTGTATAAAAAACCCGCTCTTGGAACGGGTTTTTGTTTATAATTTATGGTCCTAGCCCTGATTGCAGTGAAAATCCTTTTGAGGCTTTTCGCCGAAAAAAGATTGCAACGTAAAGCAGGAAATAGCTCCTAATCCTACATATGGATCGAACGTTTGTCAGTTGCATCGAGCGCCGCTTCCTTAACCGCTTCAGCATAAGTCGGGTGCGCGTGCGACATTCTTGCGATGTCTTCGGCGGAAGCGCGGAATTCCATTGCGGTCACGGCTTCAGCGATCAAATCTGCGGTACGTGCGCCAATCATATGGATTCCCAACACTTCGTCGGTTTTGGCATCGGCAAGGATTTTTACGAATCCGTCGGTATCGCCGCTGGCACGCGAACGGCCGAGCGCTTTCATCGGGAAACTGCCGACTTTATAATCGACGCCTGCTTCTTTCAGCTGCTCTTCGGTTTTGCCGACAGCCGCGACCTCCGGCCAGGTATAAACCACGCCAGGAATCAGGTTGTAATTGATATGCGGTTTTTGCCCCGCAAGGATTTCGGCAACCATAACGCCTTCTTCTTCGGCTTTGTGCGCCAACATGGCACCACGAACGACATCGCCGATGGCATAAATATTCGGGATGTTGGTTTGCAAATGGTCATTGACTTCCACCATGCCACGGTCGGTGATTTTGACGCCGGCTTTTTCGGCAGACAATCCGTCGGTATATGGACGTCTTCCAACAGAAACGAGTGAATAATCGCCTTCGAGCGTAATGGTTTCGCCTTTGGCATTTTCCGCCTGGACGGTAATGGCATTTTTGGTTCTTTCCACTGATTTCACTTTGTGGGAAGTATAGAATTTCATGCCTTGTTTTTTCAATACTTTGGTCAGTTCTTTTGACAAACCTGCATCCATTCCAGGAATGATGCGATCCAGATATTCTACTACGGAAACCTGTGCGCCTAATCTCAAATAGACTTGTCCCAATTCCAATCCGATGACGCCGCCACCAATGACGATCAGGTGTTTTGGCACTTCTGTCAGTTTTAACGCTTCGGTGGAAGTGATGATTCTTTCTTTGTCGATTTTGATGAACGGCAGGGAAGAAGGTTTGGAACCTGTCGCGATGATGGTATTTTTGGCTTCGAGGATTTCCGACTTTTTGCCGTTGGTGACTTTGATATGTGTCGCATCTTCAAATGAGCCAAGCCCTTCGAAAACGGTGATTTTGTTTTTGTCCATCAGGTATTTGATACCCGAAACGTTTTGGTCGACGACCGATGATTTGCGTGCAATCATTTGCTCAATATTGACTTTAATCTCGCCACTGATATCGATGCCGTGTTCCTTGAAATGCGAAATGGCATCGAGGTAATGGTGTGAAGAATCGAGCAGCGCTTTTGAAGGGATACAGCCCACGTTGAGGCAAGTGCCACCAAGTGTTGGATATTTTTCAATGATGGCTGTTTTAAAACCCAGTTGGGCCGAGCGGATGGCAGCCACATAACCGCCGGGACCAGAACCTATAACGACAACGTCAAATGCACTCATAACTATTTTATTGGTGTTGTTTTTAATTTTGAAGGACAAATTTACGGTTTTTGTTTTGGATAATGGAAAGGTATGTTTTGAAATTATTTTCAGCGTGTTGCGCAACGGAGTTACCTTCCAGATTAAAAACCATTCCCGTAAGAAGGCTTTTTATTTATATTTACAAAAGCTAAACCACTGATAATGAAAAAATTCTACATCCTCGTTGGCATTTCCTTGTTTTCATTTTCCGTCAATGCGCAAATCGTCACGATTCCGGATGCAAATTTTAAAAATGCGTTGGTCAATTACCTTTGCGTAGCGTTCGGTGAGCAGGACGCTCATGATGCAGATACCAATAACGATGGGGAAATCCAGCTTTCTGAAGCGCTTGCTGTTGAGAATTTAACGCTGGACGGTTACAATATCGCTTCCCTTTCGGGCATGAGAATTTTACGAATTTGAAATACCTGGATTGTTCCGGCAATGCTTTGACGACATTAGATGTCAGCATGTTGGATAATCTCTACATCCTGCATTGTTATGACAACCAATTGGCAAATCTTGCTGTTCATCCGCACCCGAATATTCCTGCCGGAAGCATGGCAGGGCTTACATGTTCAAATAACCACCTGACATCCCTGACATTGGCATCCGTCCAATATGAATTGATGGATTGCAGCCATAACCTGCTTACTTCAATCGACCTGAGCCAGACACCGTATATTTATGAGGCCGATCTCAACAACAACCTAATGGCTTCTTTTTCATTGCCTGCAAATATCGGGATGGGTTATTTAATCCTTTCCGACAACCCATTGACGGATTTTGAGATGACGCCGCATGGTTTTGAATACCTGTATCTCGACAATACTTTGCTGGCTTCAGTTGATTTGCACAATTTAGGAAATACCAATTACCTGTCGATTACAGGAAATCCAAATCTTCAGGTGATTGCCTGATGCGGCAACTGATGAACCGGGAAGCCATGGTTATGTCGCCTTTAAAATCAAGCCATTGGACACAATCGTTTTAAATAATGTCGTTGTGAATACTGCCAGCATTTATTTTGATTACAATTTCCCAATTATTACCAATGTCGCGACGACCGGTTTTATACAATTGGGCACGAATCATTTCGATATTAGCGACAACATTATGTTATATCCAAATCCGGCCAGGCATTCACTGGGTATTAATGTCGATGCGGACATCCAAGTGAAAAGCATTTCAATTTATAATATGCTGGGACAATTGGTGAAAAGCATTCCTGGTTTTAATGGGAATTCCCCGGTTGATGTTTCAGGCCTGAAAACCGGGACTTATTTTGTCGAAATCGTTTCGGATAGGGGCAAAGTGAGCAAGAAACTGATGAAGTTGTAATAGCAATAAATAAAAAAGCCGCTTCAGTTGTGAAGCGGCTTTTTTATGAAGGCTTATATTTTTTTCACGTTCAGCTTGCTCTTTCTATACCCATAACAAAAGTACACCACAAGCCCAATCAACAGCCATGTGCCAAACCATGCCCAGTTGGATACCGCCATTCCCGTCAAAAGGTAACAGCAGGAAATAAGCCCGAGAAGCGGAATCAGGGATAAATTTTTCATGAATGCCACAACCGACATCACGACACACAAAATCATGAAAACGGTCATCGGGATATTTGTCGCACATTTCCCTGTCGAATAATCACAGACGGAACTGAAATAGTCCGGATACAGCCAATTCATGACTATTGCCGAAACAACCACTATAGCAGGAAAGATGAACCTGGAATTGATATACGGAATCCTGAATTTTCCTTTGGTCTGGCGTTCTGCCAATTCAGCTTCACTTTGGGGTGACAACAGCAATACGCCGCCGCAAACCAGTACGAATGCGAACAATGTCCCAATACTCGTGAAATCAAGCACAAAATTCTCATCGGTAAAAAATATCGGGATGCCGACCACCAAACCCGTGACAATTGTAGCAAATCCCGGTGTTTTGTATTTCGGGTGGATTGAGGAAAATTTCTTTGGCATCAGTCCGTCGCGGCTCATCGTCATCCAGATTCTTGGCTGGCCCATCTGGAATACCAATAGTACGCTTGTCATTGCAACAACGGCGGCAATCGAAACGATAAACAGCATCCATTTCATTTCCTTGATCGCGAATATTTCTGCCAACGGATCGCTGACGCCAAGCAATTTATAAGGCACCATTCCGGTCAATACCAACGCCAGGATAATATATACTATCGTACAGATGACAAGGGAATAAATCATACCTTTTGGCAAATCGCGCTGTGGGTTTTTGCTTTCTTCCGCCAATGTCGATACGGCATCAAAGCCGATATAAGCAAAGAACACGGCCGAAACACCGCCCATAACGCCCTTGAAACCGTTTGGCATGAAAGGCGTCCAATTTTCGATGTCTATATAACATGCACCGACAACAATGACCAATACAATAATCGCGAGCTTGATCATCACCATGATGTTGCTGAAATTCCGCGATTCTTTTGTGCCACGGTAAACGAGGTAAGTAATCAACAGGTTGATGACTACTGCCGGCAAATCAAAAATGACACGCAAACTCCCAAGCAGTGGTGCATTATTCCACGCAGTCATGCCTTCTCCGGGCGTGTTGGCCAAAACCGCATCGTGTGCAGATTGGTAATTGATCGTCAGCCATTCCGGCAAATGGATATGGAAACTTTCGAGAAGGTTCGTAAAATAACCGCTCCATGAAAAGGCGATGTAAATGTTTCCGATAGAATATTCCATAATCAGCGCCCAGCCTATAATCCACGCAAACAATTCGCCAAAAGACACATAAGCATAAGTATAAGCACTTCCGGAAACAGGTACGCGAGACGCAAATTCGGCATAGCACATCGCTGTAAATCCGCAAGCCACGGCACAAATGCAATACAAAATCACGACACCCGGACCGCCCGAAAAACAAGCGTTTCCAATCGCACTGAATGTTCCCCCGCCAATAATGGCAGCTATCCCGAAAAATGTCAAATCTTTCACGGTCAGCACTTTGTGAAGTCCGGTATGTTCTTCGCCGTCACCGCCTTGCTGGACTACGATTGAAGTCGATTTTTTTCTGAAAAGATTGGAAAAATTCATAGTGGTTTCATTTTGTTTTGCGCAAACAAATATATAAAACCAATCGGTTAAAATAATTTTCGACCCATAAATTTAAATCAACTAAATAGTCAAATACTATTCTTTAATAAAAATATATAATCAAAAGTGATAGTTGAGATAAAATGTTATGGCGTATTTTTGTCCCAGTAAAATCACTTAAACTTATATATTATGTCATTAGTTGGAAAAAAATTCCCAAACATTGCGGTAGATGCGATTTCAGAAATGGGCGATAACATGAAAATCAACATTTTCGAAGAAGCCGTAAACAAGAACAAAAAAGTATTGCTTTTCTGGTACCCGAAAGATTTCACATTCGTGTGCCCGACTGAATTGCATGCATTCCAGGCTGCTTTGCCGGAATTTGAAAAAAGGAATACCATTGTCATCGGCGCTTCTTGTGACACGAATGAAGTCCATTTTGCCTGGCTCAACACCGCAAAAGACAACGGCGGTATCGAAGGTGTGACCTATCCGATTTTGGCTGATACCAACCGCAACCTTTCCAACATCCTTGGCATTCTCGACATCGAGTCGACCAGCTATAGCGAAGATACGGATTCCATCATTCTTGAAGGTTCCAATGTCACGTATCGCGCAACTTACCTGATTGACGAGACCGGAAAAATTTTCCACGAAAGTGTCAACGACATGCCGCTTGGAAGAAACGTCAATGAATACCTGAGATTAGTCGATGCCTACACACACGTACAGACCAAAGGGGAAGTTTGCCCTGCAAATTGGGAAGAAGGCAAAGATGCGATGAGCGCAGACAGGAACAGTACCGCTTCTTATTTGGCAACACACTAATTAATTGAAAATTGATAATTTCCATATATCGCGTTTTCCATTATCAATTATTCACTATCAATTAAACTAAATTATGTTAATCGAATTAAACGAAGATACGCTCCAAAACCTCGTAGCCGAAAACGACAAAGTCGTCGTGCAATATTCGGCTTCCTGGTGTGGCAACTGCCGGATCATGAAACCAAAATTCAAAAAGCTGGCTTCTGAAAATGAAGGCATCGCTTTTATACTGGTCGATGCCGAGAATTCGCCTGAATCCAGGAAACTTGCGAATGTGTCCAATTTGCCGACTTTTGCGACATTCGTAAACGGGCAACTCGTAAACCAAACGCAGACGAATAAAGCGGAAGTATTGACTGAACTTGTTGAAGAAATAAAATAAGGTTGCTGGATACGCTGGCGCTTTAGACGCCGCGGCCTAGATTGTTGATACTGATGTGAAACAATTCGGTTCTATCAGTCTTTATGCAAAGCGCCAACGATCTAACAATCTAAATAATCTAAAATGAAGCTACCCGTAATCAAACACCTCACCCAATTCATCGACGACAACGACCAGGATTACGTCGTTGAAACCCTCGAAGTTTTAGAGTCGCTGACCGAATTGCCGTCGCTAAAAGATGAAGAACTCGATGTCATTGGCGAACTGATTTCCAATATGTACGGCGCGCTCGAAGTCCACAAAATGGTCAAAGACGGCATGGACAAAAAGGAAGCGCTGAACACTTTTATGCAGCGTGTGCTGGGCTCGATAGATAAATAAAATTTAATTTACTGATAAAAATGCTTCCTTTTGGAGGCATTTTTTTTGGGGCGTTGCCTGCGGCCCGCGCTTTCGGCTTTATCTTTTTTTTCGTTCCTCAAAAAAAGGATATCGCCTCAATCACTAACGCGCCACATAATCAACCATTATCAATTATTAATTATTAATTATCAATTATCTTTTATTACTTTTGAAACGTATTCAAAAACAAGCGGAATGGCAGACATCACATTGGGCGGAAACCCAGTCCATACAAACGGCGAATTGCCAAAAACAGGTACAAAAGCAACCGATTTCCATCTGGTGAAAACCGATTTGTCTGATGTTTCACTGAAAGATTTTTCGGGAAGCAGATTGGTGCTGAATATTTTCCCAAGTATCGATACCGGAACCTGTGCCGCTTCTGTCAGGAAGTTCAATGAAAAAGCGTCAGCGCTCGAGAATACGAAAGTGCTTTGCATTTCGCGCGACCTGCCGTTTGCCCAAAAGCGTTTTTGCGGTGCTGAAGGTTTGGAGAATGTCATTAACCTTTCCGATTTCCGCGATGGCAGTTTTGGCAAGGATTACGGATTGGAAATGACCGACAGCAAACTCAAAGGACTGCATTCCCGCGTCGTGATTGTCATTGATGAAAACGGGATAATCACATATACGGAACAGGTCCCGGAAATTGCCAACGAACCCAATTATGAAGCTGCGTTGGCCGTACTTTAATATTTAAGGATGGAATTTCAAAAAGACAATACTTTTTTTACCGGAAGAATGAAGAGCATTACGTATGCTTTCAAAGGCGCTGTAAAGCTGATTACAACCGAGCATAGTGTCATGGTGCAGTTTTGCATCGGCATCCTGTTGATAATTGCCGGTTTTTATTTCAATATTTCACATACCGAATGGATGTTCCAGACGTTGGCGATCGGTTTGGTGCTCGGCGTCGAAAGCCTGAATACCGCAGTCGAGAAAATCGCCGATTTCATTCATCCGCAATACCACGAAAAAATTGGGTTTATAAAGGACATCGCAGCCGGTGGCGTTTTTTTTGCGGCCATGACTGCCATTGCGATTGGGCTGATGATATACATCCCTAAATTTTTATAATAGAACAGTTTTTATTTTTATAACGCAAAACTAAGAATGGCAAAAACGGTAAAAACAGAATCTGATAAAAAGGCCACAGCTGCAGCGCCAAAAAAACCATGGAAAATTACAAGGCAGCACAAAATGGTTGCCGGTGTTTTGCTGGTGTTGTTTTCCATTGCCCTGCTATTGGCATTCATTTCCTTTTATATTTATGGACAAGCCGACCAAAGTGCTGTCAATGCCTTAACCGACCGTAGCGAAACCACACGGAACTGGCTTGGGAAATTGGGCGCATATCTCGCGGACATCTTTGTATACAAAGGTTTTGGCGCTGCATCCTTTCTTTTCGTAAAACTTTTTTTCCTGACCGGCGCATTTTTGGTGCTCGACATTCCGCTGAAAAAACTACGGAATATCTGGTTTTGGGATTTATTCGTGATTATCATCCTTTCAGTGCTGTTTGGCTTTTTTGCGACTTCTTTGCCGGAATTGGGCGGAACGATCGGCTATGAAATGAACTTGTTTTCCCAGGATTATATTGGAAAAACGGGCACATTATTAGTCTTGGTTTTTGGCATCGTGATTTACCTGATTTTTAAAATCCAGGTCTCGCCTGACGCTATAAAGTCGTTTTTTGAGCGTACCAAAAAAGAAATAGATGCCGATATGGCTGTGAATACGGCCGGGCCATTGTCATCCGATACTTATAATCTTGAAGAATATGCCGTTAAGGAATATGATGATGCCGAAGTGCTTGCAGAACCCGAACTCAAACCTGTTTCCCAATTCGAGATCAACAAGGAATCATTAAAGCCAACGATTGAGCATCCGTCGGAAATCAAATTGGAAACCATGAATAAGCCGAATCCCGAACCAACGCCATTGGTCACACCGCCGGTTCATGCGCCGGAAATCATCCATACCAGCGATGAGGCTTTCGTAATCGAAAAATCGCAGGAAGAAGATGTCATTGAGGAAAACCTCGCGGCAAAACTCGTTTCTGATTTTGGACTTTTCGACCCAACATTGGATTTGCCGCATTATAAATTCCCGACCCTTGATTTGCTCAAGGAATATTCGACCGGTGGCATTACGATCAACCAGGAGGAATTAGAGGAAAACAAAAACCGTATTGTAGAAACGCTGCGGAATTATAAAATTGAGATCGCACAGATCAAGGCTACAGTCGGCCCATCGGTGACATTATATGAAATTGTGCCTGAAGCCGGCATCCGAATCTCCAAAATCAAAAGCCTCGAAGATGATATCGCTTTGTCTTTGTCGGCTTTGGGAATCCGTATCATTGCGCCGATTCCCGGAAAAGGAACGATTGGTATCGAGGTGCCAAACAAAAACCCGACGATGGTGTCGATGAAAAGTGCGATCGGTTCGGCCAAATTCCAGGAAGCCGAAATGGAACTGCCGATTGCGTTGGGCAAAACGATTTCCAATGAAACCTTTGTTGTCGATTTGGCTAAAATGCCGCACTTGCTGATGGCAGGCGCAACGGGGCAGGGGAAATCCGTTGGATTGAATGCGGTTTTGACTTCCTTACTCTATAAAAAACACCCTGCAGAAGTCAAGTTTGTTTTGGTCGATCCGAAGAAAGTCGAACTGACATTATTCAACAAAATCGAACGCCATTACCTCGCGAAACTTCCTGATGGGGAAGATGCAATTATAACAGATAACAACAAGGTTATCAATACGTTAAACTCGCTTTGTGTTGAAATGGACAACCGTTATTCCTTGCTTAAGGATGCGATGGTGCGGAACATCAAAGAATACAACGAAAAGTTCAAGGCGCGGAAATTGAACCCTGAAAACGGCCACCGTTTCCTGCCTTATATTGTGTTGGTTGTCGATGAATTTGCCGACCTGATCATGACCGCCGGAAAAGAAGTCGAAACACCGATTGCGAGGCTTGCCCAGTTGGCGCGTGCAATCGGAATTCATTTGATCATTGCGACACAAAGGCCGTCGGTGAATGTCATTACCGGTATCATCAAGGCGAATTTCCCTGCGCGGATTGCTTTCCGAGTCACATCAAAAATCGATTCACGCACCATTTTGGATACGCAAGGCGCAGACCAGCTGATTGGGCGTGGCGATATGCTGTATACGAACGGCAATGATATCGTGCGCGTGCAGTGTGCTTTTGTCGATACGCCGGAAGTAGAAAGGATTACGGAATTCATTGGTTCACAGAAAGCATATGCCAATGCCTACCTGCTTCCTGAGTTTGTGGGGGAAGAAAGTGGCATTAATCTTGATGTCGACATTTCGGACAGGGATTCGCTCTTTCGTGAAGCTGCCGAAGTGATTGTCTCTGCACAACAAGGTTCGGCTTCATTATTGCAGCGAAAACTGAAATTGGGCTACAACCGGGCAGGAAGGCTGATCGATCAGCTCGAAGCAGCCGGAATCGTAGGCCCGTTTGAAGGAAGTAAAGCACGGAGTGTCAATATCTCCGACTTATCGTCTCTCGATCAGTTTTTTAACAATGAACAAAATAATCTATAACATGAAGAAGTTATCCCTTATCTTATTGCTGCTTATCGGTTATACCAATTACGCACAAGATAAAAAAGCCAAAACCCTTTTGGATGAAGTCACGGCAAAAATCAAATCCTACGATAATATTGCCATTGATTTCAAATATTCCCTCAACAATTCCAAAGAAAACATCAACCAGGAAAGTAAAGGCAACGTCACGCTGAAAGGCAATATGTATGTTTTGAACCTGATGGGCGTCACCAAAATATTCGACGGCAAGAAAACCTACACGATCAATCCTGAGGATGAGGAAGTGACCGTCTCGAAGTTTGACGACAAAGACGACAACGCGATTACGCCTTCAAAAATGCTGACATTCTTCAATACCGGCTATAAATTTACCTGGGACATCCTGCAAAATGTCAAAGGCCGCAAAATCCAGTACATCAAATTGGTTCCGAACAGTGCCAAAGACCAGCGAAAAGAAATCCTTTTGGGTATTGACATCCAGACCAAAAATATCTACAATCTTATTGAAATGGGCAGGAATGGTACAAAAACCACGCTCACTGTTAATTCTTTTAAAACCAACCAGCCTTTATCGAAAAATCAATTTACCTTTGCCGAGAGTAAATACCCCAATTACTACATCAATAAATTAGACTAATTTGAGGTGAAAATACTGGACAAATACATCCTAAAAAGCTTTGTGATTACATTTGCCACGGTATTTGTAATCCTTTTTTTAATATTCATTCTCCAAACGGTCTGGCTTTTCATCGGCGAACTTGCCGGAAAAGACCTTGACCTCGCACTCATCGTTAAATTTTTAATGTTTAAAATGCCAAGCATCGTTCCGCTTGTGCTTCCGCTTTCCATTGTGCTGGCTTCCATCATGACTTTTGGCGCCTTTGCCGAAAACTATGAGTTTGCCGCCATGAAATCGGCCGGGATATCGCTTCAGCGCGCCATGCGTGGGCTTTCCATATTTATATTGGTGTTGAGTGTCGCTTCATTTGCATTCGCAAACAATGTGATTCCGTATGCCGAATACAAATTCATCAACTTCAGGAAAAACATCGCACAGGTAAAACCGGCGATGGCTATTGCGGAAGGGCAATTCAGTGATATCGGCGCCTATAATATCAAGGTCGACAAGAAATCGGGGAAGAACGGCAACCAGCTTACCGGTGTCACCATCCATAAGAAATCAAACATGGATGTCGGGAATAACGGTACGGTCATCAAGGCAAAAAGCGGTGAACTCATCAGCAATGAGGAATCGAGTATCCTGAAACTAGTATTGAATGACGGTTATTATTATGAGGACGTCATCCCAAAAAAATATGAAGACCGCAAAAAAGTGCCATTCGCGAAAAGCTCCTTTAAAAAATACATCATCAACATCGACTTGTCCAAACTGAACAAGGCCGATGTAAACGATGAATCCATTACAAATACCAATACGATGCTCAACGTGGGCGAACTTTCATATACGCTTGATTCCCTGAACAGGAGTTATGATAAGGAAGTCATTTCCTTTGCCGACAATATCTACCAACGGACAGGAATCGCTGCCTTAAAAAAACCGGATACTTTGGCAGCCGGAAAAGAAAATGTACCTGCAGATTTGCTGCATACATTTGGCAATCACGAAAAATCCAACATTCTGAAAGTAGCGGCAAGCAATATTTCGAATACCAATTTCACGATTGACGGTTCCAAGATGGAAATGGAAGATAAAATCAAGAATATCAACAACCACTGGATTGCATTATATGACAAGTTCGTCATTGCTTATGCGTGTTTCCTGATGTTCTTTATCGGTGCGCCATTGGGTGCCATCATCCGGAAGGGCGGGCTGGGGCTTCCGATTGTTTTTGCCATCCTGATTTTCATCACGTTCCATTTCATCAATACATTTGGGAAAAAACTGGCGCAGGAAAACGGCATTACACCATTTCTGGGCACATGGATGTCGTCGATCATATTGACGCCATTGGCCATAGTGCTGACGTATAGGGCAACCAATGACATTTCATTCACCATCAATTTTGATTGGATTACGGTGCCATTTCAAAAATTATTTCCTAAAAAAGAGTAACCATGTCAGACATCCATCTCAATACCATAGAAGAAGCCATAGAAGACATCCGTCAAGGGAAAATCATCATCGTTGTTGATGATGAAGACCGTGAAAATGAAGGCGATTTCCTTGCTGCGGCCGAAAAGGTAACACCAGAAATGATCAACTTTATGGCCACGCATGGCCGCGGACTGATTTGCGCACCATTGACAGAAAACCGCTGCAAAGAACTGGGATTGTCTGTTATGGTGAACAACAATACCGACCCGATGGAAACCGCGTTTACCGTTTCAGTTGACCTGCGCGGCAAGGGTGTGACGACCGGAATTTCCGCTGCCGACCGGGCAAAAACGGTATTGGCATTGACGGATGAAGATACAAAAGCACACGATCTCGCCAGGCCAGGCCATATTTTCCCATTGATTGCGAAACAGGGCGGCGTATTGAGGCGTACCGGGCATACCGAGGCCGCGATTGATTTTGCGCGCCTTGCCGGATTCAAGCCCGCCGGTGTCATCGTTGAGATCATGAACGAAGACGGCAGCATGGCGCGTTTGCCTGAACTCGTGGAAGTAGCCAAAAAATTCAACCTGAAACTCGTTTCGATTGAAGCGCTTGTCGCCTATAGGATGCAACACGACAGCCTGATCGTCAAGAAAGAAGATTTTGATGTTGAGACCCGTTTCGGGACGTTCCGTTTGCGGGCTTACCAGCAAACGACCAACAAACAGATACACATTGCGCTGACGAAAGGCACGTGGAATATTGGCGATGCCGTACTGACGCGCATCAATTCGACCGCCGTGAATAATGATATCCTTGGGACATTGACGAATGATGCCGACCAAAAGCTGGATGGCATGTTTAAAGTCATCAGTGAGCAGGGTGAAGGCGCGGTCATTTTCATCAACCAGGAAATCCAGCCCGCAGATTTGCTGCACAGGATTACCGAACTCAAAGGCTTGCAGGCCAAAGGCATTTTTAAGGCGCCGCAAATCAAGATGGACATCAAGGACTTCGGAATTGGCGCACAGATTTTGCACGACATCGATATTTCGAAAATCCGGCTGATATCCAACAGTGAGCAGGCCAAGCGTGTCGGGATGATTGGATACGGTCTTGAGATTACGGAATATGTTCCTTATTAAGAAAGCAAATCCCTTTAGTACATTGACTTTCAGTATCGAATTTGGAAGAACTGAAAATAAGCGGTTTTTTTATCGAAATAGTTTTTGCAAAAGGAAAAAGGTTGTTATATTTGCAACCGCATTGAGAAATTGATGCACGACTATTGGAGAAATGGCAGAGTGGTCGATTGCGGCAGTCTTGAAAACTGTTGACTGTAACAGGTCCGGGGGTTCGAATCCCTCTTTCTCCGCGAAGAAAATCCTAAATGGTATCAAAACCCCGAAAATCCTATGATTTTCGGGGTTTTTTGCTTTTACCGATATACCAAATTATTCATCGAATCTTATCTCATGCGAGATAAAATCGAGACCCTAGAAAAAATCAAAAATTAGGGTCGCTAAATTCTCTCAACCCTTTCAAACATTGGGTTTATTAACGTGTTCAATAGCTTGTTCACTCAGTAAACATCTTGTTTGATTTGAATTAGGAATTTAACTTGAAGAATAATTAATCGGTCAACAAATGAAAGCAAAAGTTACATTGCATTTTTATGCAAAATCCACGAAAGCAAATACTACTGGACAATTTCCAATTTATATAAGACTTACCGTAAATGGGAATCGATTAGAATTTAGCACAAAAAAATTTGTTGATTCTAGCAGATGGTCGGCAGATTTAGCCAAAATGAAAGGCACTACAGAAGAAGCCCGTTCAATCAATAGTTATCTTGATTTAATGAAATCTAAAATATTAGATATTCAAATGGAATTAATCCATAAAAATCAAGAATTGAGCATTGAGAATTTCAAAAGTAAACTTTTTGGGCTGGAGGAAAAACAACGTATGCTCGTCGCTATCTTTCAAGACCATAACAATAAAATTAAAGAGTTGGTTGGTAAAGAGTATGCTTCGGGAACTTTAGAACGTGGCCGGATCTGCATTGGGAGGAATATTAGGAAATACGAATAACGTCAAAGAGAAACAACTCGTTCACAAGCTACCCAGCTTTTAGGTATTAGCAAATATAGTCTTGAGCATCTTATGCCTAAAAAATGGGAAAATCATTGGGGTAAATTGGCAAACAAAGATGAACGAGATTATAGAAACCGTAAATTATTTACGTTAGGAAATTTGGCAATCATAACTCAATCATTAAATACTTCAATTCGAGATTCAGATTGGAAAACAAAGAAGAAAGGTAAGGCAAATAAAGAGGGCTTAATTCACTATTCGGCACGAATAGAAACATTAACTCCATATCTTACACTTGATGTGTGGAATGAAATAGAAATTGAAAATAGAGCTAAATTTTTATATGATAGCGCAATTGAAATTTGGTAATAAATAATTAACTAAAAAAGTAATGCTCCATATTGGAGCATTACTTTTTTATAGATACTAAAATACAAATTACAAGATTGTTGGTTAGTCAACAGCAATATTTGTCCCTGTAATTTTTTCTAATTCACTGTGAAGAGTTAATTTAATCTGTTCTATCCTTTGTAGTTTAACGGAAATTTCCTGTTGTGCTTTTAAATCGTAATTACCTTTTTTATCTACTGGTATTTTTATTTTTAATTGTTCGACTTTATCTTTACTTGCAGTCTTGCTCCAACTAAAACCTTGACCAAATAACATCTCTTGAATTATAAACTTCATATAGTTTAAATCAATTATCTTTTCAAATTCTGGTTTTACTATTAATGGTCTATGATGGTCGTTAGTTGTAAACCTATGCTTATGCCAAAAAACAAATCCAACGGAACCTTCTCGATTCCAACTAAGACAATTTTCAAAATATTTCACATTAGGTAAGTTATCTTTAATATAACCTATTGGAGTTTCATCTTTTCTCCCTCCATAAACAGCAATTTCACCACTATTAGATTGAATAAAACTTGCGGTTAAACCTTTTATTGAAGGAAAATCAAACACTTTATTAATTTCAATTTCAACAAAAGATGTAACTTTAGATTTGTCCGATTTATCGGATTTGTCTTTAGTTGTTATTGAAACTGCTTCTGCTTGTAATGTTTTTATATTGTTTGAAATTTCTTCAAGAAAATTTGGAAAGTCTTCTAATTTAATACTTTTTTCTTCTTCAAGAATGCCGAGTTTAATTTTTTCCTCTTTTGACCAGAGTTTATCTATAATCCATTCTTTTTCGATATTAGATTTGAAATATTCAAAATCTACAATTTTACATCTTTCATCTGAATTTATTTTAGCATAGCTTTTTTTATTTCCTTTGAAAAAACCGTAAAGTGTAACAGCTTCATTCAAATCGTTTTGATCGATATCGAAGCGATTAATATCTCTCGATTCCCCGATTTCGCTTACTAGATATGTAAATACAGGGTCTTTTTGAATATCACTTTTATCTATTTTTTTAGTGATACAAAGTATATAGGTTTTTTTCTGAGTTGTAAAAAAAGTATTTTTGGGCAATGATATTAGACCATCTATATAGCATTCATCTAACAAAAATTTCCTTAAAGTCTTATCAGCTGTTCTGTCTAATATACCATCAGGAATAACGACAAATGCCTTACCTCCTTTTTTGAGAGCATTTACGATCCACTCCATGAACAACCCTTCAACGCCTGAAGCGCTTATCTTATAATATGTATCTAGTTCGCCGTCTTTCTTTATTTCCTCTTTTAAATTACTACTTCCACTTAATACATAAGGAGGATTAGTAAGTATCAAATCATACTCATTCTCTGTAGGATCTGACAAAGTTCCCAATATGGAATTAGTTTTTAAAATAAAGCTTTCATTGAAAAGTGTGGAAAAATCAGTTGTTAAACCCGGATTTTCTTTAACTAAATCTGAAAAATAGATTAACATATTAGCTTTAGCCAATATTATTGTTTTTTGCTCCTCTTTATCAAATCCCTTATCAAATCCATGAATTTCAATTTTTGGGATTATCTTTTTATTTTTTACTTCAAAAAAATCTTTCAAATTAGATTTAATTGGCTCAAGCAAGAATTTACCAACACCACACGCTGGATCACAAATTTTAGCACCATCTCTAATTTCATCCTTAGCCATTGCAACTACCGCTCTAACAACTTTAAGAGGAGTAAAATATTGTCCTAAGTTCTTCTTGCTAACACTTCCTTCCTTTAGAAAACTTTCAAAAAGTTGACTTTTAAAGTCATAATCAATATTTTCAAGTTTTGGATATTTGTAAAATCTCTCCAAAACTTTTTTAAATACCGAACTAAACCCTTTAACTGGTTCACCATCTTTATTGATAAATAGGGAACCATTAATTATAGTCGTTTTGTCAATTAAACTTTCAGGAAAAAGTTTCTTGATTTTTGGTCTAATTGTGGTTGCATAATTATCTAATACTTCTATTTCTGTATTTTCTGCGTAGCTATTATATAAAGTATAAAAATTATAAGTACCAGTTAGTACTCCAAGATCGCTCAAATATTTAAAAATGAATAATTCAACAAAAGTATATAGAGAATTTGTTGGAGATTCTCCACTTGCAACCCAAATGTCCTGCCAAACTTTATGAGCCAAATCTGTTGGATTGACCAACTCTCGTTGCTTAATTTGGTCATTGTTTTCATTAATGGAAAAATTAATTTTTTCAATTAGTTCACTAAGTTTTTCATGTTTAGTATCAAAATTGATTTTTAATTCATTTCCCTTTTCATCTTTAATTCGCTTTCCTGTCGCAACATTAACCCAAACTGTCTCTTTAGTATCAGTTGCAATAATTAACTTTGATCCTATTGCTCTTGCAACTTCAATTTCTTGCTTTATAGCTTTATCTTGTTGCTGTTTTGTTTTAAATTCGCTGGGCTTTTTATATTCAATAACAGCAATAACAGATTTTCTTAAAACGATAAGTCCATCAATCTTTTTCTTTTCAACTCCTTTATAATCAACGTATCGAATAATTCCAAATTCTTTAAGCGCTTTTATAGAAGTTGCACCAATATTATAGAAATCCCATTTACCAATTTTTTGTGGGTTTTTTAAAAGGTCTCTTTGTAAAAGTTCTTCACTCATAACGACTTAAAAATTTAATTTTGCTTGTATTGTGTTGGTACTTTTAATATATTTTACATTGTTTTCAGCAATAACAAAAATATTTTCTGAACAATGATTTTCGTAAGCTTCAATTGCAAATTTGTCCGCATAGAAAAGGTCAGTAACTTCTTGAAGTTCTACAACGAATATTTCTGCGAGTTTCTGTAGTTTAGATTTACTGAATTTTTGAGTTCCGTTTTCTATTCTGCTTATGGCACTAGAATTTATTCCAATTAATGCACCAAACTCAGTTTGAGTTAATTCTCTCTTCTCTCTCTCAGACTTTATAAAATTCCCAAAGCTTGCCATTTACTTGCTATTTTACTGTATTACAAAATATGATTTGACTTAATTTTAGCAAATATAAAATTTAATTGCGATTTTACGATCAAGTTTATGCTTTTTCGTTATTATTAGAATAAATATTTCTAAAGTAGTTCAAATATTAAACATCTAAATTCTATCATTTTGCAATTACATTTTTAATTTCATATATTTGCATTATAAGATTTCGAATATTTGCAAGTCAAAAATAGAGGAGCAAAAGCGAGACTCTATTTAGGAATAGAAAATTAAAATTCTACATATCAACGTTTTAAAGTTGGAATACAATTCCCTCTTTCTCCGCGAAGAAAAACCGAAACGAGAGTTTCGGTTTTTTTGTTTCTGGACGCGTCGAGAGTTTTACTTTCGTAAGCGATCCAGAAACAAAAAAAGCAAAAACGCCTGCAAGGCGTTTGGTTTTTCATCGCAGGTTCCCCGCCTCAGGGAACAGCGTAGCTAATTCCTCTCTATACCCAAATCTGTCACCATTGATGCTTTATCTATAGCTTTGATACGCCTTTGATACGCCTTTGATATGGCTTTGCTATAGCGCATCCATCTTTTTGCCTGCGAAAAATCCCCATATTTATGTTATCTAAGTTTGCCCGCCCGAATCCAAAAATCATGTCACAAAAAAAAATCCCAAACTCCATGAATTTGGGATTTAATAATTTTAAAAAGATATTCTTTACTCTTTAATTACCTTAAAAGTTTTAACTGAATTGTTGGCGTTTACTTTTACAAAATAGCTGCCAGAATGCAAACCGGAAACATCAATCTGGCCCTCATTGGCATTCAGCGATTTTGAAATCACTTCCTGCCCTAAAACATTGTAGATTGACGCCGATGTAATTGCATTATCGGACGTAACATTTAAAATATTATTTACAGGATTAGGAAAAATAACCATCGTACTGGCAACAAGGTCATTGACCCCTAAGCTGGTAGGACAACCAACCCCTGATGGCGTAAGCCTCACTGTGTCGGTGCCATCCCCAAATCCCAATTGCCCGTAGTTGTTGCTTCCCCAGACATAGAGGCCGCCCGTGCTTTTTATCCCTGTGCTGTAAAAATTTCCAGCACTGATCAGTTGCCATTCAACACCTGTCCCGACCTGGGTTGGCGTGCCCACATCAGTAGATACCGAAGCCACCCCAAGTTGCCCAAGTCCATCGTTGCCCCAAGCCCACATCGTCCCATCTGCCTTTGTGCCGATCGCATGGTTGCTTCCGGCGGCTACACTCTCAAAAACATGTGACAATATCTGGACAGGCGACGCGTGCTGGGCGTATGAATTGTCGCCAAGCTGGCCATCTGAATTCCTTCCGAAAGCATACATGGTGCCACTTGTCCTTAAGGCAATAGTGAATTTATCCCCTGCAGAAGCGGTTGCCCAGGAATTGCTGGTGCCGACCCGGGTAGGAACGTGCTTATCCTCATAATCGCCCACGCCCAACTGTCCGTTAAAATTATATCCCCACGTCCAAAGCGAGCCATCGGTTTTGACTGCTACCGTATGGGTTGTAAAAGCATCCACACTTTGCCAGTTCGTATCCGTGCCGATTTGCGTTGGGACATTCTTATTGATTAAAGTCCCATCACCCAAGTTTCCGTTCAGGGTGTTAGCTCCCCAGGCCCATAGTGTGCCGTCGGTCTTTATTGCAATAGAATAGTTACTGCCTGCGGTTACAGACTGCCAGTTCGCAGCCGTTCCGATTTGTATGGGCGTATTTTTATCTATTGCAGTACCGTCGCCCAATTGTCCGGTCTCGTTCCGTCCCCAAGCCCAAAGCGTTCCGTCGGTTTTTATGGCCAGCGAATGGTTAAAGCCCACCGCAACGCTTTGCCAATTATTCTCGCCGCCTATCTGCACCGGGTTAAAAGTGTTGGTATTCGTCCCATTTCCCAGTTGGCCGACATCGTTGAGTCCCCATGCCCAAAGCGTGCCGTCGGCTTTTACGCCAAGCGTATGGTAAAATCCCGCTTCTGCTTTTTGCCAGCATTGTGCGGACAGTTGCAGGCTTAGGATAAGTAATAAAATAGTAATTATTTTCTTCATGCTTTTAAATTTGGTTTCCTACTCGTAAAGCTTTTCGGGTTTCGCTTCGTTTGGATGGTTTCTGAACTCCATTTGTTAAATTTTTTTTGGGTAGCGATAGCAAAAGTGTCATATGTGAATAATTCCCTGAGCCACCGATAAATTGCACTATGCGCATTCATGTTAACAATTTTTGTTTTTCCGCGGGATGGCCTATGATTGGTGCATGCCAATATCCAACCATGCAAGATTAGCCCAAAAAATAATAATAATTTTAGGCAATGAACATTTGGATGCTTTTTGAGGGGATTCGCGCAAGGATGCCGGAAATTCGTTTTAAGAATTATTTATACCTGGAGGTTTTCCAGCAATATTAAAAATTCGTCCTTTTTGCGGCGGGACAGGGGAATGGCAGTTTTGTTTTTCATCACTATGGTATTGCCGCCCTCGGCCTTGATAAAATGGTCAAAGTAGGCCATATTGATCAAGTGTGATTGGTGTGTCCTGAAAAAATTATATGGCGTCAATAATGTCTCATACTCCTTAAGATTGGTTGAGACGACGAGTTTTGGCGCATTGATGAAATGGAATGTCGTATAATTTTTATCCGATTCACAATGTACCACATCCTGGATATTGACTGAATAAATCCTGTCGGCTGTTTTCAGAATCAGGTTCTGAAGATTTTTAGACCGTTCGAGATTAGCGAACAGGTTGCTGAGTTTCATATCAAAAACCTCTTTGCTTAGCGAATCTTCTGCTTTTTTTACGGCTTCAATCAAGTCATTCGATGACAAGGGCTTTAGCAAATAATCAATAGCCGAAAACCGGAATGCCTTTATGGCAAAATCTTCGTAGCCGGTGATAAAAATAACCTTAAAATCGATGGGCTTTAATTTTTGCAATAGCTCGAAACCAGTTCCGTCTGGCATTTCGACGTCCAGGAAAACAATGTCAGGCGATAGCTGCCTGATTATTTTTACACCGGATTCTACAGAATCGGCCTGCCCGACCACAGTTATATTAGGACAACTCGCCTTGATAATGGCAATATTCTTTTTCCTGATAGTTTCAATATCATCAATGACAATGGCTCGTAACATAGTGGCTTTAATTTTCGTAAATATACGGTATTTCAAAAATTACTTTTGCGCCGAGCACATTCGTGTCGTCGTCTAAGATGTTATTTGCCTGCACCACAAAATGTTGGTTTTTTGTATAATTGACCAACCGTTCTTTTGTTATAGTCATTGCCAGAGACTTATGGCTATTTGCTTTTTGTTGGGCGTCAAATCCTTTCCCATTGTCAGACACCTCAAAGAAAAGTTTGGCTTCTTCGAAATAAAAGCGGATACCGATTTCTCCATGCGTTATTTTGTTACTTAGGCCGTGTTTGATTGCATTTTCAATAAAAGGCTGCGTCAGCATAGGAGGAAGAAAAATAGCGTGGGTATCGATTGTATCGTCGATGGTAATTTTAAAATCAAATTTATTATTATGCAAAAGCTGCTGTATGGACAAGTAGTTTTTTATCATATCCAGCTCTTCAGATAATGAAATATAATTTTCATTTGAGTGCTCCAAAATCTGTCGCGTCAATGCCGAAAACTTATTGAGATAATCGACCGCGGCATCGTTTTGTTTGTCATAAATTAACCCCTGGATATTCTCTATGGAATTAAAAATGAAATGCGGGTTCATTTGCGTGATGAGGAGTTTTTGCTTGATCTGATTTTTTTCAAGAACAGCTATCGCTTGTTTTTGCCTATTGTTTCGGTAATAGAAATAACTGCCGGATAGTACAAGCAATAGCGCGGATGATAGAAATATCAGCCAGTTATTCTTAGTCGCATTCTTCTGTGCTGTGTCGAGCTTATAGTTGAGTTCTTTTTTTTCAAATGCATACCTGATCTCTTGCTGTGCGAGTGCATTTCGGGAAGTTTCGATTTTGCCCGAATCGATTAGCCGATCGTAAAACAGGTGCGTGTCAAGCGCCTTCTTAAAATTCTTATTGGCGATACTCACTTTAAATAATAGTTCGGCAGCCTGGGTCTGGAGTTCAAGATTTTTTTCTTTTTTACTTAAGGACAAACCCCTGGTAAGATAATAATCTGCCTTCTCCATATCTTTTTTCAAATAGAATAACTCACCTAATTTGATGTAGGTATTGGCAATGGCCAAATCGGAATCAGCACCGGCCAATGCTTCTTTTAGAAATGCTTCAGCATCGTCAAATTTGGATTCCCTCATTTTGACACGCGCCATCCTCGCTAGAACAATATTTATATATAGCGGCTGTTCTATCTTTTTAAATAATAGAAGTGCCTTATTGTAATTATCCATAGCCTCGGGATATTTTTTCATCTCAAAGTATGATGACCCGCAATTGGAAAATGCCAATCCTTTTCTGCTGTTGTCTTCGGCGGTCATATTGCGTTTGTGGTCGAAATACCTAATCACCTTTTCATTGTATTTAATGGATTCGTCATGCCTCCCCTGGTTTTCGTATATCGTGGCCAGAGACGACTGAACGTAAATAATTCCATCCTGATACTCCTTTTTATCTGTTTCATAAAATTTTAATGCACTGAAAAGGCACGAAATCGCCTTCTCATTCTCATTAATTTTCGAAAGAAATATGCCTTTGCCTACCACCACATAGTTCATTTCGTAAGGGGCTTCCGCCAATTTGAAATACCTGATTGACTGGTCATAAAAACTCCATGCCTTGAGAACGTCTCTATTATCGCTGTATACGTTGCCAAGGTTATTGTAGTAGGCTCCGACATACATGGCATATTTTTTCCGCAATTCCGGGGATTGTGTTTCCCTATAATTTTTTAGGGCTAATTTTCCAATAAGACCATTCAGGTAATTCGCGGTAGGATCGCCTTGGTTATACAAATCTGACGCAACTGCGATGGCCGCCAATTTTGTAGTATCATGCAATTTTGGATTTTGGATGACTCTTTTTAAGGAATCAATGGTCTTGTCCTGGGCAGAAGTGCTGAAAAAAATGAAACAGCAGAAAAATAACACGACTTGATTGGTTGTCTTCAGCATTTAAAGCATATTAAGTTAGTTGTTTCCAAAAGTAAGTAATTAGAAAATATTTTGGCAATCGGATTTAGGTTTACGAATGTGATGGCCCAATCGGTTAAATTAGTGTCAGGAGTTAAACTTGCCGTCTTCACTTAAAATAAATTGCGGAAGCCGACTTTAATTTATATGTTTGGACTGAATATGTATTAGATGGATACTGAATACGGCCATCCATGGATTATCATTGGAAGCGCCGACTCCGAAGAATCAAACTCATTAGAAGAAAATAAAACCAATACCATGATGAAACTGCTTATCATTATCCTCATCACCATCGGAGCCATAAATATGGCAGAAGCCCAAACCATTGAATCAGGCAGCCACACTACAACAGGTTATATAAAGAGTGACGGCACTATCGAAAACGGCAGCCACTCCATAGTGGGCTATATCAAGAATGACAGCACCATAGAAAACAGCCATCACAGTACTATCGGCTACATCAAAGACGACGGTGTTATTGAAAACGGCAGCCATAGTACTGTGGGTTATGTCAAAAATGACGGAACGGTCGAGAATGGCAGCCACAGCACGATAGGTTATATCAAAAGTGACGGCACGATTGAAAACAGCAGCCATAGCACTATTGGGTATGCTAAAGGTGTTAACAAAGAATGGGCGGCGATAACCTTTTTCTTTTTTAAGTTTGTTTTTGCCGAAGCTTAATTTTTTTGTTAGTGTTTCAAATACCCGAATCTAACTGGTAATTAGTAAATAGGACCTATGTTTTCCGACGCAGCACTATGGAAAAGTCTGCTAAAGGCGTTCTGTGGCGTTAGAGTCGGTAGCCCATCCTTTATTTAACATTATCCTTACGAAACAATAATGCTTAGGTACCAATGAAATCATGTTGCCGGTATATCTTTCATGCATAAAAACAACATCAACACAAACATGAAAAAAACACTACTGACATCATTTGGAATTGCAATTATGGCTACCTCAGCTATGGCACAAACCAAAGGCCTTATCATTTCGGAAATCCTGACAAACCCCAACGGAAACGATTCTCCTTTGGAATATGTCGAGCTTTTGGCTACTACGAATATCAACTTCGCGACAACGCCCTATTCGGTTGTTTTTACAGACAACGGAACGGCCACTTCCAATGGTTGGAAAGCGGGCAGCTCAATCACTTATGCTTTTTTAATTAACAGTGGGTCCGTTACCGCCGGACAGGTCGTTTATGTTGGCGGTTCTTCAATGGCTCCCCTGAGCCATAATGGGATCGGGCTCAGGGCAAAGAATACAGGCACCACGGCAGGTGACAGTTTTGGTTCTAAAAACACCGATGGCGTCTTAGGGAATGGCGGGGATAATGCCGATGGCGTTGCTGTGTTCAATGTAGCGGCTTCAGCCATTGCTTCTTCTACTGTTCCTGTGGATGCAGTTTTCTTCGGGGATGACATGGGAAGCGCTTATAAAAGTTCCAGTTCGGGCTACCAGCTCCCGGTAAACGATAAATATTCAGGAGGCAAATTGTTGAATTCCTCTTACCTTGCCCCGGATCCGGGCAGTGACGAGCTCGTAAAGGCCACATCGGGAACTTTTAATCCTGCTACCAATACATTTACTGTGGCGCGCACCTGGTCGAAAACCACAAGCGCTACCTATAATACCACTTCGATAACGCTTGCAGGAGCACCTGCAGGAAATATTGCCCCAACCATAACACTAGCTGTGCCTTCGGTTTCGGGGAATGCCCCGGCAACTATTGGCCTGTCTGCAGTTGCGGCTGATGCTGACGGTACAATTTCTAAAGTGGAGTTCTTTAACGGCGCTGCTTTGTTTGCCACCGTAACGACGGCTCCCTACACTTACCAGTGGACAAATGTCGCAGCGGGAAGTTACGGTATTACGGCTAAAGCAACAGACAATAACGGTTCGGTAACTGTTTCAACCGTCCGGAACATAATGGTGAACACAACTGGGCCTGCAAATGTTGCTCCCGTAATCACCCTTGTCACGCCTTCGGTTTCAGGAAATGCCCCGGCAACTGTGGGTTTGTCTGCTACTGCCACAGATGCCGACGGTACGGTTTCCAAAGTGGAATTCTTCAATGGGTCTGTCATCCTGGCCAGCATAACAGCGTCGCCTTATACCTATTCCTGGACAAATGTTGCCGCAGGCAGCTATTCGATAACGGCAAAGGCAACTGATAATTCCGGTGCAGTGACGACGTCTTCCGTTAAAACGGTAAACATAACCGGCGGGGTTAATATTGCCCCGACGTTAACTTTTAATACGACCGCTTCCAAATATGTAAGCTTATCTTCGACTTCAGGAAAAGTAGGCTGTGTCATGAATAATAATACCGACCCGTTTATTGTGTCCGGACTTGATATCAACGTAGGCGATGAGAACCTGAATACTGTCACTTTTTCCATGACCAGTTCTAAAACGAGTATTGTGCCGAATGCCAATTTCACTATTACAGGCACCGGCACTGCGCGCAAATTCAGGATTACCCCAACAGGTGTCGGTTATGCCGCGCTGACTTTAAAAGTGACCGATGCACAGGGCCTGAATAAGTCCATAACGGTGAACGTGGCTGTTTCTGCCGCACTTGCCACGGCTTCGCTCAAAGATATTTACCATACGGGTGTTGCTGATGGATCAACTGCGGTTCCTGTGGATGCCAACTATATGTTTGTTGCAGATGATGAATCCAATATCATCAAATTGTACAGCAGGAACAACTCAGGGCTTTCACTTTACCAATTTGATGTAAACCCGTACCTGAACCTGGGCGGAACGGAAGTTGATATCGAAGGTTCATTCCGCAGTCCGACAAACCCTAACCGTATTTACTGGATTGGTTCGCTGAGCAATTCAAAATCAGGAGAGGCAAGGCCAGACAGGAACCGGATATTTGCTACGGATATTGTAGGGACAGGTGCCAATGCGACCTTAACATTTGTGGGCTACTACAGCAACCTCAGGAGCAAACTGATTACCTGGGGAAACAACGCCGGATATAATTTTACTGCAAAAGCTGCTGTAGGCATCATCCCGAAACGTATCGACGGATTCAATATCGAAGGGCTCGAAATGGGACCGGACGGCACCACATTATACATAGGTTTCCGTGCGCCGTATGTGGGCAGCGGAACAAACAAGGCACTAATATGCCCACTTAAAAATTTCGAATCCTGGTTCGGGAACGGAAGCCCGACTGCGAATCCCGTATTTGGAAGCCCAATAGAATTGAATTTAAGTAACCACGGAATCAGGAGCCTTGCAAAAAATGTTGCCAATAACTATTTGATCGTTGCCGGAAGCTATGCTGCAACCGGGACTTTCCAATTGTATTCCTGGAATGGCCAACCAGCTTCGGCGCCTGTATTATTAAACGCGGACCTGGCCAATCTTAAGCCGGAAGGCATCGTTGAAGTACCGGCAGATATTTCGGGGCCGTTCACACTGGACCTGGTTTCTGATCTGGGTGCCGATATCATCTATAATGACGGCCTGGAAAATAAAGAAGTTGCCGAACCCAATCACCGAAAGTTCCTGACATCAACGATTACTGTAAATGCTGGCGGTACTGCAAGATATGCAGCAAACGAAACGAAAGAGTCAGACGCTGTTACGAATCCTGTCCTGTATCCAAATCCGTTCACAGCGACAGTAAACATCAATTTTGAGCAGGCCGTGCCAACTGCATTATCCATTTACAATGGCAATGGTATCTTAATGAAAGAAATACATTTGCTTGCCAAAGGTGAAAATGTTTTGGATTTGAGCGACCTTAAACCAGGCCTTTATCTTGTTAAGTATGAAGGCAGCAATATGACAACTAAACTGGTAAAACAGTAAGGGAGTACTCCCCATATTTATTTAAATGAAAGCCCCGGGATATTTATCCCGGGGCTTTTTGAGATTAAGAATTTGAAATTAAAAGGAGGAAGCCCAGTAGGCTTCAGGTAATTTTTTTTGATTATTCCTTCAAAAAATTACTATGCAATTCCAGAATTGAACTGCCGATTGAGGAAGTTATGCGCAGCATAGGAGGATAAAATTTGAACAGGTTTAAGCTTGTGGCAATTCCGAAACCTTTACTAACCGGTTCAATTTTTAGTCATCATCCAAAAGCCTTTTTTAAAACTTCTAAATTCCGTAACTTTATTCCACCCAAATTTTAACTGAATGAAGACATGGAACCTACATGGAATATATTGCAGGCCATGCAATATTGCCCCTATAAAGCATGGCAGCTCAGCCAGCAACCTGAGCAAATTAGCAACCTGACATTTCCAGGGACTAAACTCTCTACCGGTGATCGGCTTGCACTTGCAGCTTATGCTTTTGCGTCAGAGAAAAACCAGGCAGCAAATCTTTTGGAGGTGCGCATGGAAAATGGCTCAAAGCCCCAGACAATCCGTCTTAAGCCCTCCGTAAAAGCTGATAAGTTCCTTTCTGATGCAAAGGCAACAATCAACGATTCGAATCCGCCTCAATTTTACAAAAACAAACATTGTCCCGAATGCCAGTTTTGGGAATCCTGCCACGCGAAACTAAAAGAAAAGGACTGTATTAGTTTGCTTGGCAGCATTTCTCCTGTGACAATTGCCAAATACCATAAAAAAGGTATTTTCTCCATTACCCAATTATCTCATTTATTCCGGCCGAGAAGACGCAGCAGACGCAAACCTGCGATTGCCGGCAATTATATGTGGGAATTGAAAGCGCTGGCCATCCGCGACCAGAAGACTTATGTCATGTATATGCCGGAAGTCAATGATTTGCAAAATGCCATATACATTGATTTTGAAGGTATTCCCGAAGAAAATTTTATTTATCTGATAGGAGGATTTATCAAAAAGGAGAATGAGGATGAAGTATTTTCCTTTTGGGCAGATAGCAAGGATGACGAAAAGAAAATATTCAGGGAATTATTTAAAGTTCTAAATATGAACTCCCAATCGCAAGTTTATCATTACGGTAGCTATGAAACCAAAGCCTTAAAAGCGGCAATCGCAAAACATGGGAGCCATTTTAAGCAAGATTTCGCGAAACTACAGAAGCGGATGACCAACCTGTTATCTTATTTACGGACATACATTTACCCACCCACTTACAGCAACGGCCTCAAGGAATTAGGCAATTTCCTGGGCTTCCAATGGACTGAAAACGCAGATGGCCTTCAAAGCCTTATCTGGCGGAACGATTGGCAGGAATCGGGAAACACTGAATTAAAAGAAAAACTAATCCGCTACAATCTGGAAGATTGCAAAGCTTTGGAATTAGTAAACCAGTGGTTTCAGAGTCTTATACTTAATTCCGAACAGGAAAATGTAAGCCTCGTAGAAACAATGAAGCGCCAAAGCCCATTCAAATTTCAGTCTAATAAGGATTTTGGTGAAGATTACGATATTATCAGTAAAGCGGCTTATTTCGATTACCAGCAGAAAAAAATATACTGGAGAAACAAGAAAGCGCCACCACCGGCAATTTATTCAAGAGAAGCACAAGTCCCAATTGGTACAGGCAAAGGAATTGGCGCCTGGAACCCTAAAAAAGTGAACGAAATAGTTATCGCGGAACCTTTGAAATACTGCCCGGGTTGTGGCTCAACAAAAGTATATCAACTCAGGAAAACAGTAAAAGGCTATAAACAAACCGACATCAAATTCACTGCTTTAGGAGTAAAGCAACATGTAACCGAATATCGCTCTACACAAGCAAAATGCGGCAAATGTAGGATGAAATATAACAATGGTATTATCAGGAGAAAACATTACGGAGATAACCTCTTTGCATGGGTAATCAATGTTTATGTCAATTATCACATCAGCCATGAAAAGATCAGTAAAATGGTAATGGATTTATTTGGGATTTTTATCGACAAACAGTACCTGATTGACAGGAAAGATAACTGGTGGATAAAGTGGAAGCCTGAAGTTAATTACACTTGGGAAATCATTTACAATAGCCCGGTAATCCATATTGATGAAACGACAGTAAAACTATTTAAAGACAGGGGTTATGTATGGGTATTTGCGACACCTCATACGGTATTTTATCATTTTACTTATAACCGGGAATCTGATTTTCTTAAAGAATGGCTTAAAGGATATAAGGGCATTATCGTTACTGATTTCTATGCCGGGTATGAAGCACTTAAAATAAAAAGACAAAAGTGCCTGATACACCTGATTCGGGATCTTAATGATGATTTGCATAAAAATCCCTTTGACGAGGAATACAAATCCCTGATGGAAAGTTTCAGCAAATTATTGGTAGGCGTCATTGCAACCGTAGATAAGTATGGACTGAAGGCGAAACATTTTCAAAAGCACATAAATGAGACCGAAGTATTCTACAAGAAATATCTATTGACTGAGCACAAAAGTGAACTCACTATAAAATATACGAAACGTCTTAAAAAGCATTGGGAAGAACTATGGCTATTCCTGCAGCATGATGATGTGCCCTGGAATAACAACAATGCTGAAGCTGCCGTAAAAGCATTTGCGACGTACAGGCGCGGTATAAACGGACAGATTGGGGAAAGAGGATTACGGCCATTTTTAGAAATGCTGAGCCTGGCGCAAACCTGCCGGTACAGGAACATGTCTTATCTTGATTTTTTAACCAATAAAGTTGGGATTTGGGAAAATATCCCCGCCGAATTATTGCCAAAACATTTGCCATTTCCACAAGCCAGGCTGTTTGTCCATCGATTAGGATTTTACCGCAAACGTGAATGGACCGAATGGATCCATTCAGGTAAGCGCCCAACCTATATTCCTTCATTTCCGAATGGCACATATAAAAATAAGGGTTGGATTAACTGGCAGGACTGGCTTGGTTTCAAATACCTTTCTTTCGAGAAAGCGCGGGCATATATGAGACGATTGGGCTTGAAAAACCGTGATGAATATTGGGCATGGCAACGAAGTGGAAAACGCCCGAGAACAATACCGCCAACTCCCGAAGACACTTACAAATACACAGGATGGGTTGATCTGGGCGACTGGTTGGGAACTGGCAATAAGGGGCAGCAGAAAAAGCCAAAAATGACTTACGAGCAAGCACAAAAATATGTTCAGTCCGTCGGCATAAAAACACAACTCGAGTTCTTTGCCTGGAGAAAAACACCAGAGCGGCCAGATACGCTGCCGACATGTCCGAATAGGGCATATATAGAATTTAAAACGTGGGGTGAATTTTTAGGCACCGGCAGGATTGCAAATCAAGATATGAAATACAAAAGTTATGATGATGCAAAAACATTTTTAAAACCTTTAAAGATAACCACACAACAACATTTTACGGAATTATATGAGGCCGGAATTATACCGAAAGATATTCCGAAAAAGCCCTACTCTTATTATTCAAAGCATAATTTTTGGGTAAGTTTTCCTGATTTTTTTGGAAAGCCAAAAAAAATAAAACAAGACTTCTAACCAGTTCAAATATCAGTGTAGTTGAGTTGCTTCGCAACAGGGCTTTTTTTTTGCCCGAAATTCGCCTAATTGTCTAGGGGTCCGTTCAGGTTTGTTTCGTTGTAAATTTCCTGTAAGTGGGTTCATTATGGATTTCAAATCCATTTTGCCTGTAAACGAATTCACCCTCATTTGTTGCATGCAATTCAAATGCCGTGATACCGCTTTTCTTTCCTTCTTCGACCAATAAATCCAAAATGCCTTTGCAGATTCCTTTCCTCCTGAAGTTGGGAACAGTGTACATATTCATGATGTAGCCCCATTTGCCTGTTGGGTTTTTAAAATTCCCGGGCATTTCCCGAATGTGGACAGAACCAATCCCTGCGACTATTCCATCGTATTTTGCAATGATCGAAATGCAGCTATCGTCGGCTGTCGCTTTTGAAAAATAGGCAGTCATCTGTTTGGTGAGCGTTTTAATAGTTTCCTGGTTTTGCCCGCCCGATAATTCAATGGCGAACAAAATCCTGTTCTCAACCAATATTGAAGTGTCGTTGACCGTTGCTTTGTGATAAGTGATGTTATTCATTATGATTTAATCATCATGATTGTGTCAAAGTTAAATTTTATTCCTGTCCGTTTCCTGCAGAAATGCCCGGTTAGCATGCACCTATGCAGCAGTTCTTTGGCGAAACAAAAACAAACTTACTGAAAATAATGTTGCATTTTCAAACTTGGTTTGATTGCCGGCGTGTTTGCTAGTACTTTATGAATTTCAACTCGTGGACCGTATCACGGCCTTTTAATTTCAATATGTAAATGCCTGCCTGCAGTTGCCGGATGTTGATTGTTTCCGGGGTTTCAAACGATTGCAAAATTATTTTACCCGTTAAATCAACAATACAATAATGATCAAGAGGGATAGCTTCAACATTTTGGAGGTGTAATACATCAGATGCAGGATTTGGAAACAGCGTGAGTTCTGTTTCGGTGCTATGATGTATCCCCAAGTCTCCCGGACAAGCAATTTGCGTCAAAAGGTAACGGTCGTTGGTCGAGCCATCCCCCAATTGCCCCTGGGCATTTTGCCCGCAGGCCCATAAAGTGCCATCTGATTTCACATTCAGGCTGAAGCTTGCGCCGACGACAACAAATTGCCACTGTGCTGTGCCGATCTGGAGCGGTACCAATGATCCTACGATTATCGTGTCACCAAAAATCCGCGGCCCATTGCTGCCCCAAGCCCAAAGGCTTCCATTTTGCTTAATCCCTTTAGAGAAAGCGCCATCACACGTTACCGTTTGCCACGTCGCATCCGTTCCCACCTGCGTTGGGGTAGAATGATCGCCAGTAGTGCCAATGCCCAACTCGCCATAAAAATTGTGGCCGAAAGCCCATAATGTGCCATCAGATTTCACCGCAAGCGTATGCATATTTGAAGTCGCGACAGATTGCCAGGTATCAGTTCCGATTTGTACCGGGGAATTCGTTTGGACTGTACTTCCATTACCAGATTGGCCATTATTATTCCATCCCCAAGTCCACAGTGTCCCATCGTTTTTAAGCGCCACGGAATGCGCGAGGCCGCAACTGAACGTTTGCCAGTCTGTGGCGTTGCCGATCTTTGTCGGCACAGTCTTATCATTGTAATTCCCCAATCCCAATCCGCCGTATTCATTTGAACCCCAGGACCAGAGTGTCCCATCAGATTTTTTGGCTAAAGTATGGTGATAGCCTGCGGCCACTGAAACCCAATTGTTGGCTGTTCCCACCTGTGTAGGCACATTTTTATTGACAGTCGAGCCAATACCCAACTGCCCAGAGTCGTTTTGACCCCAACTCCACAAGGTGCCATCGGATTTAATCGCAACCGTATATGCGTTCCCGGCGCTCAATGATGCCCAATTTGTATCGGTGCCTACTTGTGCCGGGATACTTTTATTTGTATTTGTGCCATCACCCAATTGGCCCTGACCACCATAGCCCCAACTCCACAAGGTGCCATCGATTTTAATGCCTGCGGTATGATAGCCACCGGCATCAATAACCTGCCAGCACTGCCCGTTTGAATGCAAGGCAGTAAAAAATATGACCAGCAGTATTATCTTTCTCATGGTTTTTTTACAAATGTAAATTTTTGCAGCGGATTTTGTTTTAAAAAAATGCCTCTAAGCCCTTAGTTTTTATTTAAGAATCAGATTTAAAATTACCATGAACCGTTGCATTAGCGAGACAGTAGCGCAACAGGTGGCTTGTGAACAAACTTATGCGGGTTAGTGTACGAGATAAAATTTGTGTTTTTAAGGTCGCATGGAACTGTCAGCCAACTATAAAGCCAAATTACCTAACCTTAAATTAGTAACAATGCCCATTCTATGTAATTAATAGATTTTTTTGGCTTATCATCGATTATGGGTGCTTTTTTATCACCGAGTGAATCTTTTTCAGTTAATTGTGATGGAATAACCATAACCATTCTATAATGAAAGTAACCAGTTGCCGTGTTAGTAGCGGTCATATTAAAACAGTAAAAGAAAGCCACAAGCAAATCCCGGTTTTAAAAAGCATAAAATTTTTTAAAGGTGAAATGATGTGATGCAGATACTTAAAACTAGTTTTAAAAATGTGCTACTAAAATTCAACTATCAGCTTTTATGGAATTTAAATTTAAAGTATTATTAAAGAAGTTATTAACAAGTATGCGCGAAGCGTTTAGGTGGCCAGTTTGGAAATGGCTCGTGACTGGTAGCTTTGGCGGTATTTATACCTTTATAAAATTTGGAAAAGACGCATTTAATATTGAGTGGAAAGAATCTGTTTCGTATGCGTTATTGTGCCTTCTTATTTTATATACCTTTAGAGTAACACTATTATTTAGTGCAAAATTTTTAGAATATTACCATGATGTGTCTAAAAATTCTGTTTATGGGGAGGCCATTATTATTTTAAAAGACAGCTTTGCTTTGGCACATTCTTACAGAAAGCTTGGCGTGTACGATGATAAGGAATTTATGATTATTATGATTACTTTTTGTAATGATTTGCAAAGGATTTTTGAATTAATCATAAAAGGCGAATGTTCAGTATCAATTAAGATTCCTATGCATGCCAAAACAGTTACCGAACATACGGTCCTTAGTAATCTGACTAGGGATGTAAAAAACAAAGGAAGAAGTACTGTGCAATATGAAAATATTAAACATACGTTAATTGGCAATACAGCCTTCAGTTATGCGTTAAATAAAGTCGTCATCAATTCAAAGGATAAATTCTATCTAAATAATGAAGTCAACGACACAAAAAATTACTCAAATACTAGTAAAGAATGTTATGCTGATGGCGTACTTCCATATAATAGCGAATTAGTGATGCCAATAGTTCCTGTTTATAATGAAAAAAATCCTACTAAATTTGACTGCCATGGTTTCATCTGTATAGATTCTTCTAAGAAGAAAGCATTTGGCTCTAAATATGAAGTCGCCATTTTAGAAGGCGTGGCAGATGGGATTTATGATATCATGTCCCAGCGTAATAACAATGTTGTGGATAATTTAAAAGCTTAATATATGGCAACTGAAAATTTGAAAACCGATTTTAAAATTGTTTCTTCCAGTGATGAAAATGCTGTTTTCAGAAGTGTGCAACGTGTGCCGCAAGTGCGGCAAAGCAAAAAAAGCAAAGCAAAAGAAAAGCCGCATCAAGAACCTCAAATTTTAACGACACTCCATTATTTTACTGAAGGAGATGTACAAAGATTAAAAGAAATTGAAGACGACTTATTGAAAATGAAATACTTTACTGTCAATAAGTCGAATCATTTCAAAAATATTTCCAATCTATTATTCAAGTTTTTGGAAATTCCCAAATAGGGATTTCTGAATCCCAATGCTAATGCGGGCGTTCCTTCGTCGATTTTTGGAGGCATTCTGGCTTTAAAATTTTTAGTATCTAGAAAAAACATCAATTTTTTAATATCATATTGAGCACGAGCGGGATACCCGCGCAAGCGAGGGATATTGGATTTGGGTATTCGAAAAACACTAATAAAATTAAGCCTCGGCAAAAACATACTTTTTGCCGAGGCTTAATTGCAATATTGGTAGTGTCCGTACTTAGGTTTGTTTATGCCTTCACCCCATAATCCTTAAAATAATGATCCAATACAGCTGCAAGGCGAATGCCTGCATCCAATAGTTGCGCTTCAATGACAGGCGCATTTGCATCCACATACTGGTCATATATTTTAGCGGAAGGAAGCTTGTAGACGTCTTTCAGGTGGCTTCGGCTTTGGGCAGCCCATGCAATGACATCAATTTTCTTTACTGTTGCCAATTGCGCGGGAGTGTACCTATTGGTTTTCAAAACAGAGGCTATATTGATGCCTTTGTATTCTATGATTTCAGTATCCCAGACCGCATGAAGGTTTGAACCTCTCCCCAAAAAAGACAATTGCACCATATTGCCGCCCTTATCACCGGGATAGCCAACATGCAACGGCTGGTGCAAATCCCCAATGAGGTGCATCAGGAACAACAGCCTTAATTTTACTTCTTCTTTAGGAAGCGTATTTATGTTATCAAGGTCTTTCAGCGTTTTTTGCAAGGTGGTTACGATATTGTCTCCGGCAGGCATTTCTTTTCCGCCTTTTTCAATATCTATATAGTGGTAAGGTTTCATATAGTCATTGGCCTGGTCGCTCTTAATGGCATCCATCCAGTTGGCCGCATCTTCAATAGACATCCCGTCGAGCAGCTTCATGACATTTGCCTTAGTGGCAGCGTCGATATATTGAAAGGCCACTTCGGCAACAATTGCATGGCCTTTATGCCCCCAGGCAAAAGATTGGTATGGATTTGCCAACAGGGCCATGGCCAACATCACTGTAATCAGTTTATGTTTCATGATTTTTTTTGCAAAGCTAGGTTATGGGGTGGAGAATAGGTTTAAAGTTATCTTAAATCTCGGTTACTTTTTTACTTCTACAATGTATTGCGTCATTTAAATCAAAGCACGCGGGATAAGCCAGATAGCGCGGATCTGAAATCCGTACTGTACCTATCACTCTGAGAAATTGACGTATAAATTAGCACCATAGAATTAACAAAATTTCCAATAAAACCGTACTTTTGATTCTCCCCAATACATTTACCTCACTAATCATGGTCCAAAAAACAAACCATGAATCCAGCAATAGTCTTTCTCTTCTTAGCGGTCGCCTCTATCGGCACTGTCATCATCCGTCAAAAACGGAGGGCAGCGCGTCCTGAATCAAGGTTAGCCCGCAAAAGGCGGTCAGCCGTCCATTTTTTCCCTGCCGTTTCACGCTCGCAGTCCTGCTCTCCACTCCGCAAGCTACGTTTCGTTCCCGTCCTGCGGTGGCGGGTCAATTGCCGCAACACCACCGGGCGCTCCTCAGAAAATAAATTCCGCAGGCTCCATTTATTTCCCTGCGGTGCTTCGGGGTGTTAGATTGCCCCACAAGCTTCTTCTATAACCGGAAGCATACGTCATACTTTAGCTTTAAGATGTTCTTAAAATCTGTAATAACATTTCATCTTCAATTAATCTATTTTTAAACATCTAAAAATAAGAGTGTTATATTTTTTTTGTATTTTTATTCATTATTAATTTAAATCTTATGGCTATGAAAAAGAACTTAATCATTCTATTGCTCATTTTTGCTATAACTTCATCTTTCAATAATGTTACGAGTGAAAGAAATTTCACTAAAACGAACACTTCCGAAACCGGTTTTATCATTGGGAGCCTTAGCGCGCCTGCAATAATTAAGGTTTGGGAAGAAAAACCAGATAATTCACGCGGCAATTTAATTTACGATGAAAGATGGATTGCGCGCGATGAAAAATTGACAGTTAATACAGAATCTGGCCGAATAATTTTTGATTACAAGTACTCCGCTACTGATACTTGGAAAACTGATAATCATGCTTGGTGCCATAAGAATGAAATCACGAAAATCCCATAATTAATTGCAAATCATTCAATGCCTTATTTAAGCATAATTATATATTTTAGTATTGTATCAGTCTGCAATTCTCAATCATTGGGCAATGATGGAGAAAATATTTTGGGTTATGAGCCGAGGGCAAATGTAATATTTACAATTAAGGATTCTCTATACGTATTTCAAACGGATGATTTGAAATCATCCTATCTCGGCGGTAAATTGCCGTCAATTTATATTAGCAGCTTCGATTGTATTGCCTCTAATTTAAAAAGCAAATTTGTTATTTCAGGTAATATGCGATACAAGTTCGTTGGCGAAGAATCAGGATGGAATAAGCAAAATCACAGCCTCCCGATTTTGATTACAAGTAATGATAATAAGAGTTGGTCAAAAAATTTAATTCCAATAACTAATTACGCTAGGCCCGGTAATCTTTACGAAATTAATGGAAATAATTTTTTATATATCGAAAATCAAAAGATATATTTCTCGATGGATTTTGGTGAAAACTGGCAAAATATCCAACCAAATGGAATTGCGCCGGAGTACATCGAACAATACACTAGCAATCCCGGTGTCAATTGGTTTTTCCATATAAATAAAAAATCGAGCGCTAAATATTTGTTTTTGTTTTTAAATAATTGGAGAGGGGCAGCATCGCTTTACAGGTTCGATTTTAATTTAAAAAGTTGGCGAACCAGTTTAGCTCTAAAATCGCCAATATCTGGGACAAATTTTGGATCGTTTCAAATCCAAAATTCCGATTGTGGAAATCTTTTTCTAATTTATACTGAAAGTACTTCAGAAAAATATAGTGTCTTTCCGAATAGTGTTTCCCACCTTATGGTCTCAGACGACCTTGGTATTAATTGGGAAGAAACAGGTTTGAATAGTTCAAGCCAATATTCGCTAGCAACGAATCTTACTACGCTTAATAACAACATTTTTTTATCTACTTACTCATTAGATAGGACCCTTTTCAAAGACGACAAGACAAGATCTGATAATTTTGTCCATAGTAGATCATCTTTTATTTCCGACGACTGCGGATCCTCTTGGAAAGATTCGTCAAATTCCAAATTTGCGTTACCTGAAAGGCTAATATCCTGCAGTAAATTTGTAATTGGGTATGTAAATTCTGCATACGGTTACCCGTATACAAGTAACTATCTATCCAAAGATTTTGTCCGATGGATTCGAGTACCTAATTCAATATCGTCATTTGGAAGCTCGGAAAACCATCCTGAGGCTATCAGGATAATCGGCCAAAATCAAGTTAATGAAACAGTATTCAGCTTAATCAATTCTAATGTAATTGAAATAGATTTCAAATCTCTTTTTAAAAATTAATAACCTTTCCCTTATACTTGATTCACAATTCACAACGATCCGATTCATTTGAATCGGCTTTTTGTTTTATGGTAAACCGGTCGCATTTTATAAGGCGAAAATACCATTCCAAAAAATAAATAAAAGAAAATAAAATTGAGCAGCGCCCTCATAACAGTCGGTTTAAGCCCTTCGGGTTTTTACAAAAATCTCCACCTTTATATTGTCTACTTCAAATCTTTTCTTATAATCACAACCATAGTGATTGAAAATTCTCGGTTAAAATCCGGATAGTATTTTTCTAAAAAAAACCGCCCTTATATGATAGCGCCGCTCCTGAAGTGACTTTCTTTTTTTCTTTTGAAAAAAAAGTGTTAAAAAAAAGATATACAGATGTTTAACTTAACACTTCAAGCCATGCAAAATTCCATCGTTAAAACACACCCGACAATATTGAGAAAGATTCCTTTTACTGGTTGGCATTCAGTTTATGGAAGTCGAATTTTTGGCACCAGTTTTTAGTTGGTTCCGTCATTCCATTTTTAAGGACTGATGATTTAGGACTGATTATGCAAAGCGAACTTCACAAATGCTTTTGGAACACGAAGAGCACAAGAAAAATATCAAGGTATTAAAATTACTCGAGCAAAAGGAGTTTGCCTTTCAAAAAAATTTAAAGCTGATTAATGAGCTAAGAAAAACCATCCTTTCAAATTATTGCAAAAATTTCTAACAAAAAATTATAAGCCATGAAACTATTTATTCTTTATCAGACTGACATTTGGAAATCAAAATCATCCCGGGTTTATTTCGGTGTGTTCGACAGCAGGACAAAAGCCCTTGATTGCGCAAAATATCACGGATTGTATAGCAATATTCAGAAGTAGTAGTGGAAGAAGTGATGCTGAACCAGTTGATGATGTAGAAAATAAAAGCCTCAATTACTGAGGCTTTTTATTAATCTCTGTCAAAGAAATCATCGCTGAAAGTTTCATCATCTTCCTCTCCGGGTTCACGATTGGGGAACATCATATCGTACATCTGTTCTTTTGTACTGCTGTATGTTTGGTCTCCTCGGAACAAACCACCGTAATGGCCATCGTCGTAAATTTCTGTTTCAGTGACAATTTCACGCAGACGTTTTCCCAATTGTTTATAGGTCGACTTCATACCTTGATTTCCAAAGTCTTCGATTCCATCTTCCAATTCGTAGTATTGATCAACTAATTTATAGAAATCGTCATCAAAATTATTAATGTCAGTAGAATCGAATCCATTCGCTTCTAATTGTTGTTCGAAGGCAGCCGTTTTTTCTTCAATCTCTGCCAATTCATCTTCATACATAAATTACTATTTAGGGTTTGTAATGTGAGAGACATAAAGGTACTAAATTTGGACTTACATTTAAAAGGAAAAAGCCTGATCTCAAAGACCAGGCTTTTCATAATACACTTCCTAAAACTTACTTCTTTTTTGATTTAGTAAGTGATTTGAGAATTAGTGTAATGACAAAGCTTGAAACCGCACCAATAATAGCCAACAGTGCGGTTTTGACTATATCTTCGGAAAAGATGTTCGGTATGACGCTTAACAGTGTTCCCGACGCGGTTCCGATTTTTAAAGAAACCGTATTATCCACCGGACTTTAACTCCGGTGTATTCGAATCGGGTGGAGTTTGCATCGCTAGTCCGTTACCTCCTATAACCCTCGGCAACGGGACAGATTGCCCGCCAATCTCAATATACTGCCACAGGGAAATTAGCAGCTCTTCACATCCGGGCCATCATTTCTAAAATAATCCGGCGCAGTACTATAATAACCCCGGAGAATTGAATAATAATCGACAGCTAGTTATTATAAAGAATTGTATTACATTTATCAAGACTAAAATACTGTTAAACAACTAATAAAGGCAAATATGATGAAAATTTTACTTTCCGGACTTTTAACGCTCCTCGTGGCGTGCTTCGTAAACGCCCAAAATGTGAATATCCCCGATCCAATTTTTAAAAACTTCCTGGTCAACCACCATTACAACACAAACCCGATGGTTGGCGGGACGGATATTTACCTGGATAGCAATTTTGATGGTGAGATCCAATACAGTGAGGCCGCATCGTATACATCGGACATTTACAACCATGCATTTTTCCTACAGGGATTAAATATCACAGACTTGACAGGGATTGAAGCTTTCCAGAGTATACAAACGCTTTACATTTCCGATAATCCGTTAACGTCCCTAAATATTACGGGCTGCCTGTCGTTAAAAAAGCTGACGGCGAACTACAATAATTTATTTACGACGCTGAACCTCGTCAATCCTTCCCTGGAGGAAGTGGATATCAGTTGCCCGACATTGACTTCGGCAGACTTTAGCGGATGCCCGGCACTCAAAGTAATCCACTGTTCAAACAACGCCATTATCACGAGTGTCAATATTAATGGCTGTACGGCCCTGAAAGAACTGCAGGTATACCAAAACCCGATGCTGACTACCTTAACCATGGGTTCCCACTACGCAATGACGCTTTTTCAAGTCCAAAGCAACCAGTTAACTGCCATAGATGTAAGCAGTTGCCATTCATTGCAGTATTTTTTTGTCACGGGAAATCCCCTGACGTCATTGAACCTCGCTAACGGGAATCCGCAAAGTTTTGTGCAGATCATTGCCTCAGGTTTTCCAGACCTGACCTGTATAAAGGTAAACAACATAAGCGTTTCTGAATATTTGTGGACCCAAACGGGTGGCTATTACCAATTTGACGAATGGGCAAATTTCAGTACCGACTGCACGCCGGCCGGACCCTGTGTCGTAACAATTCCGGATGCGAACTTTAAAAGTAAACTCCTGCAAAATAGCGCCATTAACACCAACGGAAACGCCGAGATTGAATGTACGGAAGCAGAAGCCTATACGGGCGCCATCAATGTTGACAGCGCCAATATTTCAGATATGACAGGAATCATGGCGTTTAAAAACATTGCGTCCCTTTCATGTAATGACAACAATTGGGCCCTCACTACTTTAGACGTTTCCAATTTTGAGGCGTTAACTAATATCAGCTGTGACAATATCATGTTTGCCTCCTTAAACGCAAGCGGCTGTACTTCATTAACTACAATAAACACCAACAGCTTCGTCGGCCTTTCCCTGAATTTGAAGGGCTGCACAGCATTAACCGGCCTCGATGTAAACCATAAGAACATCAATTCCCTGGATGTACGCAACTGCAGCGCGCTTACCAGCCTGACCTGCAATAACAACATGCTTACAGCATTGAATTTAGAGGGCTGCACCGCATTGAACACGCTGGATTGCAGCCACAATCAAATCACCTCGCTGGACGTAAATACCAACTTGCTATTGGCCGGTTTGAATTGCAGCTTTAACGCGTTGCCCACATTAAATGTCATAGACAACAGCAATCTTGCCACATTAAATTGTTCCAACAACCAACTGCCTTATTTGCTGGTAAGCAACAACACGGCGTTAACGCAACTGGATTGCAGTGAAAACAGCATCAGCTATTTAGACGTGAACAACAACCTGGGGTTGTTGGAGCTGAATTGCAGCCACAACGACCTGACTGCGCTCAATCTAAGTTCCAATGTGGCGCTGACGCTATTGAACTGCAGCTACAACAACTTAAATTCCCAAAACGTCAATTCCAATACGGCGCTGTTGAGCTACGATTGCAGCTTTAACAACCTCAGTTCATTAAATGTCAGCTTCAACGTGGCTTTAGTATCTTTTTTCTGCGATTATAACAATTTGTCAACGATCAACGTGAGCAATAACAGCAACCTTAAGTATCTTTCCTGTTCGTATAACCATTTGCCCGCCATAGATTTAAGTAGTACGGCCGCGTTGTTACAGTTTAACTGCAGTCATAACCAAATTACAGCGTTAGACTTTTCCGGCACACCAATTCTAATCCAACTCACATGCAGCGGAAACCAGCTCACGGCCTTAGACCTAAGCAATACCCATTGTTTGATATTGTCTTGCGAGAACAATCAATTGGTAAGCCTGAACCTGGCGAACGGCCACAATATTAATGTATTCGCAATAGTGGCAAACAACAATCCGGCACTAACATGTATTAAGGTCGATAACGCGGTATTCAGCACCGATAATTGGAACGACGCCAATTTTGTTTTTGACCCAGGCGTCAGCTTTAGCGAAGGTTGTGCGTTAGGACTAGGCGAAGCTTCCTATGACACGTTTATCGTTTATCCCAATCCGACCAATAATGTAATTTATTTTTCAAAGCAGGCACATATCCAGGTGTACAATATAACAGGCCAAATACTTGCCGACGAACAGGGTGTAAATTCTTTTGATCTTTCCAACCAGCCATCCGGATTTTATTTGGTTATATTCAGGGATGCAAGCGGGCAGGCCATACACCAATGTAAAATTGTAAAGAATTAAGCCGGCTTCTTAAAAGGCAGGCAAAAACCGCGGTTACAACCGCGGCTTTTTTTACAGATATAATGGGACGATTCAGGCGATAAACATTTGATAACGTTTTAGATATGAGACTTCGGGCTTATTTAGAAAATGATAAGGATGTTTTGAAACGTCATTGTCGAAGAAGTATGATAAAACAAGAAAGCCTGATCTTCTAAGACCAGGCTTTTCAAAATGACTTTCCCGAAAACTTACTTCTTCCTTGATTTTGTCAACGATTTCAGTATAAGAGTAATGATAAAGCTTGACACCGCGCCAACGATAGCCAACAGTACGGTTTTGGCTATGTCTTCGGAAAGGATGTTCGGCATGACGCTCAACAATGTTCCCGACGCGGTTCCGATTTTTAAAGAAACTGAATTATCCATCGGATTTTTTATGCAGTTTCAAGCCTAAAGCTTCCTCGTCAACCGTGACCTGACTAACCGCCATCAGGACAGCGCCCGCACTTGCAACGTGTTTGACGATTTCAAAGAATGTTCCCGCAGCCATATCACCGCCGATCAACACGCCGCTCGCAGTGGTTAGGATCAAGCCGAGCAATCTGAGTTTTTTAAAGAAACAAGGGGTTGGAGCCGCCGCTCTCTGTAAAATATTCATGGCTTCTAAATTTTCGAAGTTGGATAAATTACTGATGCGGCGGCAATGGCCACCGCCAATTACTACACCGATTGGATTCATATCACTTGGCACTTGGGTATTTCCGCTGCTGTCTCCAATATCAGCAACTGACCTCGGAGCCGTCTGGATACCGCCAATATCGTTCAGATGCCTCGGCGCTTACATTATAGCGTGTACTTAGCTTTATATTTTGAAAAATGTGTCAACCCTCGATAATATTCAAAGGCATATCAAGACAGACTGCTTTAAATCAATACCATAAGACAATTCCGCATACTGACGGCGATTACATATTTGTACTACAAAAACGCGGCATTAAGAATTACCCCATTTTTTGGGATAAAAACGTAGCGTATGGTAGGGACTGTTTTTTGTCCATAAAATACATTTGTCAAATCCTTTAGAAAAAACCGGATCTGGTTTGCTTTTTTTGCAAACCGTGGTTTCTCCCGTATAATTTTTAAAAAATAATGATATGACAAACGGTTACCCAAAATTGCATTTATTGGAGCTAACATCAAGGCTCAAGCTGAAAATATGTTTTTCGCTGCTGACGGTTTTATTCTTCTCATCAATAATCAGTGCCCAGTGCAACAATCCCATCAATCCTATAATTACATCGGTGAGCCCGAACGGAGCGACAATAAGCTGGACACTTCCGAGCCCGGCGCCTTATTATGGTTACGAATATTATCACACTTCAGGTTCCGGCCCCGGCCCAAGCACTCCGCCTGATGGAAGCACCACTAGCAATAGCGTTACTTTCACCAACATTCTTTCAAATGCGACGGTTGACGTATGGCTCCGTTCCTCGTGCGCATCAACAACGACGCAATGGTTCGGCCCATTTACATTTACTACGCTGACACCAGGCTCAGGCTGCCCAAACGCGCCTTATGGCTTATCGCCGGCTGCAACCTTTACGCCACAATATACCCAATCGCCTGAAACGGTATCCACATCGGCCTACGCCGGACAATATTCAAACGTAAATGTGATTCCGGACAGGCAATATATTTTTTCAACTTCTGTGACTACGGATTATATTACGATTACCGGTGCCGACCCAAGCACTGTCCTGGCCCATGGCCCCTCGCCACTAACCTTCAATTCGATCGATGAAGGTGTTGTACGATATTATGTCAATACGAATTCTTCTTGCGGGACACAACAAACTGCACGCAGCCGCTACATTACCGCCCAATTGATCCCGTCGGATTGCGTGCCTCCTTCAAATTTCTACACTTCGGCCATATCCAGTACCAGTGCAGTTATACATTGGACGTTTACGGGCGTTCAACCCGTCTATTATGTGAGCACATCCAATGTGCCGCCAAATATAAATGCCACGCCGACGGGTGTTTCGTCTAATTATAACGACGCGGCGGTTACCGGGCTGACGCCAAATACTACTTATTATTACTGGGTACGTTCCAATTGCGGGCTGGACCTGAGCAATTGGGCATATGGCGGAAGCTTTAGTACGCCAGTATCCACTCCCACAGGGTGTACTATAACTACATTTGGCCAAAATCCGACAACGGTCTACACACCCGGATGTTTTGGAAATGCAGAGATTATTTCAACCAATACCTGGGCCGGCGAGTACGGCAAAGTAAATATATTGCCTAACAAAACCTATACGTTCATCAGTTCTGTCCCTACCGATTTTATTACTATCTATGATGATACTGTAGCCTGTGTGTATGCCAGCGGAATAACCCCTTTGGTTTGGTCGTCGGGTGCAAATACGGCATTAGTCCGTTTTGCCCTGCATACCAGTTCCACTTGTGGAAACCAGGGCACTGGCCGGACAAAATCAATTATCTGCCAGGATGCCTCCACATGCGCTGCACCATCGTCGCTGAACATCCCTTCGATCACCAATTCGTCTGCCGTCATCAATTGGACGCCGGCAAACCCTACTCCCGGAAATGGCTATCAGTACTATTACTCTACAACCAATACAGCGCCAACCAATGGCACTCCGCCATCAGGAAGCAATGCGTCAACCACTTTGAATTTAACAGGGCTGAATGCCAACACGACATACTACATCTGGATCCGCTCTAATTGCGGATCCAGCCAGAGCAGCTGGGTTTTCGGCAACAGCTTTACTACTGTTGGCGCTGCCGCTTCAGGGTGTGTGACGGCAGTATATGGGTTGTATCCCGCCACAACATTTGTCCCAGCCTGTTTTGGGATTACAGAAAACATAGTTACCGACGCCTATGCAGGTGGATATACCAATGTTGCGATTTCGCCCAACAGGCAATATACGTTTGCCAGTTCTGTCTCAAGCGACTATATCACGATTTCCAATGCAGATGCCTCAGTTATCTATGTCACCGGCTTTACACCGTTGGTCTGGTCTTCGGGAACGAATAGCGGCACCATGCGATTTTACCTCCATTCCAATGCCGCCTGTGGCTCAAATTCGGCAAACAGGACAAAAACAATCATTTGCCAGGCACCGGCAGCAATTTGTAATAATCCGTCTGCATTGACTGCTATACCCGCTACAAACAGCGCCGTTTTGAATTGGTTACCACCCAGCCCTGTGCCTTCAAGCGGCTATCAGTATTATTACGGCACGGCAGCAACTGCTCCAAACAGCGGCTCAACACCCTCGGGAAGCACACCAGCAACTACTGCTACTTTAAACGGCTTAGTAGGCAATACTACTTATTACTTTTGGGTGCGGGCGAATTGTGGCTCCAGCCAGAGCAGTTGGGTTTTCGGCAACAGCTTTACTACTGTTGGCTCAGGGTGTGTGACGGCAGTATACGGTTTATACCCCGACGCAACGTTTGTTCCTGCTTGTTCTGGAATTACAGAAAACATAGTTACCGACGGCTATGCAGGTGAATATGCCAATGTTGCGATTTCGCCCAACAAGCAATATACGTTTGCCAGTTCTGTCTCAAGCGACTATATCACGATTTCCAATGCAGATGCCTCAGTTATCTATGTCACCGGCATTACACCGCTGGTCTGGTCTTCGGGAACGAATAGCGGCACCATGCGATTTTATCTCCATTTAAATGCTGCCTGCGGCTCACAAAACGTAAGCAGGACAAAAGCAATCATTTGCCAGGCAGCCGCAGCAACTTGTAATATTCCGTCTGCATTGACCGTTACACCCGCTATAAACAGCGCCGTTTTGAATTGGTCGCCGCCCAACCCTGTACCTTCGAGCGGCTATCAGTATTTATATGGCACAGCAGCAACTGCTCCAAACAGCGGCTCAACACCTTCGGGAAGTACACTAACAACTACTGCTACTTTAAACGCCTTAGTAAGCAATACTACTTATTACTTCTGGGTACGGGCAAATTGCGGCTCTTCGCAGAGCGAATGGGTTGCAGGCGGCAGCTTTATTATGCCAAACAGCAATTTTTGCAATACGGCAGTTTACGGCCAATTCCCTTCTTGGGCGTATGAGCCTACTTGTTCGGGTTCACCCGAATCGATTGCTGCCAATGCTTATGCAGGAGAATATTCCGTTATAACCATTATGACCAATAAACAATACACTTTTTCGAGTTCTGTTGCGACCGACTTTATTACAATAACCAATGAAGACGGCACCGCTTTACTCGCCAACGGAATTACGCCATTGGTTTGGAACTCGGCTGCGAACTCCGGAAACATCCGGTATTATCTGCATACCAATTCCGCGTGCGGCAGCCAGGACACCAACAGAACCCGTTTTATTGCCTGTGCTTCCGACAGCAACTGTGGATTGCCGGCGAACCTGCACACGTCTAATATCACCTCAAATTCATGTCTGGTAAGTTATACATCATCTGCCTCGACAGGCGCCAGTTACGATATCTATTTCGGAGCTTCAAGCGCCGCGCCAAATACGGGCACGACTCCCTCGGGCAACATCACGGAAACCGAGGTATTTTTATACAATCTTTTGGCAAACACCACTTACTATTATTGGGTCAGGGCGAATTGCGGAACCTCGGCGAGCGCATGGGTTTCGGGCGGATCATTGACTACAAATGCCTTTTTTGGCTGTAATTCGGCTACGTATGGATTATACCCGGAAGCCACTTTTACGCCTATGTGTACCGGAAGTAATGAAACTATCGCAACCGACGCTTATGCGGGTGAATTTTCAAAAGTTGCTATTCTCCCAAACAAGCAATATCGTTTTACCAGTTTAACGGATTTTATTACGATAACCAACGAAGCCGGCAATGTATTTTTGGCTTCGGGAATATCACCACTGGTTTGGAATTCGGGCTCAAATTCCGGTATCATCCGCTATTTTATCCATGCCTTTAATACCTGTACCAGCCAAAATCAAAACAGGACGCGTTCTATATCGTGTTCAAATATTTTGGACGATGCGGATTTTAGTTTAAAAGGAATAACAATATATCCGAATCCAACCAGTGGCACCGTGAATATAACTGCACGACAGGCATTTGAAAAGATTGAAATAATCAATCGTTTGGGACAACAGGTTAAAGTATTTTTAACGCATTCAGATCAGGCACAAATCGATATACATGATCTCGCCGGTGGTATTTATTTTGTGAAAATTTATATGGATAACGAATACAATACTTATAAAATAGTTAAAGATTAGGTTTTTTTTATGTAGTAGTTTTTTGGGAACGGAAACCACGGCCTTCAGGTCGTGGTTTTCGATATTAAATAATCGCCCGTTGCCTTTTGAATCCCAAACCCGTTTTGCCATCGGGACTTTTACAGCTTTTCTTTACATCCGGGCAGTGTAAAAACATTAATATTGTAAGATGAATTTTTTTCCCAGCATACAGTCTTCCTGTCGTATACCGCTTTTGATATTGGCCTGCTTTGCATTCCCTGCTTTTGGGCAACAGCTCATTTTTAAAAACATCAGCGACCAGATCAACCTGCCATCGCACGAATGTTATAATGTGATACAGGATAGCCGGGGTTATATCTGGATTACTACAGAAAACGGATTGTGTCGCTACAATGGCAATAGCCTCACCATTTTTAATAAGCCTAAAGGACTTCCTGACAATGGAATTTATTTCATGGAAGAAGAATATGGCGGTGCCTTGCGGCTGATTTCATCGAGCAGTGTGGTCGCCACAATCAACAACGGCCGTGTCATACCCGAAAAATACGCGCAGGCCTTTAAAAAAGAAATGACGGGAGCAGGCGGCCAGCGGGCTTATCTCATTACCGAAATTCCAGAAGGTGACCTTATAAACACTTTCGAAGCGACATATCTTGCCAACCGAAACAATGGAAAGATCATTAATCTGACTGAAACGGCAGGCTACAAAAAAGATTTGGACCTGATCGTAGTCCTTGTCGGGAAGAAGAGTCATTTTATAAAAAACCGACACATCTGGTGCACGCAAAAAGCAAACGGAAAGTATTTCATAAAAATGCTTGCAGTCAACGGTAAAAAACAAAAAGAAATCATTATCCCATTTGCCAGCACCGAAATCGATAGCCGGATCAGGATAAGTGAGATCAATGGGACGGTCTTTATCAACCTGCAAAAAAAACTCATTGCAATCCGTCCGGATCTGACCTGCGAAACCTATGATTTGCCGGGCAAAGTCCTCAGTCTTTATGCTGATAACGAAAACGGGTTTTGGGTAGGCCTGTTCCAAAAAGGGGTTTATTACTATAAAGACATCAACCGCATGGCCGATGTGAAAAAAAGCCTGGGTGATTACTCGGTTACGGGTACACTCATGGATAGCGAGGGTGGGATATGGTGCACAACTTTAGAAAAATCCGTCTATTACTGTAACAACGTTTATTCGCTTAGTTACGCCAACATTCCGCAACTCAATAAAATCGCGACACTCTTAAAGCCTGTGGGCAAAGAAGTGTTTGTTTCTACTTCACACGATAACCTGTTTGCGATCTCTTACGATGGCATTTTTTCAAAACCTACGGACAGCAACCAGAACTCGGATTATACCGATATCATATTGCACGATAAAAAATGGTACATTTCAAATAAAGCGTATACTATTGCTGCCGATAGGTCCTTAACGGGAGAACGGGTGATTGCCGAAAATTATAATTTTCCGGCCTATGCTTTCGACACTCTCGCAGGGAATCTATATGCGGTCAATTATACCGGCCTTTTGCGTGTCAGCAATAATAATGGATATACGTTGACCGATATTAGCACCCAAGGAACCAGGACATTAGCATGCATAGCCGCCAATGCTTTTTATACAGGCGGAAATACCGGATTGAGGAAAATAAATCCTATAACCAACCAGCAGTATAAAATACCCGGCATACATACGCCTGTCCAGAAATTACTAAAAGCAAGCGATGGCCGGCTGTGGATCGCAACAAAAGGAGACGGACTGCAGGTGATGGAAAAGCATGGGCTGCGGCGTGTCCGCTTTCCTAAAAAGCATGATATTTTTTTCGACGTCGCAGAAGACTCCGACGGTACTATCTGGGCATCGTCTGAAAACGGTCTGGTTAGCGTTGGCAGCAAAAAAACAGGAGCGCAGGTACGGCAATATAATTTGGCCAATGGTTTACTTTCCAACGACCTGGGCCGGATTGCCGTATATGGCAAAAATCTTTATGTGTCTACAGTTGACGGATTATGCCGCATTGACATCAACCGCATGGTCAATAAAACCGCACCCAAAATCTATCTCAGCAGCCTTGAGGTGAACAAAGCCGAGGTCAACATCCAACAGAAGGAGCTGGTCTTTTCACACGATCAAAATTCGGTAACGGTTTCTTTTGACGTGCTTACATTTAAAAGACAACAGAATGATATTTTGCTTTACCGAATGGAAGGCAAGGATTCATTATGGACAGGCAGTTCAGGAAATGAATTGCATTTTAACAATCTTGCGCCCAATACTTATAAACTGGTCGTATATGCCCTTAACAACGATGGCTACAGGAGCAAAGCACCAGTGATTTTGGAATTTACAATCGAAAAGCCTTTTTGGCAACAGCTGTGGTTTGTTTTTTTGTGTATAGTAACAGCAGGGACAGTTTTATATTTTTCGGTAAAAAGGACGATCTATTCGATTCGGGAAAAAGAAAAGGAAAAGACACGCGTGCACACGCTGATTGCACAGTCCCAGCTTTCCGCGCTCCAGGCACAGATGAATCCGCATTTTATATTCAACGCCATCAGCAGCATCCAGAATTATATACTTAAAAACAAAGAGAAAGAAGCCTATGATTATTTGGCAAAATTCGGGAAGCTTATCCGCATGGTACTCAACAATTCGCGCGAGAGCACTTTGCCGCTATGCCAGGAACTCGAAATGCTCCAAACCTATGTCCAATTAGAACAGCTTCGTTTTAAAAACAGCTTTGATTTTGTGCTGGGCGTAGATGAAAAAGTAGACGCCTATAACACTTATCTTCCTACGATGCTGATCCAGCCTTATATCGAAAACGCCATTTGGCACGGATTGATGAACTTAGAAGATTTGCGAAAAGGCATCCTTAATCTCCACATTTCAGCCGACCAGAAATTGCTCAAAATTGTGATTGAGGACAATGGCATCGGGCGGGACCGCGCCAACGAATTCAAGAAAGACGCGCTGCATCATTCCATCGGCATGCAACTGACCGAACAGCGGCTCCAGACCATATACAAGCTAAAAGAATACGAAGGCATTACAATCGATATAATGGATCTTAAGGATAATGCAGGTGAATCGCTTGGCACCCGGGTCATTTTGCTTTTACCGTTAAATATTTAATTCATGACTAAACCGATCACCGCCATATTGGTTGACGATGAGGCCGACAACAGGGAACTTCTGGCGAATCTGTTGCAAACCTATTTTCCGGAGATTGACCTCCAGGGCACGGCGGCCAGCGTAGAAGAGGCGCACAAGCTTGTCCTTAAAACCAATCCACAACTGGTCTTTCTCGACATACAGATGCCGCGGGCCAATGGGTTCAATCTGTTGAAAAAGTTCGATCCGGTGCCGTTTGAGGTGATTTTTGTGACGAGTTACGATCAATATGCCATCAACGCAATCAAATTCAATGCGCTCGACTATATCCTAAAACCGATAGAGATAGAAAATTTGCAGGAAAGCATAAAAAGGGCAGTTGCAAAAATCGGGCAAAATGAACGCAACTCTTTACAGATTGTGAATCTACTGTACAGCCTTGAAAACGAAAGCAATAAACGAATCGCAGTGCATGTTTCCGATAAGGTCAAGATTTTAAATGCATCCGATGTAATCTACATCGAAGCGGACGGACGCTATTGCACAATCGTCAACCAGGATGGGCAAAAATTTTCGACGGCAAAAATCCTTAAAGACTTTGAAGATTACTTCGGACAAGACTCCTCTTTTATCAGGATAAATAAAAGTTTTATGGCCAATACGTCTTTTATTAAAAACTATTCGAAGGGCGAGCCCTTTATGGTGGAAATGGTGAATGGGACGGTATTTGAAGTTCCGCGCCGAAAAAAAGTGGAAATCCTTCAAAAACTTTTCCGCCAGTAATCATTATGAGACATAATCTGTCACCATTGATGCTTTATCCAGCTTTATCCAAACTTTATCTATACACTATCAAGACATTATTCTATAGGGATTTGATTCGTGAAAAAACTGGGCTAGTGTTTTTATGAAAACTGGTCTGCAAGCATAGTCCAATAAGTACTTAATTTTACACCATAAATTATTAACAATAAAAAATAATCATTATGGAAAATTCATTTAAAACACCGCAATTTCTTTTACGTCTTGCACTGGGGATCGGCTTTCTTGTGACTGTGGGTGACAGGCTCGGTTTTTTTGGACCATTCGGAACCAGGAATGTTGAATGGGGCAATTGGGATCGTTTCATAGATTATACGACTACTATGATGCCTTTTCTGGACCGGCCGGCTGTCAACATCATGGGTGGTATCGCTACTTTGGCGGAAGCCATTATTGGAGTGCTGCTCATCATTGGGTTCAAAACAAGAATCACCGCCATTGCAAGTTGCATTCTGACACTGATTTTTACATTGGCAATGACCATTTTTTTAGGAATTAAGGCGCCTATAAACTTTTCAGTGCTTACGGTGATCACTGCCAGTCTGTTGCTTTCAAAAATTCCGGTTTACGAATGGAGCATTGATAACTTGCTTAAAACCCCGGTGAAATAATTTAGGTTTCCCAATAAAATCATTGCAATGCCCTTTTCAGTATCCCGAGCGCTTCCACCATTTCATTTTCTGCAAGTGCAGCGAAGCCCATTCTCAGTGCATTGGTGTTAAAGGACTCGTTCCTATAAAAATTCCCATTGTCGATATAAAGGCCTTTTTTTGATGCAGCTTCAGACATTTTGACTAAGTCGATTTTTTTATCGAAATGTGACCATACTGCAAGCCCGCCTTCGGGAATCAGGAATGTTATTGTGTCATCAAAGTCGGATTTGAGTATCTGGCAAAACAAGTTCCTGCGCTGCTTATAAATTTTCAATGTTTTCCGGTAATGACGCTCCATTTCACCATTGTCAAACATCACGGCAAATGCCTCTTCCAATAATGTGTCGCCCTGTTTGTCTATCAATTCCCTTAATGAAGCTGCTGCATCAACAAATGCGGATGGCCCGGTCATAAACCCAATTCGCAGGGCAGGGGCAAAAGTTTTGGTAATCGAGCCAATATAAATGACATTGTGATTGTGGTCAATACTTGCCAATGGCAGATAGGGTTTGTTGTCATAATGAAAATCAAAATCATAATCGTCCTCGATAATCGCAAAGCGGTATGCAGCGGCGAGATTCAATAGTTTTAACCTTCGATCCATACTCATGGTTACCGTTGTTGGGAAATGGTGATGCGGTATGACATACACAGCCTTTATTGTCTTTTGCTGTAAAATGGCTTCGAGATAATCTACATCCATTCCGTTGCTATCAACAGGAATCCGTAGAAGATCTGCACCTGCATGCCTAAAAGTATCATCGGCATAACCGTAGTTTGAAATGCCGACAGCTATAGTGTCAGAAGGATTGAGTAGTAATTGTGCGGCCAAATAGATTCCCATCTGGCTGCCTTTCGTTATGAGTATGTTTTCAGGGGCTACAACCAAACCCCTGCTGTTGGAAAGCGAATTGCAAAGCGAGATGCGAAGATGCTCCGATCCCTTGGAGCTGCCATATTTCAGGAAGTTTCTGCCATAAAATTTTCTGGAAAGGCTCCGATATTCGCGCATCAGCTGATCTACCGGCGCCAGGCGCACATCGGGAAAGCCATCGTCTATAGCGAGAGCCACTTTCTGGAGATTCCTGGCGGGTAACGTATTTTCAAAATTATTGGTCCATATAAAAGCCTCTTGGGGGTTATCATCATTATTGCCGGTTTCAGGCAGTTTGGGTTTCGAAAGCACAGGCAGCTTTGAAAGTACAAACACGCCTTTGCGCTCAATGGATTCGGCCCAACCCTGGCTAATCAATTCTTCGTAAGCCAACTTTATCGTGTTCCTGTTGATACCAATCAATGCAGCCAATACACGGGAACTTGGCAATATATCAGATGGCTTTAGCGTACCGTTAGTGATCAATGTGATAAAGATATTGCACACCTGGATATAAAGTGTCACAGGCGCATTCCTGTCAATCTGGATTAATGATTTGTATGGCAACATCTGGGCTGTTGTTTTTATGAAAACTGGTATACAAATATAATCCAACACGACTATACTTTTGTATAAAAATTATCAAAAAATGAAAAAAGTATTGGTTATTAATTCAAACGCAAGAACGCTTAGGTCTCATAGTAGGAAACTTACCGAAATATTTGTCGATCACTGGAAAAGTATCCATAACAATCCGATTATCAGTTTCCGTGAATTAGGAAATACGGATGTGCCCCATGTCAACGAAAATTGGGTTGCTGCAGCTTTCAAACCTGAAGCCATGCGGTCTGAAGTAGAAATTGAAGCCTTAAAAACAAGCAATGCCTATATTTCCGAACTACGGGAAGCTGATGTTATTGTTCTTGGTGTTCCAGAGCACCTATTTAAAGACTGTATTTAATATTATAGGTATCACCAATATCCATGTGGTTGCAATTGACGGAGAATCATTCGGTCCGGAGAATTTTAAAAAATCCATAGACACATCGCACCAAAATATAAAAGCTTTGATTGAGAAGGAATTGGTGTAACACTGTGTATTTCTTATGACACAGCGCGGTCAAAAAACAGCAAAATAAATCCACAACACGTCAATGAAAAACAATGTACTCAAAGGCAGCATTCTTATTGCGCTTGGCGCTTCCAGTTATGGGATGCTTGGGACTTTTGTGAAAATGGCATATCAGGAAGGATTCTCTACAGCGGAAGTAACGCTTTCGCAATTCAGTCTTGGATTTGCAGGACTCTTTATCCTAACCCTGTTCCGGAAATCGGCGCCGGTGCACGAAACAAAAAAGGCAGGCGTTAAAAGCATCTTTAAGTTAATTGTCGCAGGAACATCTTTGGGACTGACCAGCGTTTTCTATTATATGGCTGTTCAGTACATCCCGGTAAGCGTAGCAATTGTGTTGCTGATGCAAACGGTATGGATGGGCGTCATTCTCGAAATGATTTTGCATAAAAGGGCGCCCGGATTACAGAAAAGGGCCTCGGTTTTTATCATTTTGGCAGGTACAATACTGTCTACCAATTTGCTTAAGCAATCCTTAAGTATCAATTGGACCGGATTTGGCTGGGGAATTATGGCTGCCCTTACTTATACGGCAACCATGTACTCCTCAAACAACATCGAACTTCGCTTTCCGCCACTAAAAAGAAGCCTTTATATGATTCTGGGAGGATTAGTCATTATCGTCGTTATTTTTCATTCATCACTAAACCAAGAGTTTTCGTATAGGATATTTCTGAGCTGGGGACTCATTGTTTCTTTGTTTGGAACAATCCTTCCGCCATTACTTTTTACGAAAGGAATGCCTCTTACAGGAATGGGGTTGGGCGCCATCATTGCCTCTTTGGAAATACCTGTTTCTGTGCTAATGGCATACCTCCTGTTACACGAATCCGTTGGCTTTCTTCAATGGGTTGGTGTTATCCTCATCCTTTTTGCAGTAGTACTGATGCATTGGAAAAGCGGGAATGGGTTAATTGGCGATTTTGATTAGGAATTTTTATATGAAAACAGAAGCTATCATCAAACCGGCTGCGACACCATCTTTAGGCAAGAAGGCTTTGCTGAATATTATGTATGCACAAAATACGCTGGCCGAGATATTTAGTGATTTACTAAAGAAGTATGATTTGTCTTCTGGGCAATTTAATGTATTGAGAATCCTAAGGGACCAAAACGGGACACCTGCCAACATGTTTGTGATACAGAATAAAATGATAGCAAAGGCAAGCAATGCCACCCGACTGGTTGATAAATTGCTTCTAAAGGGACTTGCATTGCGTGAAGTGTGCACCGAGAACCGTAGGAAAATTGATATTTCGATTACCGATAAAGGACTTGAACTATTACATAAACTTGACCCGGCAGTAGTTGCTTATGAAGAAAAGTTTGCCAATAACCTGACGCCAAACGAACTTGAAAGCCTTAATTTGTTGATAGAAAAATATATAGCCAAGACATTAATATGACCGTCTACGGCAATCAAGCGGTCTCTTTCATTGTTCTCCCGTTCTGCAGCGGCAAAACCCAATAAAATGCTTATCTAATTTCGCGAATTTTGATACACATGCACTTATTTTATAAGATATAGAGTAATATTTTCGCACTTCAATCAACTAATAACCTTACTATTAACCATGAAGAAAATTACACTTTTTACAATGTTGGCTTGTGCATTTGGCGCAAGCAATTTGTCGGCTCAATTTATTGTAAAGCCCACATTTTTCGAAACACTGGGCGTATCAAACCAAGGATTGATTTCCGGTTACGAAGGCCAGGCTGGCCCGTATTCAATTTGGGATGCCGATAACAATGCGTTTTACCTAATTGGCGGCGCCGCACCCGGACTAGGTGTTGGCGGTGCAACAAAATTCTCTAACGATGGCGCTTACCTATCGGGAACAAATTACATTGACCAGGCAATCTCGACTGCCTGGAATCGCCATGTACTTTCCGATTTCAACTATATTTTCAAGGCAATTCAGTTCCCTGAAAATGACACCCAATGGGGTTATGCTGCCGGCGAATCGTTAACCTACAACGGAAATGGCATCGTGCTGAAAACCATGGACGGTGGCAATCACTGGGTGGCAAAATGGGTCGACACCGACCAACATGGACTTGAAGCCATGAGTTTTCCAACCATGTATACCGGCTATGTGGGCGGATGGAACCAATATTTCGCAAAAACTACCGATGGCGGAAATGAATGGGCACCAATCAATCCGGCCGGAACAGACAATGTTTACATTTATAAGACAATTAATTTCAAAGACGAACTCAATGGCGTAGTTACCGCACAACTCGAAGAAGGATTTGCCGTTTACACGACAACCGACGGCGGAGAAACCTGGACACCAGGTACCGGACTGAGCGCTATTCCCGAAAAAGTCAGCTACGCTGGCGGAGATACTTACTTTTTAGTGAACAATACCGGGCAAATTCAGAAATCTGATGACAATGGTGCCACATGGACCACTGTTTTCACTGGTGCCGGAACCCTGACCGGAATCAGTTTCTATGATTCATTAACCGGAATCGCTACCGGTTACCAATACATTTATAAAACAACGGATGGCGGTGCAACATGGACACCACAAGATGTTTTTGAAGGAATTACTTTCAGGGATGTGAAGTGGATTGACAGCATGCACTTGGTAATGATAGGTTCGCCGGATGCTATTTTCGGATCGGTCGATGGCGGTGCAACGTGGACATGGGATAACCAGGCACTTTTCAATGGAGAACCTGCATTGTATTCAGTTGCAGTAACCGGCCAGGACATCCATGCTTGTGGGTCGCAAGGTAATTTTTACAAAAAATCATTGATTTCGAGCCAGGTCGTCGCCGAAATGTCGAGATACAACACGGCAACCCAAGAATGGACCGCATTGGGAAGTTTGGGACAAACAGTAGATGCCACTACAAGCGCCGGTTATTGTATTTCAGGTGATGGCAATACTGTCGTTGGAAATTCATGGGCAGATCCATCCAATGGAAATGGCTATACCGTTTATGCGCATGGTTTTGCATGGAACCAGACAGAAGGCACAATCGACTTGGGAAGCCTTTACGCAGATCAAAACAGGAGTTCAAGAGCGAATGCTGTATGCAATGACGGAAATGTAATTGTAGGGCTTCAGGATTTGAATGGCCCATGGAAATCTGCAGTATGGAGAAAAAATCCCGCAGGCGGTTATTTCCCGAATGAATATTTGTTAGTCGATCCAAATGGCAGCGCTACGGACGATTTCAACCAATTGGGCGAATGCAGCACCGTAACCGGCGATGGCAACTGGATTGGCGGCGAAGGAAGCTACTCTAATAACAACGAGCCATGGATTTGGAGTGAAAGCACCGGAGTTATTAATTTGGGCGACCTTACCGAAGGAACAGGCTTTGGAAGAGTTGCCGGAATCAGTCCAAATGGAAATATCGTAGTCGGCTGGTTTAATTCATTCGAATGGGGATCGCCTTCAACGCCTTTTATCTGGACACCAACAACAGGGATACAGAACTTAAATGATTATATTACCGGAACACTTGGTTTATCAATTGGCGACAACCAGGTTTGGATTCCGAACAACATGTCGGAAAACGGAAAATACATCACAGGATGGGGCGTTAATCCAACCATTGGCGATTTCGGCGACGTATTTACCTTCCGCCTTCAATTGCCTGATGCATTGGGCACAAATGAGTTCGCATCCAACAGCTCAACTGTTTATCCTAATCCTGTAAATTCAATATTAAACATCGCCGGAAACGATATCATCACTAATGTAGAAGTGTATAATGTCAGAGGCCAGTTGCTGTTGAGCGACAAGCAAAATTCAATTATCACAATTGACATGTCAACCTTGGCAAACGGCATTTATTTCGTAAAAACCTATTCAGATAAAGGCTTAAAAACACACAAAGTCATCAAACAATAATAAGCAGGTAGTTTAATTAATTTGAGAGAAAATCCCAAAGCTCCGGTTTTGGGATTTTTGTTTTTAAGGTTTACCGAGTTCTTCTGCCAGCCCTATGAGAAGCCCTTCTGGTCCGCGGATGTAGCAGAGCCGATACGTGTTTTCGTACTGAACCATTTCGCCGACGAGCTGCGCGCCGTGCTTGCGGAGCCTGGCGACTATCCCGTCGATATCGTCTACGTTGAACATGACGCGCAGGTAGCCGAGCGCGTTCACAGGGGCATTCCGGTGATCGGCAACCACAGGCGGAGTGAGAAATCGCGAAAGCTCAAGTCGGCCGTGGCCGTCGGGAGTGACCATCATGGCAATCTCGACACTCTGATTGCCCAGTCCGGTGACGCGCCCTGCCCATTCTCCTTCAACCATGTCCCGCCCTTCGAGTGTCAGGCCAAGCTCAGAGAAAAAAGCGATGGGCTCATCGAGGGATTCTACCACAATGCCGACATTATGCATTATTAATTTAGATTTTGTCATTGTTTTATCTACTTATTGATTTTATTGTATCGTAAAATATGTTCACGCAGAAATCCGCCAAATGCTAAAAACGAAATGACAATAATTAACCTGTCTCGATAAAGTGATGAATTGCCGGTAAGTGCGATAATCAGCAGCACTAAATTGGCTGCAGTTATAATTGACAACACGATTAGAATTACTTTTCTCATAAATAATAGCTTAAATGCTCAATAATGCGCGTTAACGGTTTGAGGCTGTCGTTGCGTAAATATTTTCCAGCACTTCGACAACAGGAAAACTAAGTTACGAAAACAAAATAATATTTACTAAAAAGTTGGCCATATCGCTCAATATAGACTTGGAATGTAAAAACTACAAAGCAGCCCCAGAGGCCGCTTTAAGATTTAAAATTATTCTTCTTCGGCGCTGTTTTTCATTTTCGACAGCAAGTCGTAAGCGCCGTTTGTAACCACCTTCCAGTTTTTGTAATTGGTATTTTCATCGAAAATCAGTTCGGTGTAATTCAGTTCGCTCACGCCCAATATGACGTTGACCAATTGATATTGTGTACTTTTTTCGCCGGATTTTCCGGAATTTTCTATAAAAATATATTTGCTGCCCTGAAATTCCACGATGGCTTTTGAAATGATTGCCGGAACTTCCTCGCTGCCGCTTTCTACAAGCGCTTTCAGGTACATACCGGGAAGCAAACCCGGATCTTCTTTGTCAAGCCTACAATGAATCTGGACTGTTCTTTCGTTGCTGATTTCCTTACCGATCAAATCTACAGTTGCCATTCTTTCTTTCGTTTCGTTGGCTAAGGTGAACCGTACTTTTTGCCCGATTTGGAGTTTCGGGACATCTTTTTCAAAAACGGTCAACTCTGCGTGCAGATGCCCCGTATCGGCTATTTTGAAAAGTACATCCCTTGCTTCGGCATAAGCGCCAATGTTGGTTCTCACTTCCGTAACATAGCCATTGATAGGCGAGTAGAGCGGAATGGCATTTTGTATGTTGCCTTTTTCCAAGCTTGCGATATCGACATTCATCATCTGGAGTTTGGTCTTCAATCCCGCAACCCTG
>DATHKH010000142.1:0-4435 GCA_035286325.1 Flavobacterium sp.
AATGTTATGAATTAGTTGATGTGGAGATAACTATAAAAATGTGGGTAGTAAAATTGTTCTTGTGAATTCCCGCAGATGAAGTACTTACGGTTTGTATTGCAATATTACGAATAAAAATTTATCATACAATAGTATTTATTAAAAAGAAAATATATTTTTGTGGTGCAAAAAACGCGTCATGCTACAAAGAATACAGACTGTTTATTTGATTCTTGTCCTGATTGTTTCAGGCGTCCTGCCGTTTGTTTTTCCATTGTGGAAACTAACAGGCGACAAGGAATTCTATTTCATGGAAAACACTGCCTATACGGCTTTGTTTGGGTTGAGCACAACGCTCGCGTTATTGAGCGTCATATCGTTTAAGAAAAGACAGCAGCAGTTTGTTTTCAACAGGCTGAATATGATTTTGAATTTAATTTTATTAGGATTGTTTGTATATCGTTCACTAAACTTGTCCGGAGAAGCCGTTGCGGTTTCTGAGAAGGGCATTGGGATGTTTCTACCGATTGTTTCTATCGTTTTTTTAGTTCTGGCCAACAAAGCCATCAAAAAGGATGAAGATCTCGTAAAATCTGTGGACCGATTGAGGTAAACCTATAAACTTAGTTTATTTAGTGCGAAGAAAATCCGGGCCAGCCAGCCTGGATTTTTTTTTGGGGCGTGCCACCGGCATTTGAAACATTTACCTGACAGCCAGCGGCTGTCCTCCTTTTAATTTCAAATGCCGCTGTCGCGCTGTCCGCTAAATCTTTTTCTTCGCTGCGCTTTGCAAAAGGATACCGCTTCCATCGCTCACGCGGACGGCTACGCCTTTAGACTCGGCTAAGCCTTTTGATTGTGAGACACGCAGCGCTTTTGGATTTGTCCGGAGTTCCATTGAAGATTTTCTATAGCCGCAGGCGTTTCTAAAAGCGAAGCGCGTCTAAAGTCCGCAGGGCGTGTCCAAAAGCCTACTTTTCTCCTATTTCGATAATCTCAAGATTCTGAATCTTATCACCATCAATCTCAAACCGCAGCATCGTCCGCACTTTATGGAAACCGCTAATTCCCGCCGCACCCGGGTTCATATGAAGCAGCCCCAGTTTCTTGTCAAACATGACTTTTAAGATATGTGAATGTCCACAGATAAATAATTTCGGCGGATTTAAAGTGATTTCCTGCCTGATCGCCGGGTTGTATTTTCCCGGGTAACCGCCAATATGCGTGATCCAAACGTCAACATCTTCACACATAAACCGGTTGTTCAGCGGAAATTCCATGCGCGCCTTGTCGTCGTCGATATTGCCGTAAACTGCACGAAGTGGCTTGATTTTCTTCAATTCGTCGGTAACCGACAAATTCCCAATATCGCCGGCATGCCAGATTTCGTCAGCCTTCGCGCCATATTTCAGGATTTTATCGTCGATGTAACTGTGCGTGTCGGAAATGAGAAGTATTTTTTTCATGGATTTCAAAATTGAAAACTCCAAATATACAAAAGCAAAAATGTTGATTTTGTCTTGCAGATTACTTTATCATAAATAAAAGTTTTAGATTTGGCTTAACCAACACAAAACCATCAATATGAGCAACGATACAAACGAAGAAATTACGCGCGAGGAAATAAAAAAAGAATTCCAGCTCGAACGCATGATCCTGTTTAGCGACGCCGTTTTCGCAATCGTCATCACACTCATGGCAATTGAAATCAAAATCCCCGAAACAGTAGTCTTAAATGACCAGACACTGCCAAAAGCCTTATTGCACCTGACTCCAACGCTTCTCGCTTATATTGTGAGTTTCGGTTTTATTGGCTCCATCTGGTACCAGCACCTGAAAATGTTCAGCATGCTCAAAGACTACGACAAAGGTTTGGTTGTACGAAATATGGTATTGTTGTTTTTTGTCGGCCTTTTTCCTTTTTGCGCAACGCTCATTGCCCGCGTCAAAGGCCAAATTTTGCCTTTCCTGATTTACCTTATCATTATTCTGCTTTGCATCATGGCGCAATATCTTTTGTACTATTATATCGTGGTGAAAAGGCCTGAAATCCGGCTCAATATTGACATCACCGAACACAAAAACGAGCTTTACAAAAGAAAAGTATCGTTAATGGTTTTTTCAGCAGCCGGCATATTGATTGTCATCACTTACCTGCTGATTCCCGACCCGAATATGAAATCATTGTCTACCTTATGGATGGCAGCATTTTCGATAGTATACGCCATCATCGTCAAAAGGAAAAAATCGCGATTGCAAAAACTTTAACCTTGTACAGCTGTAAAAGTTTGTAACTTTGTAACTCTAAAACTTTGCAACTTTCCTCTTGAGATATTTCATCCATTTCGCATACAAAGGCACAAATTACCACGGTTGGCAATACCAACCCAACGCAGCGTCTGTACAGGAAACGCTGAATAAGGCGCTATCTGTGATTTTGAATACCGAAATCGATTGTATGGGCGCAGGAAGAACCGATACCGGCGTTCACGCGAAGCAAATGTTTGCGCATTTCGATTATGAAAACGAGATGGATATTCCGACATTCGTCCATAAACTGAATTCCTTTCTCCCAAAAGATATTGTAGTTTTTGATATTATTTCGGTGCACGACGATGCGCATGCAAGGTTTGATGCAAAAAAGCGGACTTACGAATATCATATTAATATTTTAAAGGACGCTTTTGAAAGCGACACGAGTTGGTACAACCACCAGGAACTTGATATCGACTTGATGAACGAAGCCGCAAAATTGCTGTTTGTCCATACCGATTTCCAGAGTTTTTCAAAAGTCAACACTGATGTGAATACGTTTAATTGCCGTATTTTTGAGGCACATTGGAAAAAGCAGGACAACAAGCTCGTCTTTACCATTTCGGCCGACAGGTTTTTGCGGAATATGGTGCGCGCGATTGTCGGAACACTGGTCAATGTGGGCTTGCATAAAATCACATTGGAAGATTTCGACACGATTATTGAAAGCAAAGACAGGAATAAAGCAGGCACTTCGGTTCCTGCACACGGTTTGTTCCTGACACGAATTGAATACGATTACATTAACATTACCCAAAAGCCCTAGCCCTGATAGCAGCGACATCCTTTTGCAGAGCACAGCGGCGCAAAAGATATAGCGGATAGCAGGAAACAGCTCCTAAAAAAACAAATGAAAGCAAAAGCATTCGACACCAAAATATTCAAACGGATTCTCGTTTATACCGAACCATACAAATTGCGGTTTTACGGCGTCATTGCGTTTGCCGTGGGCTTGTCGGTATTTGCGGCATTGCGTCCATATTTGCTGAAACAAACCGTTGACGCGTACATTCGCCCAGGCGATGCGAAAGGGTTGCTGTTTTATGTGACCTTAATGGGATTCGTCCTTTTGATGGAAGTGTTCTCACAATTTTATTTCGTGTATTGGGCCAACTGGCTCGGACAGGATATCGTGAAAGACATCCGTACGAAATTGTTCCGCCACATGCTGAGCTTCAGGATGCGGTATTTTGACAATGCGCCCGTGGGCCAGCTCGTGACGCGTTCGGTATCCGATATTGAGCAGATTGCGCGCATCTTCAGCCAGGGATTGTTTATGATCATCAGCGACCTGATGAAAATGGTTGTCGTGCTGATCATTATGTTTTATATGAACTGGAAATTGACGTGGATCGTGATTCTCGCGATGCCGATATTGGTCTACATCACAAGGATTTTCCAGAAAAAAATGCAAATCACTTTTGAGGAAGTGCGCAACCAGGTCGCAAACCTGAACACTTTTGTGCAGGAACGCGTGACCGGGATGAAAATCGTACAGCTTTTCAACCGCGAGGATATTGAAGCCGAAAAGTTTAAGGAAATCAACGACAAGCACAAAAAAGCATGGGTGAAAACGATTTGGTACAACTCCATTTTCTTTCCGATTGCGGATATCATTTCGTCGCTGACCTTGGGATTCGTCGTTTGGTATGGCGGTGTTCGGATTTTAAACGGCGATGCGTTTACGACTTTCGGGGATTTGTTTGCCTATACGATGTTTATCGGAATGTTGTTTAACCCGTTGCGGCAGATTGCGGATAAGTTCAATGAGATGCAATTGGGGATGATTTCGGCCAACCGTGTGTTTGATATTTTAGATACGACCGACCAGATCCAGGATACCGGGCGTTTGATTGCGCCGAACTTTGTCGGGAATATTGAATTTAAGGACGTGCATTTCGCCTATATCGAAAATGAGGAAGTCATCAAAGGCATCGATCTCGAAATCAATGCAGGCGAAACCGTAGCGATTGTCGGTGCGACCGGCGCCGGAAAATCGACCATCATCAATTTATTGAATCGCTTTTACGAGATCAAGAGCGGTACGATCAGCATTGACGGCGAAAATATCGAGCATTACACTTTGGATTCGCTGCGGAAACAGATTGCGATTGTCTTGCAGGACGTATTTCTTTTTGCCGAT
>DATHKH010000143.1:0-6689 GCA_035286325.1 Flavobacterium sp.
TCCACAAAAAAACAGCCTGGATTTCTATCCAGGCTGTTTATAAAAATTATAGGGTTGAATGTTACATCATTCCGGGCATTCCGCCACCCATTGGCATTCCGCCGCCGGCATTTTCTTCTTTGATGTCAACCAATGCACATTCCGTGGTCAGGATCATTCCCGCTACAGAAGCCGCATTTTCAAGTGCCACACGTGTTACTTTTTTAGGATCGATGATTCCGGCTTTCAGCATATCGACATACTCGTCGGTTTTGGCATTGTAACCAAAATCACCTTTGCCATCGGCCACTTTTGCGACTACGACAGAACCTTCAAGACCTGCATTTTCAACAATCGTACGCAATGGCGATTCAACGGCGCGCGAAACAATCTGGATTCCGGTCGCTTCATCGGCATTGTCGGCTTTCAAGGTTTTAAGCGCGTTTTTGGCACGCAGCAACGCGACACCGCCACCGGCTACGATTCCTTCTTCGACTGCCGCACGGGTTGCGTGAAGTGCATCATCGACACGGTCTTTTTTCTCTTTCATTTCCACTTCAGAAGCGGCGCCAACATACAATACGGCAACACCGCCTGCGAGTTTGGCCAAACGTTCTTTAAGTTTTTCCTTATCATATTCCGAAGTTGTGGCTTCGATTTGTGCTTTAATTTCACCAACACGGCTTTTAATCATTTTTGCATCTCCAGCGCCACTCACAATTGTTGTGTTGTCTTTGTCAATCGTGACTTTTTTTGCGGTTCCAAGCATTTCAACTGTCGCATTTTCAAGCGTATAACCTCTTTCTTCAGAAATAACAGTCCCGCCGGTCAATATTGCAATATCTTCGAGTAAAGCTTTTCTTCTGTCGCCAAATCCAGGTGCTTTTACAGCCGCAATTTTCAATGCGCCGCGCAGTTTGTTCACAACGAGTGTAGACAATGCTTCCCCGTCAACATCTTCAGCAATAATTATTAAGGATTTTCCGGATTGTGCTACAGGTTCTAAAATCGGAAGCAATTCCTTTAAGGAAGAAATTTTTTTGTCATAAAGAAGAATGTAAGGGTTTTCCAATTCTGTTTCCATCTTATCTGTGTTGGTCACAAAATAGGCCGACAAATAGCCTCTGTCAAATTGCATTCCTTCAACAACATCTACATAAGTTTCTGTTCCTTTTGCCTCTTCAACTGTGATTACACCATCTTTCAAATCAACTTTTGCAAATGCCTTAGCAATTAACTCACCGATCTTCTCGTCATTGTTTGCAGAAATAGTAGCTACCTGCCTTATCATTTCCGGAGAATTGACAATTTTCTTTGCTTGCTTTTCTAAATCAGCAACAATTGCGATAACGGCTTTGTCAATGCCTCTTTTTAAATCCATCGGGTTGGCGCCGGATGCTACGTTTTTAAGGCCTTCTTGTACGATGGCTTGTGCCAATACGGTAGCGGTTGTTGTTCCGTCACCAGCGAGGTCATTGGTTTTTGACGCGACTTCCTTCACCATTTGCGCGCCCATATTTTCCAACGGATCTTTCAATTCAATTTCTTTTGCAACGGTCACACCGTCTTTCGTCACGGTTGGCCCGCCAAAAGATTTTCCGATAATCACGTTACGCCCTTTTGGGCCAAGGGTTACTTTTACTGCATTTGCCAATGCGTCAACACCGCGTTTTAAACCGTTGCGGGCTTCAATATCAAATTTTATGTCTTTAGCCATTGTGATTGTTTCTTAATTTTTTTAAATTGTTTGGATTAGATAATAGCAAGAATATCATCTTCTTTCATAATAAGATAATCCTTGCCGTCAAATTTGAGTTCAGTTCCAGCATATTTTCCATATAACACTGTATCACCAATTTTTACCGTCATTATATGGTCTTTAGTTCCGTTACCAACGGCTACAACTGTCCCTGTTTGCGGTTTTTCTTTTGCCGTATCAGGAATATAAACTCCTGAAATTGTTTGTTTTTCAGCTGCCGAAGGTTGAATAAGAACTCTGTCGGAAAGGGGTTTGATGTTCAATGCCATAATTGTTATATTTTATTTTTAAAAGTGACGCAAAAGTAAATATTTTTAAATAAAAAAACGCCAACAAAATGTTAGCGTTTAGATATATATTTTAAACAAATTATTTCGCAGGAACAGGAGCTGTCTGTACAGGAACTGTCTGAACCGGAGTGGCGTTTACAGGTTTGGCCGCATCCGTTTTTGCCGGAGTTGCAGCAGGTTTTGCAGGTGCTTCAGTTTGGCTTTCGTCGATAATTTTAGAACCGGTATCGCTCAAAGCGCCGGTAAAGCTTAATGTAGAAAGCAAAATCAACGCGATTAAAACCGTAGCCAATGTCCATGTGCTTTTATCAAGGAAATCTGTCGTTTTCTGAACGCCGCCCATCATCTGGCTTCCGCCGATTGCTGAAGACAAGCCGCCACCTTTAGGGTTTTGTACCATAATCACGATGATTAAAAGGAAACATACGATAGTGATTAAAACTAAAAAAACTGAAAATGTGCTCATTGTTATGTATTATTTTGTTGTAAATTTTTAACTTCTGAAATTCGGTCTGCAAAGAAAGTACTTTTTTCCGGATATTTCAAAATTAAAATTTCATAAGCCTGAATTGCTTTCTGATATTTTTTCTGTTCCAGATAAACCCTTGCCAGCGTTTCGGTCATCAATGCCGAATTGTCTTCTTTCGGATGTTCGAAAACGGGCAGTTTGGCGTCTTGTTTTACAGGTGGAATCTTAGGATTTGCCTTGATAAATTGGTCGATGAGCGCTTTCTTTTTGGCTTTCTGCTCTTCTTGTTCACTTTGGTCAGGCTCAGCTTTCAAGGTTTCTTCAACGATTTCTTCGCGCTGTATCGGCTGGATTTTAGACAACTGCAGCCATTCCTGGAAAGAATGCTTTTCTTCTTTTGAGAATTCCAATGGTTTGCCGATGTCAAGCTTGGCTTCGCTTGTTTGCCCTGGCTGTTTGCCGGTATCCACAGTTTCTTCAACTACAACCATATCATTCACCAACTCAGGAACAATTTCCTCTTTATCGAGTTCCTCAATACTGACGACCTTTTCAGGAGCCGGAATGACGGCTTCAACAATTTCGGTGATTTCGACCGTTTCAGGAATGATTTCCTCTGCACGGATTTCGATAATTTCTTCCTCAAATGGCGTTTGCTTCGCCCGTTCGCGATAGCCCGGGTCGGATTCGCGGATTGACGTCAGGATGGATTGTTCCACCTTATCAATCATCGGTTCCGTGTTTTCTTCCTCGGCAATGACGACGCTTTCCTTTACTTCAATTCCATAAAGCTCGGCGAGTTTCTGTTCATACAGCCCTTTGTGGATTGCCGTAAAAGTATCCGAAGTGATGAAATCAAAAAGCACACTCCGGTCTGTCGTAAAGGCCGCCGTGACTTTTAACGCATAATTATATTGAAAACTGTTCTGGTTGTACAATCCTTTCAGCCGCAAAGCCCTCGCGCTCTGGAAAAACGGGAACTCAGTCACGATTTGCTCCAAGGCCAGCGTCTGCTTGTCATTGACAGACTCAGGTTTGCTTAATAAATGGGTGTATTCAGTGAGGTTCAATGCGAAGGATTTATAAGGTTGGAAAATTAGTAAAAAATAGTGTACTGCAAACTAAAATCTGAAGCCATTACCATTTGGCAAGCGATTCGTTGAAAATATCCTGCGTAATCCTTTCAAAAATCTCATCGAGCGCTGTCGACAAAACAGTTCCGGTTGGCAATGCGTTTCCGGCATAATCATAATAAAAGGAGAAGCTTTTTTCAAAATTGTCGGTTTCCTTATTTTTGTTGGTAAAGCGGACATTGACAGTGATACTCAAACGGTTTTGCGCGGCTCTTTGGTCGGCTGTCGCCTGCATCGGCGTAATCCTGTAATTGGTAATTTCGCCTTCATAAACCAAATCCCCGCCTGTGTTGGTTAAACTTAGGTTGGTTTGGTTCTGGATTAAATTCTGCAGCCTTTGCGTAAATGTCCGTTCGATTCCCGGTTCGACCAATTCAGAATTGTTCTGGAAATAATTCACCTGGAATGTCTTCGCGTCGATTTTTCCGGTTCCGGTAAAGTTGTAAACGCCACAACCGTTTAAGGTCAGGACAATCAGTAGTAACGCACTTATGTATTTTATGTTTCTCATTTTTGGATTTCCAAAGATATTATTTTTCCGGATTGGCTACAGGTCGAATTGTTTGATTTTTCGATACAATGTCCTTTCGGAAATACCCAGTTCGTCAGCCGCCGCTTTCCTTTTGCCCTTATTTTTCTCAAGCGATTTTTTAATCATCTCGATTTCCTTCTGTTCGAGCTTCAGGACTTCTTCCTCTTCAATGGTTTCGGCAAAAAGATAGTCGTCGTCCTTTTCGTTGCTGGTATTCCTGTTATTTTGGTTTGGCATAATTGAAGTTTCCGAATCGTCATCCTCAAAATCGATCACGCTGTCATTGTCTTTGCCGTAAATTTTCTTGATTAAATGCTGATTCGTTTCCTGTACTTTGGCGTTGCCGTTCTGCATCAGTTCCATTGTCAGTTTCTTCAGGTCGTTCAGGTCGCTTTTCATGTCGAACAACACTTTGTACAAAATATCCCGTTCGGTGCTGAAATCATCACTTTTCTTGTCTTTGATGACCGATGGCAAATTGCTTCCTTCAACTGGTAAATACGATTGTAACGTCTGCAAAGTAATATCACGATTCGTTTCCAAAACCGAAATCTGTTCCGCGACATTCCGCAACTGCCGGATGTTGCCGCTCCAGCGAAATTTCGTTAAAAACTGCACTGCATTGTCATCGAGCTTAATCGGCGGCATTTTATATTTATAGGCAAAATCCGAAGCGAATTTCCGGAACAGCAGATGAATGTCGTCTTTGCGTTCGCGCAAGGCCGGCAAATTTATATCGACTGTGCTCAAACGATAATACAAATCCTCGCGGAATTTCCCTTTCTCGATCGAGTCGAACAGGTTGACATTGGTCGCAGCCACAATACGCACGTTGGTTTTCTGCACTTGCGAGGAACCGACTTTAATAAATTCGCCGTTTTCCAAAACGCGCAGCAAGCGGACTTGGGTCGTCAATGGCAATTCGCCAACTTCATCAAGGAAAATCGTTCCGCCGTCGGCGACTTCAAAATACCCTTCGCGTGTTCCTGTCGCACCGGTAAAGGCGCCTTTCTCGTGCCCGAAAAGTTCGCTGTCGATTGTTCCTTCCGGAATCGCGCCGCAGTTTACGGCAATGTATTTCCCGTGTTTGCGGTGCGAAAGTGAATGGATGATTTTCGGGATGCTTTCTTTCCCGACGCCGCTTTCCCCGGCAACCAATACGGAAATATCCGTCGGTGCAACCTGGATCGCTTTTTCTATGGCACGGTTGAGTTTCGGGTCGTTCCCGATAATTTCGAACCGCTGTTTGATGGCTTGTACACTTTCCATTTTAATTTTTTTTGGCCACGAATTATGATTTTTTAATTCGGGAATTCGTGGCTATTTATTATTTGAAGCAATTTACTGCGCCAGTTCGCTCTTTTTAGAGCTCGGTCCTGCTGTCCGCTATATCTTTTGCGCCGCTGCGCTTTGCAAAAGGATGCCGCTTCCATCAGGGCCGGGCTTTTGTACTTAATTCATATCTGAATAACCCACGGCTTCACCGATTAAAGTGCCGCTCGTGCAATTCGTAATCTTCACATTGACGAATTCGCCAATCTTATAATTTTCTCTCGGGAAAACAACGGTCAGGTTTTGGGAATTCCGTCCTGACAAATCATTTTCCGATTTCTTGGATGTTTTTTCAATCAGCACTTCCATTGTTTGTCCGACAAATTCTTTGGTACGGAACAAACTGTGCTCACGCTGCAACGCTACGATTTCCTGCAACCTTCTGAGTTTGGTTTCTTCGGGAACGTCGTCTTTCATTTTTCTGCCGGCTAGAGTGCCCGGGCGTTCCGAATACGAATACATATAACCGAAACTGTATTTTACGGTTTCCATCAAACTCAAAGTATCCTGGTGATCGGCTTCCGTTTCTGTCGGAAAACCGGCAATCATATCCTGAGTAATCGTGCAAGCCGGAATAATATTCCGAATTTTATTTATTAAGGCCAGGTATTCTTCACGGGTATGAAGTCGGTTCATTTCTTTCAAAATCCTGTCGCTTCCCGATTGCACCGGCAAATGGATGTGGTTGCAGATGTTCGGGTATTTCGCAATGATGTGTAACACGCTTTCATGCATATCCTGCGGATTTGACGTAGAGAAACGGATGCGCATTTTTGGGAACGCGATGGCGGCCATTTCCAACAACTGGTCGAAATTGACCGCAGTGGCTTGCTCCATTTCGGAAGCCTTGATGAAATCTTTCTTCAGGCCGCCGCCATACCACAAATAACTGTCGACATTTTGACCCAAAAGCGTAATTTCCTTAAAACCGCCATCCCACAAATCCTGGATTTCTTTCATGATGCTTTGCGGTTCGCGGCTGCGTTCGCGTCCGCGGGTAAACGGAACGACGCAAAATGTGCACATATTGTCGCAGCCGCGCGTAATCGACACAAAAGCGGATACGCCGTTGCTCTGCAATCTGACCGGGGAAATATCGCCATAAGTCTCATCTTTGGAAAGAATGACATTGATGGCATCGTTTCCGGCTTCGACTTCTTCGAGAAGGTTTGGTAAATCCTTATATGCATCAGGG
>DATHKH010000144.1:0-9775 GCA_035286325.1 Flavobacterium sp.
CCAATTTTAAGGTCACATTAAATGATTTTGGAGCGGACGGCGTTTTCGGTGGCGGAAACGATACTGGCGCTACCGTTACCTTTACCGCACCAACACTGGTTTCTCAAGGCTGGATCAGTTTAAATATCCCGCTTGCCAGCTTTGGTGCATTGGCGAGCAGGGCACACCTTGGCCAGATTGTTTTTGAAGGAGCAAATATCACTAATTTCTATGCGGATAACATCTATTTCCAAAATGACGGAAGTGTAATTCCTCCTGTACCTACTACGGCTGCGCCAACCCCTTCGTATCCGGCAGCTAATGTTACTTCAATATTCAGTGATGCTTATACTAATCTTGCAGGTTCTGATTTGAATCCAAATTGGGGACAAGGAACCGTTACTACTCAGGTAGCCATAGCCGGAAACAATACTTTAAAGTATGCCGGATTGAACTATCAGGGATTGGCGTTGGCGGGTGGCACAAACGTTTCTAACAGAACCTTCCTGCACCTGGATTATTACTCAGCAAACTCAACGGCGTTAAATGTGTACCTTATCAGTACCGGGCCTGTTGAAAAACTTCAGCCGCTTACGGTTCCTACGACAGCCGGATGGAACAGCGTCGATATTCCGTTATCATCATTTGCGCCGGTAAACCTGAATGATGTGATCCAGTTAAAATTTGACGGAAACGGTGATATCTATTTGGATAATGTTTTATTCCGAAACTAATTAATATTTAAAAAACACAAAATGAAATATTTTTCAAGACATACATATAACGGAGGCTTGGCCATCGCCTTACTATCTGCCATCTCAATATCGCTTTCGGGTTGTGATGAAGATGATAAACAAAGTGTTTCAAAGCACAATTGGCAATTGGCTTGGAGTGATGACTTTGATGGCACGGCGGGTATATTACCTGATGCGTCAAAATGGGGTTTCGACCTCGGTAATAATGGTGGCTGGGGAAATGCGGAGCTGGAAAATTATACCGATGATCCGGAAAACGTTTCTTTAGACGGAGACGGCCACCTGGTTATTACTGCCATACAAAACGGCAATTCCTTTACTTCGGCCAGGGTGAATACTAAAGGTAAATTTTCCCAAGCCTATGGCCGGGTTGAAGCCCGATTGAAAATGCCCTACGGACCTGGAATCTGGCCGGCATTCTGGATGCTTGGCGCAAATAATGCCGAAGTTGGCTGGCCGCAGTGTGGTGAAATTGATATTATGGAATTAAAAGGACAGGCGCCAAACGTTATTAACGGTACCGTTCACGGCCCGGGATATTCTGCAGGTGGCGCAATATCGTCGTCATATGCATTGCAAAATAGTCGCTTTGATTTGGACTATCACGTTTTTGCCGTGGAATGGACGGAAAATCAAATCGATTTTTTTGTTGATGATTATCTGTATAAACGAGTTTCGAAAAGCGATGTTCCCGGCGAATGGGTTTATGACCATCCTTTCTTTTTAATACTGAACGTAGCTGTTGGAGGAAATTATGTCGGATTCCCGACCGCCCAAACGCCATTCCCGCAAAAAATGACCATTGATTACGTAAAAGTGTATCAATAGGCGCTTAAACTTTAAAAACTGAGAAGTGCCGCAATGCCCCTTGTTTGCGCTGGTCATAAATCGAATCGTAAAATGAAAAACCACTTATCGATACTGTTCCTATTAATTGCTGCCTCGGGAATTTCGCAGCAAAAAAGCATTGATCAAAAAGTAAACGAGTTATTGGAAAAAATGACCTTAGACGAAAAAGTCGGTCAGCTTAATCAATATTCGGGCGATAATACCGTAACTGGACCATTAACCATAAATCCGAATAAAACAGAAGAAATCAAAGAAGGAAAGATAGGATCCATGATCAATATTTTGGGTTCAGAGTACACGCGCCAGTACCAGAAATTGGCCATGCAGTCAAGATTGAAAATTCCTTTGCTTTTCGGTTTGGATGTCATTCACGGGTATAAAACCACATTTCCCATTCCTTTGGCAGAAGCTGCCTCTTGGGATTTGGCCGCTATAGAACTTTCTGCCCGTATTGCTGCCCGCGAGGCGTCGGCAAATGGCATTCACTGGACTTTTGCACCAATGGTCGACATTTCGCGCGATCCGCGTTGGGGAAGAGTAATGGAAGGTGCGGGCGAAGACACGTATTTGGGATCGAAAATCGCTTTTGCCCGTGTCAAAGGTTTTCAGGGCAATAAACTGGGCGATTTGACTTCAATAATGGCGTGTGCAAAACACTTTGCGGCTTACGGTGCTGCTATTGGCGGACGGGATTACAATTCCGTTGAGCTCAGCGACAGGGCATTGTGGGAAACGTACCTGCCACCGTTTAAAGCTGCGCTTGACGCAGGAGCGGCAACATTCATGAATTCATTCAACGATATCAATGGTATTCCATCAACAGGCAACAAATACATCCAACGCGACATATTAAAAGGAAAATGGAATTTCAGCGGATTTGTAGTTTCCGATTGGAATTCAATAGGCGAAATGATTGCTCACGGCTACAGTAACGACAAAAAAGATGCGGCTTTTTCGGCAATCACCGCCGGAAGCGATATGGATATGGAAAGCAATTCCTACCGTGAAAATTTGGCACAGCTGGTAAAGGAAGGCAAAGTCTCTGAATCGTTGGTTGACGATGCCGTGAGAAGAATACTGCGCAAGAAATTTGAATTGGGATTGTTTGATGACCCATATCGTTACAGCGATGCGAAACGTCAGCAAAAAGAACTGAACAATCCCGAAAATACCAAAGCAGCCCGGGAAATTGCAGCTAAAAGTATCGTTTTACTAAAAAATGAAAAAAAGGTATTGCCGCTTTCTAAAGATACTAAAACCATCGCCTTCATCGGGCCGATGGTAAAACTCAAAAGGGCCAATCACGGTTTTTGGGCAGTAGATTTAAAGGATGTCGATTCTACTTACATTGTATCGCAATGGGAAGGACTGCAAAGGAAAGTCAGTAAAAACACCAAATTGCTTTACGCCAAAGGTTGCGGAATTGCCGATATGAGCAAATCGGGTTTTCAGGAAGCTGTAAACATCGCAAATCAGGCAGATGTCGTGATATTGAGCGTTGGGGAAGCGCCTAATATGAGCGGCGAGGCAAAAAGCCGAAGCACCATATGTTTACCCGGAGTCCAGGAAGATTTGATCAAAGAACTTCAGAAAACTGGCAAGCCGATTGTCATTTTAATCAACGCCGGACGTCCATTGGTCTTCAACTGGACAGCTGATAATATGCCAACTATCGTTTATACCTGGTGGTTAGGTTCCGAAGCGGGCGACGCGATTGCCGATGTGCTTTTTGGCGATTACAACCCGTCGGGAAAACTGCCTATGACATTCCCGCGGACCGAAGGACAGATTCCACTTTATTATAATCATTTGAATACGGGAAGGCCGGCAAAAAACGAAGATGATCACATATACGTTTCAGCATATACCGATTTACAGAATTCCCCAAAATTTCCTTTCGGATACGGATTGAGCTATACCACGTTTGCGTATTCCGATTTAAAATTATCGAAACAGACGATCAAGAAAAATGAGGCACTGGAAGTTTCCGTTACGATTGCCAATACCGGCAAGTTTTCGGGCGAAGAAGTCGTACAGCTTTATTTGAGAGACAAAGTAGCTACGATAGTCCGGCCGGTGAAAGAGTTGAAGGATTTTCAGAAGATAAAACTGGAAGCCGGCGAAAGCAAGACCATTACCTTTACCATTGACAACGATAAACTGTCATTCTACCACAATGATCTGGAATTGAGGTCGGAAGCCGGAGAATTCGATTTGATGATTGGTTCATCGTCAGAAGATATTCGATTGAGAAGTAGTTTTGAACTGACGGATAATGAAGGTGGAAGTAAGGATGATAGCGGCCTTGCCTTGCCTAAGCCATAATTATTGTTCTTAAGCTGGAACGCTGGTTCAAACAGATCACTTAAAAGAGCACAAGGAGAAGCCGATACTTAGGGCATCGGTGATAAAATCAAAAAGTTGAAATATGTGCAGTAATTTAGGTAGTTATCCATGAAAAAACACACAAGCTTCCCGATTTCAATGTTCCTTCTTCTAATCACACAATATTGTTTTTCGCAAGTTGATGTGGTGTACAGCGATTTGGTTTGGTCAGACGAGTTTGATATAAATGGTTCGGTAAATACAACAAATTGGTATCATCAAACACAACTCCCTGCAGGCGGAAGCTGGTTTAATGGCGAAGCGCAACATTATACGGACCTTACAACGAATTCATTTGTAAATGCCGGTTTGTTAAATATCGTTGCCAAAAAAGAAAATTATACAGACCAGGAAATAACCAAAGAATACACCTCGGCTCGCCTAAACTCTAAATTTGCATTCAAATACGGACGTGTAGATGTGAAAGCGAAATTGCCAATCGGTTCAGGTACCTGGCCTGCCATATGGATGTTGGGCAAAAACGTAAATGAAAACGGTGCCTATTTTGACGCCACATACGGAACTGCGGATTGGCCTGCCTGTGGTGAAATTGATATTATGGAACATGGGATTTTTCCATCGCAAGGAATTAATTATGTCCAGAGTACGTTGCACACACCTTCTTCTAATGGGAATTCGGTCAACAACGGCGGTACGTTAGCATCGGATCTGCAAAATAATTATCATGTTTATTCGATGAATTGGTCACCGTACCAAATCTCATTTCTTCTGGACAATGTCGTTTATTACACCTACAACCCAGCAGTAAAAGATGCGAATACCTGGCCTTTTGATAAAGAACAATACCTCTTATTAGACGTTGCAATGGGTGGGATTGCAGGTGCTATACCGTCCAATTTTAATCAGGCAACTATGCAGATTGACTATGTACGGGTGTATCAGAATACTTTGGTCGATACTCAGGCGCCAACGAATTTCACGGCTGCTGTTGGAACAGTTACAAGTGCTGCTGTTGTGTTGCTGTTGAATGCAAACGACAACTCCGGGACAGTAGTTTATAACATCAGTTACGGCGCTACAAACATTTCATTTACTTGCCCTGCCGGCGTACAACAATCCGTAATCATTCCGAATTTGTCCCCAAGTACCAATTATATTTTTACAGTAACGGCTACTGATTTGGCAGGAAATGCATTTGCGAATAATCCTATAATCCTGAATGCTACAACTGCCATTGATACGGGATGTTTCGGTACTGATACAGAAGCACAGCAAGGTTCATTCTCTATCGGTTACAATTACACTTTTGAGACCATAGGTACTGATGTCAAGATCACTTGTGAAATGTTGGATACCAATCACGTCGGTGTTGTCGCCTTTTTGTGGAAACAAAACCCTTTCACGGAAACCCAGATGACCCATGTTTCCGGGAATATTTTCACCAAAACCATCACAGGACAAACCATTGGCTCAACCATTCACTACGCGGTTAAATTTGCTTACGCTGGCGGCTTGGCTGTGACCAAATATTTTTCTTATGCAGTAGGCAGCAATTGTTTTTTAGGTATAGAAAACCCTTCTGAACTGGGGCAGTTTACCTTTCAAAATCCTTCTGATAATATTGTTCATATTCATTCAATAAGCATTATTGATACAATAGAAATATACAATATGCTGGGCATATTGGTTTCTTCTGCCAAAAACTCGGATGAAATCGCCATTAAAAATCTGCCAAAAGGAGTTTATCTACTTGCGATTTATTCCGGGACTCAAAAAAGCATTAAGAAATTAATAGTTAATTGATAGATTGAGGATTAATTTCTCATTTCAGATTTGGTTTTTGCTTACTTGAACAACTAATAACCTCCTTCTTATTTCAAGAACTTTATAATAAAAAAAGGTGTTTTAGCTTTTTCTAAAACACCTTTCTTTTGGCTTCATCAAAGAAGAATGTAGTTGTCTAATTCTTCTTTGATTGGGCAAAAAGGATAAGATTTTATTGTAACCTGTTGATATATATCCAGCCTGTTTTGGTTTTTTGATCTGAAAAGTCAATTACATAATAATAAGTGCCATCGGGTAATTCGTCTCCTTTATCGCTTTGTCCATACCATTCGTTTTGGTAATTGGCTTTTGAATAGACATTTGTTCCGTATCGATTATAGATTTTCAATTGCCTTACATTATAAGCTTCCAAATCGAAATAATCATTCAATCCATCATTGTTGGCCGAAATTCCTTTTTGGATTCCACATAATGTTGACAGCACATTGATGCTTTCCGGGGCGCTACTGCATCCATTTTGGGTAATTACCAATTGATATACTCCTGAAGTAGCAATCGCAACTGAAGATTCTGTTCCTATTTGAGTACCTGCGGGATTAAACCAGGCATATAATGAATTTGAAGCATTGTTTTGAACTGCACTCAATGTGTAACTGACTCCGTTACAGCCTTCAGATATTGTGAAATCAGGGGGAGCATTTATCGTTATGGTTAGCGTAGCGGTTGAAGCACATTGCCCTGCTGTTGGCGTAAACATATACGTTGTTGTGGCGGTATTGTCTAATGCGGGTGACCAGCTCCCTGTAATTCCATTATTGGAAGAGGTTGGCAATGCGTCCAAAGCAGTACCCGAACAAACAGGCGCAACTGCAGTAAAAGTTGGTGTAGTCGTTTGGTTTACCGTTATGGTCAGTGTAGCGGTTAAAGCACATTGCCCGGCTGTTGGTGTAAACGTATAGATTGTTGTTGCTGTATTGTTTAAGGCAGGCGACCAGCTTCCTGTAATTCCGTTGTTGGAAGTGGTTGGCAATGCATTCAAAGCAGTACCCGAACAAATAGGCGCAACTGCAGTAAAAGTGGGTGTAGTCGTTTGGTTTACCGTTATGGTCAGTGTAGCGGTTAAAGCACATTGCCCTGCTGTTGGTGTAAACGTATAGATTGTTGTTGCAGTATTGTTTAAGGCAGGCGACCAGGTTCCTGTAATTCCATTGTTGGAAGTGGTTGGCAATGCATTCAAAGCACTACCCGAACAAATGGGAGCAATTGCAGTAAAAGTTGGCGTGGTACTAATTTGGTTGACTGTTATAGTCAATGTTGCGGCCGAAGCACATTGCCCTGTTGTTGGCGTAAACGTATAGATTGTTGTGGCAGTATTGTCTAATGCAGGTGACCAGGTTCCTGTAATTCCATTGTTGGAAGTGGTTGGCAATGCATTCAAAGCAGTACCTGAACAAATAGGAGCAACTGCAGTAAAAACTGGGGTTGTTCCCGGAGTTACGGTTACCGTAACTGTTTTTTGGTAAATACAAGTAACCGTTTCTTTTAAAGTAATATCATCCAAAGCAAAATCATTTCCACCGCTTGCAGCGTTCGTATCATAAATGGCAAAATTGGCAGTAGTGTTTGAACCTGAATTCCAATCGTAAGAAACTTGAGTCCACAAACAAGTTGCTCCAGGAGCAGTCACAGGAGCTCCTTGTGAAACCCCATTGATTTTTACTTCCAACCTGGCCGGGTCTTCTGGAGCTACCGACGCAACATAATAGGAAAAAGTATAATTGGTATTCGGAATGACCACTACCGGGTTTTGATTGCTCCAGGCAATAATATTTCCTGTAGGATCAGTCGACCCATCAAAAACCATCAAATTTCCACTGCCTGTAGTATGGTCGCCACCATTACAGAAAGGCGCAAACCATGCAGCTGGATTGGTAACAACATCATAAGAAGCTTGTACCCCAAATGGGTTCGGATCAGTAACCTGAGTATATTCGGTTACGAATAAAGTATTTCCTTGCGAGAAATCGCTGTTTTGGATAAGATTCACGGGAGAAGAAACGGCTCCCGAGGTAACGGTATAGGTTGTTGTGACTGTAGGGCTGACCGTTTGCGTAGCACTGTTAGGATTTGTAATGGAACCATCCGGCGGGTTTGCCGTCCAGGTATAAGAACCCGTTCCTCCCGTTGCTGTTAATGGTGTTGAATCTCCGGGGCAAATGGTTGCCGGTGCACTCAACACTAAATTATTTGGCGCAGCCAATACAATGCCAGTTTGGGTATATTGTTCGCCATTTGCATCAGCAACAGTCACATTATAAGTTCCTTCGCCTAAACCGGTAAATATGCCATTGTTATTGGTTTGGGTCGCCGTGCCTGTTAAATTATATGCGGTGTAAGGTAAAGTTCCGCCAGTAAGATTCACTGTAATAGACCCATCAATTCCGCTCGGGCAAGTCGGATTGACAGCCACATACGAACCCGAAAATGGAAGTCCGCCTTCAGTGATTGAAAAATCGTCCACGGCAAAATCGTTTCCTATTGCTATTCCACTGTTGGTCTTCAAACGTACCATCGCATTGTTGGCGGTAGCCACAAATGAATATTGAATGTTTACCCATCCTTCTGACGGAAGTGGTGCCAAAAAGTTTTGGTTGGCCGGATTGATATTGTTTGCATTGACAAAGAAAATTCCGATATTGGCTCTGGTGGCGTCGTCCGAAGTAACCTCGCTGGAAACCGATTTAATCCAGAAACTAAATATGTACGTCGTTCCTGCCGTGAATCCGACGATTGCCCCGCCGGTATTTCCTGTTGTCCAGAAAAACCTGTTGCCCAAGGTCGATCCGTCAAGAACCAACATATTACCGGTACCGGTTGTATGATCTCCTCCGGCATTATAAGTAGCATTCATTAAGGCCGGATTGGTAGTCCTTGCGTAAAAACCGGGAGTACTTATTCCTGTAAGTGGATTGATCAACGTATAATCATGGACGAAAAATCCATTACCGCTTCCACCACTTTCAAAATCACCGTTGGTTAATATCTGGGCGCTTAAATCAGCACTTCCAATCATTAACAATAAGAATAACAAATGTGTTTTTCCAAAAATGTAGCGTAATTCTCTTTTCATGATTTATAAAATATGTGGATTATAAAAATACTACTTATTTTCTTACATATATTCAAATTTAATGATATAAAAACCATACAATTCCTATTTCTAATCTAAAGAACACAGCAGTTGATACTGTTGGTCTAACTTGAAGATGTTTATTTGTGATTTCCGACTTTGTTGTAGTAATGTTAAGCTAATGAAAACGTTTTCGTTGATGAATTTGACCGAATAATTCGTTATAACCGTACAATTAAAATAAAAAAATCCGCAATTTCCAATATTTAAAGGAATTGCGGATTTTTAATGTGGAGCTGAGGGAAAGTTGTCCGAACTTAATTATGAAAGATTTGGGGTTGTTCAATCCTTCCGCGTAAATTCATTGAGCGGGGTTTGAAATTGGGTTTCAGGCGAAGTGCAGTATTTCCCGATTACACACCTCTTTTCCTTCAATCCGCCGAAACATCAATTGCATTTGTAGTCTATTTCTTGTTTATGAATCTGACCGCTGTTTTTTATCGGATAAACTTGCACAATAACGAAAAGAAAGACGCTATAGGTTCTTTAATTCTACCTTGAAAGCTGATTCATAATAACTTATATACTGAAAAAGCGACTTGGGAATTCAATTTTTTTTCATCCTTTTCCATGTCCGCTTCGACGGAAAATACATAACCGACAAACAAACTACCTTATGAAGAAGTTCTACTTTTTTTCATTGCTTTTTTCTTTATCCAATCTTTCACTGGCACAAGTCAAAATTGGCAATACCAATTACGCCACCCTGAGGGCGGCTTTCAATGCCATCAACGCCGGCACCTATGTCAACCAGAACATTGTCATACTGGTTACCGGCAACACGATTGAAACACAGGAGTGCCAAATCAACCACTTTACGCCGAGTTACCAATCGATCACCATCAAGCCTTCCGGTACGGGCAGCAGGACC
>DATHKH010000145.1:0-9818 GCA_035286325.1 Flavobacterium sp.
GGGTGGTGGTTGTTTTTCCATTGGTTCCGGTCACGGCAATAATCGGAATGCGTGATGCTTTTCCCGGTGGATATAACATGTCGATTACGGGCGAAGCGACGTTTCTCGGCAAACCTTCAGAAGGTGCCAAATGCATCCGGAAACCCGGTGCTGCGTTGACTTCGAGGATACAACCGCCATTTTCTTTTAACGGTTGTGTTAAATTTTCCGCCATGATATCGACACCGCAGATGTCCAATCCGATGACTCTTGAAATCCTTTCGCAAAGGAAAATATTTTCCGGGTGCATCATATCGGTCACATCCACGGAAGTACCACCTGTACTGAGGTTGGCAGTCGATTTCAGGTAAACGATTTCACCGCCTTTTGGGATGGATTCCAATGTATAATCTAGTTTTTCAAGCAGATCCAATGTGTCACGATCAACCGTAATTTCAGTCAATACATTTTCATGTCCGTAACCACGGCGCGGATCGAGATTGACCGTATCAATCAATTGCTGGACATTGTCTTTTCCATTTCCGACGACATGTGCAGGAACACGTTTCGCGGCTGCGACCAATTTGTTATTGATGACCAATACGCGGAAATCAAACCCTGTAATGAATTTCTCAACGATTACACGACGGCCGTATGTTTGGGCATATTTCAGTCCTGCTTTGGCATCTTCCATCGTTTTGACGTTAATCGAAGCGCCTTTGCCATGGTTTCCATCCAAAGGTTTCAATACGATGGGGAAACCAATTTTCCTGATGCATGCTTCCAAATCCTCATCATCCACACAAATGCTTCCGCTGGCAACCGGAATTGAAGCGGCATCAAGCATGCGTTTGGTTTCTTCTTTATTACAGGCGATGTCTACGGCGATGTTACTCGTATTACAGGTCATTGTGGCCTGAAAACGCATCTGGTTGACACCATAGCCCAACTGGACGAGTGAATTGGTGCCAAGGCGAATCCATGGAATATCACGTGCCACAGCTTCTTCGACAATACTTCCTGTACTTGGCCCAAGCCTTACGCGTTCGCGTATTCTTCTCATTTCCTGAATATCGGCGTCGAGGTCGTATTCAGTTCCGGCAATTAATGCTTCGGCAATCCTTACGGCGCTTTCGGCAGCAAATTCCCCGACATTTTCTTCCATATAGCTGAAAACGACATTGTAGATTCCGGGTGTTTTGGTTTCACGTGTACGCCCAAAACCGGTGTCCATCCCGGCGAGCGTCTGGATTTCAAGCGCAATGTGTTCGATGACATGTCCCATCCAGGTGCCTCTTTCAATACGCTGGAAAAAACCGCCCGGTACGCCTTCAGAACAGCGATGGTCATACAATGTCGGCAGTAATTTTTCAATCCTTTCCCTAAAACCGTCTATTTTATTGGTTGGAAATTGTTCCATTTCTTCCAGATCAAGACGCATCTGGATTAATTTTTTTCTTTGTACGCTCCAGAGATTTGGCCCTTTAAGCACCTGTATTTTGAGTATTTTCATAAAATGGAAAAAAAATGATTTGTATAAATTTTGTAATGGTCTGGAATTTAACTCGTTGGAATGGCTGTATTGTGATAATTGAAACAATTACCGAAATCGGAATAATATCATCAGCGAAATAGTTAAAAATATTACATATAATTCAACTAAAATATATTTTTTAAACCAGTTGACAAAATTTAACGCCCCATAAATGCAAACTTTATTTTTACGTATATAAATTGGAAAAAAATGGTTACTAAAATTGTCCTTTTTATCTTTTTGGTTATTTTTACGGCATGGATATAAAAGGAAAATTAATCATCATAGGCGGTGCAGTCGACAAAGGAAGTTTTAGTGAAACCGATCTCGACAAGAATGTAGCCAACAACCTGAATTTTTTTGAAACCGGAATCCTGAAGCGTATCCTGATGGAGGCCAGGCACAAGGAAAAATCGCGCATTGAAGTCGTCACGACCGCTTCAAAAATCCCAAAAGAAATCGGTCCTGAATATATAAAAGCACTGGCTTATCTCGGTGCTAAAAATGTCGACGTCATGAACCTTGACAAAAGGGAAATGGCTTCCACGCCTGAGATTATCGAAAGGCTGAAAGCTGCGGATGTCGTCATGTTTACGGGCGGCGACCAATTGCGCCTGACTTCCATCCTTGGCGGAACGGCATTCCACGATATTTTGCTCGACAAATACCACAATGAGGAATTCATTTATGCCGGAACTTCTGCAGGTGCTGCGGCGGCTTCCAACAATATGATTTATCAGGGAAGCAGTTCTGAGGCGCTTTTGAAAGGCGAAGTGAAAATCACCAGCGGACTTGGATTGATTGATGGTGTCGTCATCGATACACATTTCGTGCAACGCGGCAGAATCGGAAGGTTGTTCCAGGCAGTGGTCGGAAATCCACGAACTTTGGGCATCGGGCTTGGAGAAGACACCGGACTTTTAATAAAAAATAATACCGAAATGGAAGCGATCGGCTCCGGACTTGTCATTTTGGTTGACGGCCGCGAAATCAAGGATACCAATTTGACGCAGGTCGAAATGGGCCAGCCGATTTCAATCAACCATCTCGTCACGCATGTCATGAGCATTTATGACACTTTTGACCTGAAAACTTTCAAAATGACCATCAAATCGTCGCAGTATGCCGACAATCTGACTTTGACCAATGAAGACATCAATTCTGAAAAAACGGTCTAATGAAAGTCATTATTCACGGCGGATTTTTTTCTGAATCATCTACAAACCACGAAACCAAAGTCGCCAAACAGCAGGCTTTGCTTCGCATTGCCAAAGCGTCGTATGACTTTTTAAAATCACATTCCGCACTTGAAACGGTTGTTTATGCAGTGTCATTACTGGAAGATGACGAATTGTTCAATGCCGGAATTGGTTCACAGATCCAGTCCGACGGCAAAATCAGGATGAGCGCTTCACTCATGGATGGCGAAACCCAAAAATTCAGCGGTGTGATCAATATTGAAGACGTGAAAAACCCGATTCTTGTCGCAGAAAAACTGCTTTCGTATGACGACAAAGTCCTTGGCGGAAGCGGTGCAACAAATTTCGCCCGCAAAAACGGCTTTCCACAATTTTCTACCGAAATTCCACAACGCCGTGCCGAATATGAAGCCAGGTTGCAATCTGCCGGAACTGGAACCGTAGGTTGTGTTGCCTTGGACAAAAATGGAAAATTGGCCGCGGCGACTTCAACGGGCGGAAAAGGTTTTGAAATGCCGGGACGCATTTCAGATTCGGCGACCGTTGCCGGGAATTATGTCAATGAATTTTGCGGCGTCAGCCTAACCGGTGTTGGTGAAGACATCGTCAGCGGTGCGGTTGCGGCAAAAATTGTAACGCGCGTGACCGATGGATTTACCCTAAAAGATGCTTTTGCAAAAACTTTTGACGAATTAAAACCTTATGACGGTTTTGCCGGTGCGATTGCCATCGACAAAAACGGAAATATATTCCACCAGGATTCGCACCCAAGTATGGTGTTTGCGAGTTTTGATGGTGAGAATGAGGAAGTTTTCGGGTAAATATTTTATAAGATATAGGCCACAGGTTCACAGATTTTAAGAGAAACTGTGAACCTGTGGCTTTTTAATGTTTAAGAAACGCGCAATTGCGACGTTATTCCAAACCTATTCCAGGCATTGATCGTGCTGATCATCACGATGATGTCTGCGAGGTATTTCTCGTCAAACAAACGGGCAGCATTTTGGTACGTTTCATCCGAAACATGGCTGGCAATCAAAGTCACTTCTTCGGTCAAGGCAAGGATTGCCTGTTCTTCTTCGGTAAACAAATCCGTTTCGCGCCATGCGTTTAAAAGGTAGATTCTTTGTTCGGTTTCGCCGATTTTCCTGGCATCTGCAGTATGCATATTGATACAAAATGCACATCCGTTGATTTGCGAGGCACGGATTTTAATCAAATCCCTGTGCACTGGTTTTAGGGCTGTTGTTTCAATGTAATTTTCCAATCCCATTAATGCCTTGTACGCTTGAGGTGCTACTTTTAGCACGTTGATTCTTGTATTCATTTGGTATGTTTTTTAATGTTGGGACAAAGTTCGGACATAACATTTTTAAAAAACTTGAAGTAGTTCAAGAAATCATTTTCAGACTTTGCCGGCGCGAATTTTACTCATGAATTCCGGACTGAAATCGAGGTATGAAGCCAACATATATTGTGGCACGCGCTGTACGAATTCGGGGAATGACGTGCTGAAATGGCGGTAACGTTCTTCTGCGCTTTGCGTAAATAAATACTTGATGCGTATTTGTGAAGCGCCAAAGGCTTTCTGCAGCACCAGCCGGAAATAACGCTCGAGTTTGGGCACTTTTGCCAACAGCGTTTCCATGGCTTTTTTTTCAATGGCAATCAGTTCTGAGTTTTCTACGGCCTGGATGTAAAAACCTGACGGCCTGTCGTTGTGGAAACTCAGGTAATCGCTGAGCCACCAATTTTCGATGCCGAATTGTGTGGTTTGCTCGTTGCCTTTTTCATTGATGATGAAATTGCGGCAAAGGCCTTTCACGATGAAATATTGGTAGTGGCAAGTCTGTCCGGCTTCGAGCAGGTTTTCTTTCTTTTTAACTGAAAGGAACACGAGGTTTTCACGAAGGATTTCGGTTTCGGTTTCGTCGAGTGAGACAAATTTGGCGATATGGGTTGTAAGTGCCGAATACATTTGGCAAAGATAAAACAAAAAAGGTGTTCCAGCCTGCGTTAGGGATTGGAGTGAAAATCCTTTTGTGAGGTACGAACAAAAGATTGTAACGGAAAGCCGGGCGCTTGCGCAACGCCCGCCCGAACTTGCTAACTGGCGAAGCAAAAAAAAAGCCCGAACTTTCGAACGGGCTTCATTTATAAGTAAGAGTAAATTGTTTGACGTAAATTATTTTACTTTATTAAGTATCGCTTTGAAAGCTTCCGGGTGATTCATCGCCAAATCGGCAAGAACCTTGCGGTTCAATTCGATTCCGTTTTTCTTGACTTTGCCCATGAATTGCGAATAAGACATTCCTTCGAGACGTGCTCCTGCGTTGATACGCTGGATCCACAATGCACGGAAGTTTCTCTTGTTCTGCTTTCTGTCACGGTATGCATAAACCATGGCTTTTTCAACCGCGTTTTTAGCAACCGTCCAAACGTTTTTACGTCTGCCAAAGAAACCTTTGGCTTGCTTCATTATCTTTTTCCTGCGTGCCCTTTTGGCAACCGAGTTTACTGATCTTGGCATAATTTAATGTGTTTTTTGTAGCAGGCGTCCCGAATTTAATCAAGGGAACTTAGGGCCATGCTCCAAGGTTATTTAAAAATTTTGTAACCTAAAGGTCTCATTTTCAATACTAATTTCTCGGTACTGATTAGATAATCCTTAATTGTTGTTTGATGCTTTTCTCATCCGTTTTGTGGACAAGCGTTGCATGCGTTAAAGCGAGCTTGCGCTTTTTCGACTTTTTCGTCAGGATGTGGCTTTTGAAAGCGTGTTTCCTTTTAATTTTTCCTGAGCCAGTCACTTTGAAACGTTTCTTGGCGCTGGATTTGGTTTTCATTTTAGGCATTTTTCCTAGTTGTATTTAATTTATTCTTACTTACTATTTTGAGTTGCTGAGTTTTCTTTCTCAGGAACTATTTTTTCTTCTTCGGTGCGATGAAAATAATCATCCTTTTCCCTTCGAGAACCGGCATCGCTTCGACTTTTCCGAATTCTTCGAGATCAGTCGCAAGCCTCAATAAAAGGATTTGCCCCTGGTCTTTGTATATGATTGAACGTCCTTTGAAGAATACGAAAGCTTTTAGTTTCGCGCCTTCTTTTAGGAATTTCTCGGCATTCTTGCGTTTGAATTCGTAATCGTGCTCATCTGTCTGCGGCCCGAAACGGATTTCCTTCACCACAACCTGGGTTGATTTAGCCTTAAGTGCCTTGTCGCGTTTCTTCTGCTCGTACACGAATTTTTTATAATCCATGATCTTGCATACAGGCGGGTCGGCGTTCGGTGAAATCTCAACAAGGTCGAGTTCCTGTTCGTCTGCCAATCTAAGGGCGTCGGCAATTTTAAAAACTCCCGGTTCGATATTCTCGCCCACAAGCCTTACTTCCGGTGTATTGCGGATAAGGCCGTTGATTCTGTGTGCATCTTTCTTTTCTACGCGAGGCTGGTAACCTCTGTTACTTCTTATTGCTATGGCTTTGTTATTTTAAATTAAACGTTGAATGTTTTTAATGTTTTATTGATTTCCTCGGTGATGATTTTTGCAAATTCGTCGATGGAAACGCTGATATTGCCTTTTCCTTCCTGCCCATGACGGCGGACGGAAATGGTGTTGTTTTTTTCTTCTTCCTCACCGACAATCAGCATATACGGGTACTTTTGGCCTTCCGCATCACGGATTTTCCTGCCAATCGTCTCGTTTCTGTTGTCAATTAGGGCGCGAATTTCGTGATTTTCCAGCAATTCTAAAACTTTTTTGGCATAATTTTCATATTTCTCGCTCAAAGACAATATTATAGCCTGTTCCGGCATCAGCCAAAGTGGGAAGTTTCCTGCGGTATGTTCCAGAAGGATAGCGATAAAGCGTTCCATTGAGCCGAAAGGCGCACGGTGAATCATGACCGGCCGGTGCAATTCGTTATCAGAGCCTTTATAAGTCAAATCAAAACGCTCCGGCAAATTGTAATCGACTTGAATCGTTCCGAGTTGCCATTGTCTGCCAAGCGCATCTTTGACCATGAAATCTAACTTTGGTCCGTAGAAAGCGGCTTCGCCATATTCTACAACCGTATTCAATTCTTTATCTCTTGCTGCGTTGATGATCGCGTTTTCGGCTTTCTCCCAATTTTCATCGGAACCGATGTATTTTTCGCGGTTGACTTGGTCGCGTAATGAAATCTGTGCAGTAAAGTTTTCAAATCCCAATGAACCGAAAACATACAATACCAGGTCAATTACTTTTTTAAATTCCGAATCCAATTGGTCTGGCGTACAAAAAATATGCGCGTCATCCTGCGTAAATCCGCGAACACGAGTCAATCCATGCAATTCGCCTGATTGCTCATACCGGTAAACCGTCCCGAATTCTGCATAACGTTTCGGCAAATCCTTATATGACCACGGACGAACATTATAAATCTCGCAATGATGCGGACAATTCATCGGTTTCAATAAAAATTCCTCGCCTTCGGCTGGCGTGTGGATCGGCTGGAAACTGTCGGCGCCATATTTTTCATAATGGCCTGAAGTCACATACAATTCTTTCTGCCCGATATGCGGCGTCACGACCTGTTCATATCCGGCTTTCTTTTGGGCGCGTTTTAAAAACTGCTCCAAACGATCGCGCAATGCAGCGCCTTTCGGCAACCACAAAGGCAATCCTTGCCCGACTTTTTGCGAAAAGGCAAACAATTCGAGTTCTTTCCCAAGTTTCCTGTGATCGCGGCGTTTTGCTTCTTCGAGCAATTCGAGGTAATCTGTTAAGTCTTTTTGTTTTGGGAATGAGATGCCGTAAACGCGTGTTAACTGTTTGTTTTTTTCATCACCGCGCCAGTATGCTCCGGCCACGCTCATGATTTTCATCGCTTTGATGATACCGGTATTCGGAATGTGTCCGCCGCGGCATAAATCGGTGAATGTTGCATGGTCGCAAAAAGTGATCGTTCCGTCTTCAAGGTTTGAGATCAGTTCCGTTTTATATTCGTTGTTTTCTTTCGCGTAATAGGCGAGTGCTTCGGCTTTTGTCGCGAAACGCATTTTAAACTCGTGCTTTTCACGTGCAATTTCCAAAACCCGGTCTTCAATTTTCTTGAAATCCGCATCCGAGATTTTATGGTCGCCGAAATCCACATCATAATAAAACCCGTTTTCAATCGCAGGCCCAATCGTTAATTTGATTCCTGGATACAATTCCTGCAATGCCTGCGCCAATACGTGCGAAGTCGAATGCCAGAACGCTTTCTTGCCTTCAGGATTGGCCCATGTATATAATATGAGTGCGCCATCGGTTGTCAAAGGCGTCGTCGTTTCCACGGTCGTGCCGTTAAAGGAAGCGGAAATCACATTTCTCGCCAATCCTTCACTGATACTGAGCGCAACATCCATCGGGGTTGTGCCACTTGAAAATTCCTTAACCGAGCCATCTGGCAGCGTAATCTTGATCATCATTGTAAATTTGTGAGGCGCAAATATAGTCGATTAGCGAAATACATACAATATTTGTCAGCTATAATTGAAAGGGTATTTTGTAAATTAAAATTATACAATCATATTTGCAATGTAAACAGCTAATTAAATGGTATTCAGATGAGAAAATATTACATTGTCCTATTTGTATTGATGTTTTGCGCGAACGCGAACGCAGCCATTTTTCATACGAATGAAAATACCTTCACAATTTCTGAATCCATTACCCCAGATTTCCCGCAATCACTATCGATTTGCAGCGGTAGTGTCGCGCCAGTATTGCCAACAGTTTCGCCTAACGGCGTTACAGGAACGTGGACACCGGCAGTCATTAATACAGCTGCTTCAGCGATTTATACTTTCACACCAACGCCGGGACAGGATGCGACTATAGCTATAATGTCGGTAACGATTGCTCAAATTATAACGCCAACTTTCAATCAAGTCGCTCCAATAGCCGCATGCAGTACTGCGCCTTCCTTACCTGGGACATCCACAAATGGTATTTCGGGAACTTGGTCGCCGACAATGATTTCGACAAATGCCAGTGACACTTATATGTTTACGCCCAATGCAGGACAATGTGCCGCGAGTGCAACGATGAATATAACTGTTACACCTTATCCATTCACGTTCGTTTTATTTTGTGACACGGCGAATTCGACACCAACTTCACTGGCTTTTGATTTTAATAACGTTGGCCAGACCAGTTTTGATTTTTCCTATACGGTCGATGGCGGACAGCCTGTTACGGGAAATATAGTTTCACCGTCGAATTATAGCGTGCCGATAACGGCGGGACAATCGGTGACTTTTACGGTTACTGCGGTTGGTGTTCCTTGCGTTCCTTCACTGACAACGACTTGCCAATCACTGGCGATTCCGGATTTTAATGAGGATAAATTTTCCGTTTATCCAAACCCGGTTCATGATGTGCTGACGATTGATGCTGGCGATCAGATACAAAACATTACCATCTATAATATTTTGGGACAAAAGATGTTGGAAAAACTCACATTCGAAAGCAAGTCGTATATAGATTTTACCAAATTCGAGAAAGGCCTGTATTTTCTACGGATGGCTTCTGCCAGTGGGACAAAAACAATCAGGATTATCAAGGATTAATTTTGGGCGTGCCACCGGCTCCGTTGCACTCCGCCGGTGTCGCGCTGTCCGCTACAATCTTTTATGCTGAACTGGTTTCAAGATAGTGAAACCAGTTCAGCATAAAAGGATTTCCACTGCCATCGCTCACGCAGTCAGGCAAAACACAACAGCGATTGTTTTCTATTTCAACGATTTGCCATTTTGTTGAAAAATTCCTTTTAAAAAGTTTTGTTCAAATCCCCAAACCTTTATATCTTTGCCATCCTGTTTTCGAACAAAAAATGGGAATTAAATAAAAGTTCATTTCTTTTTTTGCTGATAATCAAGGGTTAGAAAATTTTATGATTTTTTTTTGAAATTTTTCCTTGGATGGTAATTAAACTTGTGTACTTTTGCACCCGCTTTGGGAGGCAAATGCCGAATAAAGCATAAAGTTAGGAAGACACGTTCATAGACATATTGGATTGACAGCATTCTGGAAGAGATTCCAGAAAAGCAGAGAGTAAGAGAAAATAAGTTAGGATTGAA
>DATHKH010000146.1:0-4942 GCA_035286325.1 Flavobacterium sp.
CAGCACAATTCCAGCAATCAGTTTCCTTTTTGAATCTTCATGTCCGTATGCCTTGATTTCTGAAAACACTTGTTCAATGATTTCCACGACACGCGCATGGATGATTTTCGAAAGGTTTTTCAACGAAATCTCTTTTGGTTCTCTTCCTCTTAAACCAGGAATCGAAACGATTTCATTGTCTTTATTTTCACCTGGCCATGCCGATCCGAATTTCACTTTCAGCAATTCCGCCTGTTTTTCAATAATCGAACAGCCTTCTTTGATGTCGTCGGTGATGACATTTCCACCAAAAGGAATCACAGCCGTATGGCGAATGATGCCGTCTTTGAAAATCGCCAAATCCGTTGTTCCGCCACCGATATCAATCAGTGCGACGCCGGCTTCTTTTTCTTCCTGGCTCAATACTGCATCGGATGAAGCCAATGGTTCCAATGTCAATCCTGACAATTCGATACCAGAGCTTTGGATGCAACGCCCGACATTCCTGATCGATGACGCTTGCCCGACAACGACATGGAAACTTGATTCCAAACGTCCGCCATACATGCCGATTGGTTCTTTGATCTCCGATTGCCCGTCGATTTTGAATTCCTGCGGCAATACGTGGATGATTTCCTCGCCTGGCAACATCGCCAATTTATTGACTTGATCAATCAAAAGTTGGATGTCATTTCCGCCAATCACTTCCTCCGGATTGCTCCTCGAGATGTAATCGCTGTGCTGTATGCTGCGGATGTGCTGTCCGGCAATCCCGACAACGACATCTTTGATTTTGTACCCTGAATTGGCTTCCGCTTCGGCAACTGCCTGTTGGATCGACTGGATGGTTTGCGTGATATTATTGACCACGCCGCGTGCCACGCCAAGGCTTTTTGATTTTCCGACACCCAGGATTTCCAGTTTGCCGTACTCATTCTTCTTGCCGATCATCGCGACAATTTTTGTTGTCCCAATGTCTAATCCGACTGCAATGTTCTCTTTTTCCATAACCTCTTATTTAGTGCAGACTACCTGTTGCGTGAACTTCAGGTTTATCATTTTGTAATTATTTATCGAACTGTCCAAAACCGCCTTTTGGAAGAATGCCTTATAATTGCTGAATTTCTTTTCCATATTGATCGTTTTACCGAAGTCAATGTCGTATTTGAAATTCCTGTTCTTCATTATAACGTTCCCGGTAGGCGAAATCTGCACACCGATGATGTTTTTTTTCAAAAAATCATCTTTGTGGATCAGCCTGAACATTTCGGAAATGTCTGCCCTGTTTTTATCATTTATTTCACCCGAAACTATCGGAACCCTTGCCGTAAAATTATCCGATAACGGCATTGTATTCCCCTTATAATCAATATAGAAGGAACCGTTCTCATCAAATACTCTGGCGATTGGAGTTTTTTGTTTTACAACTGCCTTAAGCACACCATCTATACTCACAAAAACCTCCGATTTTTCAATCATCTCGTGGCTGTTGATTGCCTTTTCCAGTTTGTTCAAATCTAATTTATCTTTACGAATGGAGCGCGCGTCGTTTTTATTTTCTATTAACAATTTATTAACCGTTTCGTTGGTCACAAAAACGTTGTCGTCATTTGTAAAAACCACGACAGATTTAGTCAATTTCCTGTGTTCGTTGCGTTTGGAAGTGAACGAAAAAAGGAAAATCACCAATGCGAACATCAGCACCAATCGCACGTTTGTCCAATTGAAAAATCTCATAATAATGCCTGTTTTATAGGTTCAACCAATTCGCCGATATCACCCGCGCCGATGGTCACGATTATTTTCGCCTCACTTTTTAAAATCGCGGAAATCAAATCTGTTTTTGACACGAGTTTTTTATTCGGGTTTGTCATTTTATCCATCAGCCATTGTGATGTAATTCCCGCCATCGGCAATTCCCGTGCAGGATAAATATCCAATAAGATCACTTCGTCGAATTTCGAAAGGCTTTTTGCAAAATCGTCGGCAAAATCCTTTGTCCTGCTAAACAGATGTGGCTGGAAAATGGCCAGCACTTTTTTATTGGGATACAATTCCGTTACCGCCTGATGCACCGCATTGATTTCGGTCGGATGATGCGCATAATCGTCTATGAAAACCAAATCCTTCGTCTTGATCTGGTAGGAAAACCTTCTTTTGATGCCACGGAACGACAATAAAGCTTTAGCGATGTCTTCGGTTGGGGTGCCAAACTTTTTAGCCATCGCCAAAGCCATTACTGCGTTCGTGAGATTGTGTTTTCCGGGCAGGGCAAACTGCAAATCGGTGATGATTTCCGTCGGCGTCTGCACGTCAAAAATATATTGTGAATTTTCTATCCTAATGTTGAAAGCCTTATAATCCGCGGCGTCATTGACTGCAACAGTATTTCCATCCAATGGCAAACCTTTGGCAATGAAAAGATTTTTCGGGTCTTCAGTTTTGTGTGCAAATTCAACGAACGATGCCTCAATCGAGGCGCTGTCGCCATAAATGTCCAGATGATCAGCATCCATTGATGTCACGCACGCAATATTTGGGTGCAAATGCAGGAACGAACGGTCAAATTCATCGGCTTCGACAACCGTGATGGTTTTTCCGTTTCCAATCAGGTTTGAATTGTAATTTTCGACGATTCCGCCCATAAATGCAGTAACATCGGCACCGCTTTCGTATAAAATATGCCCGAGAATACTCGAGGTTGTAGTCTTTCCATGTGTTCCGGCAACGGCAAAACAAAATGTATCTTTGGTGATGATGCCGAGCACTTCTGCCCTTTTCTTTAATTGGTAATCGCGCTCAATGAAGAAATTCCACTCGGCATGCGTCCTTGGGACAGCCGGCGTAATGATGACCAATGTATTTTCTGGCGTAAAAGTAGGCGGAATCAAATCAATGCGTTCCTCAAAATGAATCGCAATCCCGCTGGCAATGAGTTCACCGGTAAGTGCTGTTGGCGTTTTGTCGTAACCCGCGACGTTTTTTCCGATATTTTTAAAATACCTGGCCAAAGCACTCATCCCGATGCCTCCAATTCCGATGAAATAGACGTTATGTATTTCTTTTAGATTCACTTTTGACTTTAGTCTTTTATCAGTTTGATTATTTCTTCTACAATATCTTGTGTCGCGTTTATTTTTGCCAGCTTTTTGATGTTTTCGCTCAAGCTTTCCTGAAGTTTTTGGTCATTCAGCAGGTTGTTGAAAACATTGTTGAACTGTGTATCGAGCTCCGATTCCCTGATTAAAATCGCACCGCCTTTATCGACGATGGCTTTTGCATTCTTGGTTTGGTGGTCTTCGGCAACGTTTGGCGACGGAATAAAAACAACCGGCTTCCCAATAATGCACAATTCCGAAACCGATGATGCTCCGGCACGTGAAATCACGATATCGGCTGCGGCATATACCAAATCCATCCGGTCAATAAAAGCCAAGACCTGGATGTTTTCGTTGTCATTGAAATGCTTGTATTCCTCAAAATAAAATTTACCGCATTGCCAAATCACCTGAACGCCTTGAGATGAAAAATCAATTACCTCCTTGGCTATCAATTGGTTGATTCTTCTGGCGCCGAGGCTTCCGCCAAGGACCAGCAGTGTTTTTTTATTGGTATCCAGATTAAAATAGGCGATTGCTTCTTCCCTTTTATCGTGAATGCCAATCAAATCCTGGCGCACGGGATTCCCGGTCAGGACCATTTTGTCTTTTGGGAAAAACCGCTCGAGGTTTTCATAAGCCACACAAATCATATTGGCTTTTTTGCCCAGTAATTTGTTTGTGATTCCGGGAAACGAATTCTGCTCCTGGACAACTGTCGGAATTCCGGCTATGGCGGCAACCTGCATCAGCGGACCGCTGGCAAAACCCCCAGTTCCAATGACGACATCCGGTTTGAAATTTCTGATGATGGTTCGCGCTTTTAATAAGCTTGAAATCAGTTTCACAGGAAAAAGTGTGTTGTCGAAAGTCAGCCGCCGTTGCAATCCCGCAATCCACAATCCTTTGATTTTATAACCGGCTTGCGGCACTTTCTGCATTTCCATTTTGTCTTTGGCACCGACAAAAAGGAACTCGGCGTCAGGGAATCGCGCCTTTAATTCATTCGCAATGGCGATTGCCGGGTAAATATGACCTCCGGTTCCGCCGCCGCTTAATATGAATCTGTGTCCTGACATTTTAGGTTTTTAGGTTCGCTTCGCTCATCGATTGTTAGATTATTAAAACCTAATATTGGCTTCGCTGATTTTATTTTTTAATTACTTCATTTTTTCTTCAGGACTGCGTTCATCGGGTTTGACGACAAGCTTTCCTCTATTGAATAATTTTCTCCTTCAGGCTGTTCGCCTTGCGGATTTAAGGCCGCAGTTCTCATCGCTTCTTCTGCAGCTTCTTCGCGGGCGATTTGCTGGTCTATCAGGCGTTGCATGACTTCGCTGCGTTGTTCTTTTTCTTCAAGTTCGGCAGCGATTTCCTCTTCTTTTTTGGTTACGCCAATGATGATGCCGAGTGCAATACACGTCATCCATATCGAACTTCCTCCACTACTGATTAATGGCAACGGCTGGCCTGTCACGGGAAGCAATTCGACTGCGACCGCCATATTGATCAAAGCCTGAAAAATGATCGGGAAACCGAGCCCGACGACGACGAGTTTGCCGAAAAGCGAATTCGATTTGTGCGCCGCGACGATAAACCTGAAGAACAGCAACAAGTATAAAAGCAATACGCCCAAACCGCCGATCAATCCCCATTCTTCAACGATAATCGCGTAGATGAAATCGGAAGACGATTGCGGCAGGAAGTTTTTCTGTACGCTTTTTCCTGGACCCAATCCATAAATCCCGCCCGAAGCGATAGCGATTTTCGCTTTTTCAATTTGGTAATGCTCGTCTTCGACATCTTTGTCGCCACCTTTTGCGGTAAAACTTTCCAAACGGTTTTCCCAGGTGTTGACACGGCTG
>DATHKH010000147.1:0-3172 GCA_035286325.1 Flavobacterium sp.
ACGGAAACCCTTTTGTCACTACTGAAATCACGATGAAAGTCGCCGACAGGCTGCGTTCAACGATATTGAAATGCTATTACCGCGATATCCGTGATTTAAAAAGGAAACTGACATTTGCCCATGTGGATGTTTTGGTTGCCGGGCTTGAGGACAAAATTTACCGTTCCGTTTTCTATTCAAAAGGAGAAATTTTTATCACGCTTGAGGAATTTAAATCGCGCCTGCAGCAAATCAAATCCATTATTGTCGAACAACATCAGTCATTATATGTCGAAGAATTGCAAGCGTTCATCAACAAAGTCGATCTTTTCGGATTTTATTTTGCTTCTTTGGATATACGCCAGAACAGTAAAATCCATGATGCGGTTTTTAAAAATATTGTCGAAAGCCAATCCGTTTTGCCTAAAAATTATTTTGACCTGACGGAAATGGAACGGCTGGAAATCCTTTCAAAACCAATCCAAACCATAAAACCCGAACAGTTTTCTGATGAAATGACCAAATCAACGCTCGAATCCATTCTTGCTATGCAGTCCATACAAAAGCAGAATGGCGAATTGGGATCGAACCGTTACGTCATCAGCAACAATGAAAGCGCTTTGAATGTCATGGAAGTTTATGCGCTTTTCCGTTTGTGTGGCTGGGAAAATCCGCCAGTTGATATCGTGCCTTTGTTTGAAGTCATTGATGACTTGCAAAACGCAGAATCCATCATGGAAAAATTATATACCAATAAAAATTATTCGGAACATCTTAAAAATAGGGAGAACCGGCAAACGGTCATGCTTGGTTTTTCCGACGGCACCAAAGATGGCGGTTACCTGATGGCGAATTGGAGTATTTATAAAGCCAAAGAAGCGATTTCAGCCGTTTCAAAAAAATACGGAATCAAAGTCATCTTTTTCGACGGACGTGGCGGACCGCCAGCACGCGGCGGTGGAAAGACGCACAAATTTTACGCTTCGCTCGGGCCCGAAATTGAAAATACGGAAATCCAGCTGACTGTGCAGGGGCAAACCATCAGCTCCAATTTTGGGACACCGGATTCCTGCCGTTACAACCTCGAAAACCTATTGAGTGCCGGAATCACCAACCGCGTTTTTGAAAAAGGGAAAAACGTGCTTTCGGCTGATGAAAAATCCGTCCTTGACGAATTGGCGCAAGCAGGATTTAAAAAATACACGGATTTTAAAAACCACCCGAAATTCATCCCGTATCTCGAACAGATGAGCACTTTGAAATATTATGCAAAAACCAATATCGGCAGCCGTCCGTCAAAACGCGGGCAATCGGAAACATTGAATTTGTCGGATTTACGCGCGATTCCGTTTGTCGGTTCATGGAGCCAATTAAAGCAGAATGTTCCCGGTTCGTTTGGCGTTGGCACCGCATTAAAACATTTTGAAGACACTGGGCAATGGGATAAAATCCAGGGCATATACGACCGCTCGTTATTTTTCAGGACTTTGTTGGAAAACAGCCAGATGTCGTTGGCCAAATCATTTCTGCCATTGACAGCCTATATGAAAGACGATCCGGAATTCGGGGCTTTCTGGGAAATCATCCGCGACGAGTTTGCCGAAACCAAAAGGCTGCTCCTCAAAATTGCCGGCCATACCGAACTCATGGAAAATTATCCCGATGGTAAAGCATCCGTTGCCACGCGCGAGCATATCGTTTTGCCATTGCTTGCGATCCAGCAATATGCCTTGTCTCGAATTAATGAATTGAATAAAGAAAGTGCGGAGAATTCCTTAATTTTGGTGTACGAAAAACTGGTTGTCCGTTCGCTTTTCGGGAACACGAATGCCAGCCGTAATTCAGCCTAAACAAAACAAACTTATGAGATCAACCGAATTGCCAAATGACGAATACGCAGCCTATTATTCTACTTATATTGCCGCTGTAGGCGATGTGGATCTATTGGAGGAACTGGAAATTTCCACCCATGATTTCATCCGTTTTGTACAGGAAATCCCGCTCGGAAAACACGATTACCGATATGCCGAAGGGAAATGGACGATTAAAGACATCATCCAGCACCTGATTGATGCTGAGCGTATTTTCAGTTACCGCGCCTTGCGCTTTGCCCGTGCCGACCGTACGCCGCTGCAAAGTTTCGAGGAAAATGATTATGTTGATAATGCCAATGCCAACAACAGAAACCTGCAGGAATTGCTGACCGAATTTGCCACAGTACGACAAGCCACATTGATGCTTTTTAAAAGTTTTGATGAAGAACAGCTCAAAAGAAAAGGCATCGCTTCCAATGCGGAAGTTACCGTGCGTGCGATTGGTTTCATCATAATTGGGCATTTGAAACACCACCAACGTGTTTTCAGGGAACGCTATTTATAGAAACAAAAAAGGAACCGAGCGGTTCCTTTTTTTATCTGTTCGATTTAGTCTTCGTCTTCGTCGTCTTCATCGTCTGCAATATCATCCATGTCGTCGTCGTCATCGTCATCGTCTCCGGCGTCATCGCCTTCAGAACCGCCCGGGTCTTTGGTCAGGTCGACTTCCTCATCATCTTCTTCTGCAGTCAGCGCATCTTCATCGTCGTCGATTCCTTTGATGGCATCGATTGGTTCTACGATAGAATCCAAATCGTCGTCTTCATCGAATTTTTCAAGGCGTGAAGCCAGCTTGGTACTGACTTTAACCAGGTAAATGGTGTCTTCAGTACGCACTTCAACTGCTTCAATCAATTCGTTGTGGGCATTTCTAAAACGGATAATATTAGAGTCATCATATCCGTCAGGAAAGCGCTCAACCAAAAGGTTCAGGATTTCGTTGGTCAGTTTTGAATAATCTACAATAATTCTTTTCATATGTTTATTATAAGTCGAGTAGGTAAGCAAAAATTAGTGGGGCGACTATCGTTGCGTCGGATTCTATAACAAATTTCGGGGTATTGATGTCCAATTTTCCCCAGGTAATCTTTTCATTTGGCACTGCTCCGGAATACGATCCGTAACTGGTTGTAGAATCGGAAATCTGGCAGAAATAACTCCAGAACGGAACATCGTGCATTTCCATATCCTGATATAACATTGGTACGACACAGATTGGGAAATCTCCGGCAATTCCGCCGCCAATCTGGAAGAAACCAACGCCTTTCGACGAATTTTTCGAATACAAGTCGGCAAGGAATGTCATATATTCAATTCCG
>DATHKH010000148.1:0-9691 GCA_035286325.1 Flavobacterium sp.
ATTTCGGGCAATTGTTCATTTCCGATACGCACCCGGAACGCACCGAAGCGATCGTCAAATCGACGCACCAGACTTATAAAATATTTAATCTGTAATTTTCAGTAAATTAGCTGCCTGAAATTTTTAAAAATGAAAACAAAAATCTTCTCTCTACTATTACTTTCTGTCCTGTTTCTCAACTGCAACGGACAAACGCCAAAAAATATACAAACGATTCCGCCATTGGATTTTGCGGCCAAATTAAAAGCCACGCCAAACGCGCAATTGCTCGACGTTCGCACGCCGGAAGAATTTGCAGGCGAACACATTGACGATGCGGCCAATGTCAATTGGAACAGCGATGATTTTGCCGCCAGGGCATCCAGGTATGATAAATCCAAACCCATTTTTGTCTATTGCAAAGTCGGCGGACGCAGCGCTGAAGCCGCACAAAAACTCCAGGAAATGGGGTTTTCACAAATCTACAACCTGCAAGGCGGCATGATGAAATGGAGCGCAGCAGGATTGGCAAAACCCGACGAGCGAATCATCGGGATGTGCGACCAGGAATTTGGCGAACTGCTCAAAACAGACAAAAAAGTGCTTGTTGATTTCTACGCCGATTGGTGTGAGCCGTGCAAGAAAATGACGCCTTTTGTCTTGAAAATGCAAAAAGACATGGCCGATAAAGTCACGATTGTGCGCCTCAACGCCGACGAAAACAAAACGCTCGCTTCCCAACTCAAAGTTGACGATTTGCCTGCGTTGATGCTGTACCAAAATGGGAAAGTGGTTTGGGAACACAAAGGATTTGTCTCTGAAGAAGACCTAAAAAAACAACTGCAATGATTTCACCGGAAAGCCTTCAATTTCTCGAAGATTTAAAAAAGAACAACAACCGCGACTGGTTCCAGGCGAATAAAGTCCGTTATGAAGCTTACAAAAAGGATTACCACCAACTGATTTCGGAATTTCTCGAAGCGATGAAACCATTAGATCCGGCATTAAAAATGCTGGAAGTGAAAAACTGCACGTTCCGCATCAATCGCGATATCCGTTTTTCAAAAGACAAATCGCCATACAAATCCCATATGGGCATCTGGATGAATACCAATCCCAGCGGCGTAAATGCGCCCGGTTATTACATCCATTTTGAAAAAGGAAAAAGTTTTCTGGCTGGCGGTTTCTATTCGCCCGAAGCTTCAGAATTGAAGAAAATCCGCAAGGAAATTGATTTTTTCCACGACGACCTTGAGGCGATTGTTTCCGATAAAAATTTCAAAAGCGTTTTTGGCGACCTTGACAGGACGAACGCATTGAAAACATCCCCGAAGAATTTTGAAAAAGACCATCCCGCGATTGAATTCCTAAAGCTCAAAAGTTTTACGGCTTCCGCAAAAATTGACGATAAATCATTGAATGATAAGAATTTTGTAAATGATACCGCAAAAAAACTACATTTGCTGCGTCCTTTGACCGAGTTCCTGAACAGGGCTTTGGCTTCAGGGGATTAATGGCTCGATTGCGATTTTAAGATGAAGATACTTTTTCTTGGCGAAACTTACAGGGCCGATGCGATAACTTGGATGAATGGCCTGAAGGAATTCGGCGGTTTTGAAATTATTACCTGGGAATTGAAAACACCAAGCAATGGTCTCAAAAACCGTTGCCTGCGGCTGTGGGAATATATCCTTTGTTTTCCGCGTGTCAGAAAACTCATCAAAATACACAAACCAGACATGATTATTGCCGAAAGGACAACCAGTTATGGTTTTCTTGCAGCATTGTCGGGCGTAAAGCCTATGGCGGTCGCCCAACAGGGAATTACCGATTTGTGGCCGGGAAATTCGATTATGCTTCCACTGAAAAAAGCCCTCCAGCATTATGCTTTCAAAAAAGCGACCCTGATCCATGCCTGGGGTCCGGCGATGACCGTTTCAATGAACGCTGCCAATGTCGATATGGCTAAAGTAATGGTTTTGCCAAAAGGCATCGACCTGAAAACCTTTACCAAGGGAAACAATGCAGATAATGGAAAAATCCATGCGGTGGTTACACGGTCACTGATGCCGGAATACAGGCATGACATTATCTTAAAAGCTTTTGACATCCTGAACCAAAAAGGAATTGATTTTACATTGACGATTGTTGGCGGCGGAACGCAGCTTGACAACCTGCAGGCATTAGCCAAAACATTACATATAGATTCCAAAGTAAATTTTACCGGAAGAATCGCAAATACCCAATTACCGGGAATATTGCAGCAATCCAATTTTTATATCAGCATGCCTACGACTGAAGGCGTTTCTTCCTCGCTATTTGAGGCGATGGCGACACATTGTTACCCGATCGTAACGGATATTCCTGGAAACAGGAGCTGGATCAGGCATCGTGAAAACGGGCAGTTGGTCACAGTTGATGATTTTAGCAGCCTTGCCGACGAAATTATTTGGGCACATGAAAATGCAGCGTACAGAAATCAGGCGGTTTTAAATAACAGGGAATTTGTGGAAGACCATGCGGATTACAACGCCAATATGAAAAATATTGCGGCGCGCTATCATGAATTAATTAACAAGACTAATTAATTATGTGCGGAATTAACGGAATCTTACATCTGCAGTCGCAAAGAAAAGTCGACGAACGCGTCCTGACAAAGATGCGTGATGCGCTGGAACACCGCGGCCCGGATGATAAAGGTTTATTCATTGAAAACAATATCGGATTTGGCCACAGAAGGCTTTCCATACTTGACGTTTCACAAGCCGGACACCAACCTTTCCTGTCAGATGATGGCCGATTTGTGATGGTTTACAATGGCGAAGTATATAATTTTAAAGAGTTTTATCCGGAACTGAAAAGCGCCGGTTTCGAGATCAAAACATCTTCTGATACCGAAGTGCTGATGATGCTGTTCCAATTGCACGGCACGAAAATGCTGCACCAGCTCAACGGCATGTTCGCATTTGCCTTTTGGGACAAACAGGAAAAAAAGCTGACACTCGTTCGCGACAGAATGGGCGTCAAGCCTTTGTATTATGCCTTTTACAACGAATCGATTTATTTTGCTTCCGAGCAAAAAGCGCTTTTTACCGCTGGCGTTCCGCTGAAAATTGCACAAAACGGCTTGGAGGAATACATTTTCAACCGATTTGTTGCCGGTGAGAATACATTGTATGAAAACGTCAAAAAAGTATTGCCGGGTTACGTCATGACGATTGATGAAGGCGGTAAAGTCGCTGAAGAAAAATGGTGGGATTTAAAGACAGAAATCGAAAACCAGCCAAAAATCAAGAACCCGCTCGAATGGTTCACATCGACTTTTGACGATTCGGTCAAGCTTCGCATGGTCAGCGATGTTCCTGTGGGCGTTTTACTGAGCGGCGGACTCGATTCTTCGTCAATCCTGGCTTCTTTGCACCATCAGGATTTTAAAGACATCCAGACATTTAACGTTGGCTTTAAGGAACAGGAGCACAACGAATCGCATTTGGCCAAATTGATGGCCGACAAATTCAAATACGGCTTCCACTCCATCGAATTGGAAAACAAGGATTTGTATGATAAGCTGTTGCACTCGACTTATTTACAGGACGAACCGCTGACACATTTGAGCGAACCGCACCTTTTGGCCGTTTCCGAATTGGCGAAACCATCAGTGAAAGTATTGCTTTCCGGCGAAGGTTCAGACGAATTGATGGGCGGTTACGTCCGTTACAAAGCACTTCAATATCCAACATTGATGCATTCGCTTTCCGGGTTTTCCAACCTGGATATGTTTGCCAAAAAACCGCGGTACGATAAATTATTGCGGTACTCGCAAATCAAGAGTGACGCCGATATGGTCATGTATAACGGTTCCAATATTTTCCCGAATGACATTGCCAAAACATTCGGCATGCCGGGCGAACCAAAGAATGACTACCGTAAAAAAATATACGCCGAAGCTGCGGCTTTATATCCCGGAAACCTCCGGAGACAAGCGCTTTATTTCGACCAACATACCTATTTGTGTTCACTCCTCGACCGCAACGACCGCTGTACGATGGGCGCTTCCATAGAATGCCGCAATCCATTCCTTGACCAACGATTGTTGACTGGCTTGGGTTCGCTTGATGACAAATGGTTATTCACCGGGAAAAAAGGAAAATACATCCTGAAAAAGGCCATGGAAAAAAGACTTCCGGAAGAAATCCTGAAATTCAGGAAAGTTGGGCTCAGCGTGCCTTGGGGCGATTACTTGCTGAAAAGCCCGGATTTTAAGGAAGAACTCGAATCTTTTTCGAAAAGCGATTTGTTCCGGATGGATTATTTCGGGAATATAAATGCCAAAAAACTCGTCGCCAATATGCAGAAAGGCGATACGAAAGCCATTCCGTATATCATGCCGTTGTTTATGCTGCACATCTGGCTGCACAATTATGTCGAAAAATTTTCTTCTTTGGCAGATTTGGCGTAACTATTTAGCGGTTTCGGAATATTGCCGTAAATTTGGAATCAATTTCAGAATCCTTTTTGACACCTATGGAAATCATCGACGCGTTTTCTTTAAAAAACTACAATACTTTCGGCATTGACGCCAAAGCCAGGCAATTTGTCGCCGTGCATTCGGTCAACGAACTCAAAACCATTTTGCAGCTGCACCAAAAAGATAAAAAATTCATCCTTGGCGGCGGAAGCAATATGCTTTTGACTAAAGACATCGATGCCTTGGTCATCCACATCGACCTGAAAGGAAAAAAAATCATCAAGGAAGACAAAGATCTTGTCTGGGTGGAAGCGCAGGCTGGCGAAAATTGGCACGAATTCGTATTGTTTACGATTGGCCAGGATTTCGGCGGACTTGAAAATATGTCGCTTATTCCTGGGAATGTCGGTACGACGCCAATACAAAACATTGGCGCATATGGCACAGAAATGAAAGACACATTTGTTTCGTGCGAAGCGATGGATATCAATACTTTGGAAATGCGGACTTTTACCAAAGACGAATGTCGTTTTGGGTATCGTGAAAGTATTTTCAAAAATGAAGAAAAAGACAGATATATTATTACCTCGGTGGTTTTTAAACTGACGAAACACAGCCATAAAATCAATGTCTCTTATGGCGATATCACTGCGGAATTGGCCAAGAACAATATCACAACGCCAACATTAAAAGACGTCAGCAATGCCGTTATCGCCATCCGACAAAGCAAATTGCCCGATCCAAAAGAACTCGGAAACAGCGGCAGCTTCTTTAAAAATCCAATCATTTTAAAATCCGATTTCGAGAAAATCCACGCGAAATTTCCCGACATGAAATATTTCGATGTGTCGGAAACCGAAGTCAAAGTGCCTGCGGGCTGGCTTATCGAAAAAGCCGGATTCAAAGGAAAACGTTTTGGGGATGCGGGAATCCATAAAAACCAGGCGCTTGTATTGGTCAATTATGGAAATGCGACCGGCGCTGAAATATTGGCGGTTTCGAAAGACGTCCAAAAAACCATTTTAGACACTTTCGGGATTGCGATCGAAGCCGAAGTGAATGTGATTTAGATATTAGTATTGAGATATTAGATTGCCTAATTGAAAGCCGGTACTCATGAGTTTCCATACTATTATATCGCCGTTCATATCTATGTAAAAATCAGGATTGTCAATGAAGATGAACTTTTACAATCATTGAAAAAGCTCGTCGACAAGTACGAAGCGAATTCTGAAAATCCGGTCAGCGTCGAAAATTTCTCCAAAAAAACAATGATGCAGATGCGCGGCATCATCGGATTTGAAATTGAGATTACCGACATCCACGCCAAGAAAAAACTGTCGCAGCAACGCGACGACAAAAATCTAAACAATATCATTTCCGAACTCGGAAAAACAGGAAATCCTGACGCAATGAAAGTCGCAGGCGAAATGAAAAAATGTCCGCGATAATTTTCACCGTTAAATCGCAAATCTTCGCCGTTTTCTTATTCAAATTTGTACATTTGCATACTCCCAAAACGTGGGTTTTAAAAGACAATTCGCTTATATGCTGACCATTACTTTTTACTTTTTTATTGTTATCGTTGCCATCCAACTGTTTTATTATGTGGCCATTTTCGGCAAATTCGCTTTTGCCAAAGGGCAAAAAAGCACTCCAAAAAAAATTCCGGTTTCGGTCATCGTCTGTGCGAAGAATGAGGAAGCCAATGTCGCCAAATTCGTCCCGCTGCTCGCCGAACAGGATTATCCCGATTTTGAAATCGTATTGATTGACGATGCGTCGAGCGACAATACGCTGGAACTTTTCGAGGCATTTGAAAAACAGTATGCCAATATCAAGCTCGTAAAAGTCGAAAACAATGAAGCTTTTTGGGGCAACAAAAAATTCGCGTTGACACTCGGAATCAAAGCCGCGAAATATGAATACCTATTGCTTACTGACGCCGATTGCTATCCGGCATCGAAAGATTGGATCAAGGAAATGAGTTCGCAGTTCACCTTGAATAAAACCATCGTGCTTGGTTATGGCGCGTATGAGAAAATCGCGAATTCCTTTATGAATAAAATCATCCGTTTTGAAACGATGCTGACCGCCGTGCAATATTTTTCATGGGCAAAAGCCGGGCGTCCATATATGGGCGTTGGCAGGAACCTCGCATACAAAAGGGAAGAATTCTTTAACGTCAACGGTTTTATAGAACACATGAAACTCCGCTCGGGCGACGACGATTTGTTCATCAACGAAGCGGCAAAAGGCAAAAACACGGCCGTTTGCTATTCGCCTGAAAGCTTTACCTATTCCGAGCCAAAGAAAACGTTCAAGGAATGGTTCGCGCAGAAAAGAAGGCATGTTTCGACAGCGGCCTATTATAAACCGTCAGACAGGACGCAGCTTGCCGTATTTTATGCATCGCAATTGCTGTTTTTGTTATTGCCGATCGTGTTGCTCGCGTTTCAATTCCAATGGATTATTGTACTAAGCATTATCGGTTTCCGTTATCTGTTTACATGGGTTGTCCTTGGATTGTCGGCTGGAAAGCTCAAAGAAAAAGACGTCATGTATTGGTTCCCGATTATTGAAATCACATTGGTGTTCACGCAACTCAATATTTTCCTGACCAACATTTTCTCAAAACCTGTCCATTGGAAGTAAACGAATACATAGAAAAAGCAAAGAACGGCGACCAGGTTGCCTTCACTTTTCTATTGGATTACTATTGGAATGAAGTCTACGGTTTCATGCTCAAACGCACTGAAAACGATACCGACACCGAAGACATTACCATCGAGACTTTTGCGAAGGCATTTGATAAAATCGCGACTTACAATCCCGAGTTCCAATTCAACACCTGGCTGATTGCGATTGCAAAAAATGTCCACATCGACATGCTGCGTAAAAAGCGGTCGGCATTGTTCATCGACATTGACAACGATGATGAAAGCCCGGCTTATGAAATTGCCGATTCCGCGCTTTCCGCCGAAGATGAGCTTATCAAACAGCAAAACCTCTCGAGCCTTTTGCAATGCATCAAACAGTTGAAACCGCATTACCAGGAAGTCATCCAGCTGCGTTATTTCCAGGAAATGAGCTACCAGGAAATTGCCGATGAACTTGGCGAACCGCTGAATAACGTCAAAATTAAGCTGCTTCGCGCGAAAAATTTGTTAACGGAAATCATCCGCAACAAGAATCATTAAAATTTCTTTTTAATTTTTTTAACATTTATACAATTTTTTGCATATAAGTAAAGTTATATGTTAAAATACACCTTATAAATATCCGCTTATGTAACATCGATACTTAACCATAAAACCATTTTATTATGAACAGTGTTGATATTTTTGAGAAAAGCTGGATTGACCTCGTCTTTGAAGGCAAAAACAAAGCCTATGGCGCATACCAATTGCGCCAGCAGAATTCCAGAACCACCATTCTTGCTTTTTTGTACAGCCTGATGCTTTTGGCTGGCGCGATAGGCATTCCTTTTGTGTTAAGCGCGTTTGGCACAAAAGCTATCGGACCGATGATTGACGAACACAATACCATTGTTCATCTGAGCGATATCAAGCCCAATAACCCAAAACCTCATGAAACCGTCACTCCATTAAAAAAGAAAGTGACCGAAACCAATACCAAACAATTGGTCGACCCGGTAATCGTAAAGCCAATTGACGCAGATCCAAATATTGCAATCAACAAAGACAATAAGCCTGTCGACAACAATCCTGATACCGGAACACCCGGGACAACAGTCACCATTCCTGTCAATACCGGAACAGGAACCGAAATAAAAACCACCGGAACCGGAATTGAGAAAACCACATCTTTAGACAAGCTTCCTGAATTTCCAGGCGGCATCAACAGATTCTATTCTTATGTCGGCAGTAATTTTGGGAAAACCGAAATCGGCGATGAGAAAACCATCAAGATTTATGTGACTTTTGTCATTGAAAAAGACGGCAGCATGACCGACATTCGCGTACCAAGAGATCCGGGATTCGGGTTGGGAACAGAGGCAATCCGCGTACTGAAATCACTCAAAACAAAATGGGCGCCGGGAATGATCGCCGGACAACCGGTAAGAACCGCATATAGTTTGCCGATTACGGTAAAAACGGAATAACACCGAAGCATTTTTTTAAAAGAAAAGCAGCGCGTAACGTGCTGCTTTTTGTTTTATGCTTTCTTCACGAACTCAGTTCTAAGCACCATCGCGGTCTTATTCACGCGGCAATCAATTTCAGCCGGATCATCGGTCAGTTTGATATTGCTGACTTTCGTTCCGCGCTTAATCACATCCGACGAACCGCGCACTTTCAGGTCTTTGATGACCGTTACCGAATCGCCGTCCCGTAATATATTTCCGTTGCTGTCTTTGACTTCCATGTTTGTTTTGTTTCGGCAAAAGTACAAAAGTTTTTAGAAGCTGTTTGCTTCGCCTGTTCACTCCCTTTTTTTTATTGGAAGCTCGAGTCCTGCTGTCCGCTATATCTTTTATTGCGCTGCGCTCCATAAAAGGATGCCGCTTCCATCAGGGCTAGGCAATGATTTTATTTCATGGATTTTTATACATTTGGCAAAACCAAAACCAAATGCAGCAATTCACGACTTCCCAAAAACTCAAAATCCTCTTCAGTTTTCCCGTAATCGTAGCCGCTTTGGGCTATTTCGTCGATATTTATGATTTACTTTTATTTGGTATTGTGCGCGTACCAAGCCTTAAAAGCATGGATATCAACCCCGATGTCGCCGGAACAATGATCATCAATTTCCAGATGACCGGATTGCTTTTGGGCGGCATTCTCTGGGGAATTCTCGGCGACAAAAAAGGAAGGCTGTCGGTTTTGTTTGGTTCCATATTGGTGTATTCTGTTGCAAACATCGCCTGCGGATTTTTACCGCAAATGGATTTCGCAGACAAAGCGACGGTTTATGCAGCCTTGCGGTTTATCGCCGGAATCGGCTTGGCTGGTGAACTCGGTGCCGGAATCACTTTGGTTTCCGAAAGCCTGCCAAAAGAATTGCGGGCCATCGGAACATCGATGGTTGCCGGTTTCGGATTGCTCGGCGCTGTCGTCGCGCAACTGACCGTAGAACTCGCAGGCGACTGGACGATTGCTTATTTCATCGGCGGCGGTTTGGGATTGATGCTGCTTTTGTTGCGCGTTGGCGTATTCGAAAGCGGATTGTACAAACAACTCGAAAAGAAAGCCGCGATTTCAAAAGGAAATTTCCTGTCCT
>DATHKH010000149.1:0-6001 GCA_035286325.1 Flavobacterium sp.
GCAGAGCATACTCGGAATCACATCCCATTTGGCCGAGAATTCCATCAACGTGAAATAATCCTTTTCCATTGGAATCTGGCGCTTTTCGGTCATATCGATATCTGAAAATTCGTAGCGTTCCGGACGTCTTTCCAAGGTAAAATCCTTGAAGGCAAACGTTTTGGAATAATCAATTTTTGTCTGGTAGTTTGCATCGCTGGCATCGCCGTCAAACATCGGTTCACAAATGTCGACGCCTTCCGCAGACAGTGCAATGTCGAAACTGTCTGTTGCCGAGCACATCGCAAACATAAATCCGCCGCCAATCACGAAGTCGCGTATCTTTTTGGCCACAGCCAACTTCTCCTCTGAGACTTTGCTATAGCCTAGTTTTTTGGCCAACGCTTCGGCATCATTCTTCTGTTGGATATACCACGGCGCATTCCTGTATATCCCGAAAAACTTCCCGTATTGGCCGGTAAAATCCTCGTGGTGCAAATGCAGCCAATCGTATAATAATAATTGGTCACTGAGCACTTCTTCGTCATAAATCGGTGTAAATGGGATTTCGGCATAGGTCAACACCAAAGTCACCGCATCGTCCCATGGCTGTTTGCCTTTCGGCGTATAGACCGCAATCTTTGGCGCTTTTTCCAAAACCACCGTTTCCATATTTTGCGACGGGCTTGAGATTTCATCGAGAATTGCCTGCTCTTCGCTGTCGGACAATATTTCGAAACTCACGCCGCGAATCTGGCATTCCTTGCGGATTTCGGGCGCATCGGGCAAAAGGAACGAACCGCCGCGATAATTCAACAGCCAGCTTGCCTTATATTGTTTTGACAAAACCCAATAGGTAATGCCGTATGCCTTGAGGTGGTTTTGCTGTGAGGTTTCATCCATTGGCAGCAAAATAAACGACGCTTTCACCGAAAATGACACCAGGATGAGCAGCAGGAATAGTAACTTTTTAAAGCGCATTGTCAATTTTTATTTTTTAGCCAATCCACTGGCTGTGCCAAAGATAACGGAAATCTATCAAATTCATTGCGGCAAAATTGCCAACAAATCATAAAAATCGAATTTGTTAATGTCGTATGATTTTCAAATGTATCTTTTTATATTTATGTTAAAATCGGAATTGTTACGAATTAGAAAGGGGAAATCATGGGCAAAAGCTATTTCAACAAGCAGGCGTGGAAGAACAACTGGAAAATCCTCAAAGATACCTTTACGGGATTCACTGATGATAAAGCACTCAAATTGAGCGCATCGCTTTCTTATTATACCGTATTTTCGCTTGGGCCATTATTGCTTTTGCTGATTTCGTTAGTCGGTTTTTTTCTCGGAAAAGAGGCCATCCAGGGGCAATTGTTCTCTGAAATCAATGGTTTGGTTGGCAACCAGGCTGCTGCGCAAATCCAGGATATGATTAAAAACCTGGAGCTGTCCGGAAAAACCACAACTGCCGTTATTATTGGAGTCGTGACTTTAATTATTGGCGCGACTTCGGTTTTTAGCGAAATCCAGGATTCGATCAATATCATCTGGCGTGTCAAGGCAAAGCCAAAAAGAGGCTGGCTGAAACTCATCAAAGATCGTTTGCTTTCGTCCTCGTTGATTGTCGGATTGGGATTCCTGCTGATTGTATCGCTGATTGTCAATGGTGCGCTGCAGGCGTTGAATGACATGTTGCGGGATTATTTTCCCGATGTAACGGTCATCATTTTCAATGTCCTGAACATCATTATCAGTTTTGCTGTCATTACCCTTTTGTTTGGTGTCATTTTTAAAGTGCTGCCCGATGTGAAAATCCATTGGAAAGACGTCAGGATGGGCGCCTTTTTTACGGCCTGCTTATTTATGCTGGGACGATTTTTAATCGGGTTGTATATTGAAACTGCAGGAACGGCGTCGACTTATGGCGCGGCTGGGTCGCTGATCATTATTCTCGTTTGGGTGTATTATACGGCGGCGATTTTGTATTTCGGTGCAGAATTCACGCGCGTCTATGCCGACTTTATCGGGCGCAAAATCGAACCGGCCGACTATGCCGTGTATGTGGAACAGACCGAAAGGGAAATGGACAAGAAAACGATTCCATTGGGTGAAAAAAAAAGTTCACTATTGACTGAATAAAAAAAAATTAAAAAAATCCCTAAAAAATTTGCGCAACCAAAAAGTTGCATGTATATTTGCAACTGATTGGTTGCTTAAATTATACATGAATTATGAGAAGAGATATATTCCAAGCCATTGCAGATCCGACAAGAAGGGCAATCTTGGCGCTTATAGTTACTCAAGCCATGACGCCTAATGCGTTGGCTGCCCATTTTGACACAACAAGACAGGCGGTATCAAAACATTTAAAGATCCTTACCGAATGTGAACTGGTCAAACAACAGCAATCCGGAAGAGAAATACATTATGAACTCAACATAACCAAAATGAAAGAAATTGACCAATGGCTGGAACAATTCCGACAAATCTGGGAAAGCCGTTTTGATGAACTCGACAATCCATTATCAACCATTAAATAAATAAATTATGAACAGCAATTTAGTATTCGATTTTTCCGTAGACAAGGAAAATAAAACAATCACAGTAAAAAGGGAATTCGCGGCACCTTTGCAAAAAGTGTGGGCCGCATGGACACAAAGTGAGCTTTTGGACCAATGGTGGGCGCCAAAACCTTGGAAGGCAGAAACCAAAACCATGGATTTCAAAACCGGCGGCTATTGGCTTTATGCGATGGTCGGACCAAATGGCGAAAAACATTGGTCAAGTGCCGATTTCAAAAGTGTGGATCCACAGAAAAGCTTCTCTGCACGCGATGCCTTTACAGATGAAAATGGCACCGTCAATAATGATATGCCGCGTTCAAACTGGACCAATACTTTCAGTAGCAATGGCGATTCGACGATGGTGAATATCGCCATCAAATATGACAAACTGGAAGACCTTGAAGGAATCATCAAAATGGGCTTCAAGGAAGGATTCACAATGGGATTGGGAAATCTCGACGAACTCCTGGCTTCCCAAAAATAACAGCACTCCAAAAAAAATGCCGGTCAAAAGCCGGCATTTTTTATATCTTAAAGGTTAAAAAGGCACATCACTGTCGTCGTCATTCCTATTGATGTTGCTTCCAAAAGCCTCATTTGCCGAAGGCAGGTTTTTGGTCATAAACGGATTGTCGTCGTGGTTCATTTTTGACGGCAGGTCATCGTAGCTTCCGCCATAATCTTCCAAATTGTCAAATTTACCGAGGTTTCCGATAAATTTCAGCCTGATGTTTTCCAAGCTACCGTTACGGTGCTTGGCGATGATGAATTCGGCCTGGCCTTCCGTCGGGGAGTGTTCGTCGTCATCCCATTCGTCGAGCTTGTAATATTCCGGGCGGTAAATGAACGACACGATATCCGCATCCTGCTCAATCGCTCCAGATTCACGAAGATCCGAAAGCAATGGTCTTTTGCTCGAACCGCGGGTTTCAACGGCACGCGACAATTGTGACAAGGCAATGACCGGTACGGCCAATTCCTTTGCCAATGCTTTTAAGTTTCTTGAAATGGTCGAGATTTCCTGTTCGCGATTTCCCATGCCTTTACCACTGCTTCCGCCTGCCGTCATCAATTGTAGGTAATCGACAATGATGAGTTTGATGCCATGCTGTGAAGCGAGGCGGCGTGATTTCGCACGCAAATCGAATATCGAAAGCGACGGCGTATCATCGATGAACAAAGGCGCTTTTTCAAGGTCTTTGACTTTGATGCTCAACTGTTCCCATTCGTGTTTTTCGAGTTTCCCGGTACGCAGTTTTTCTGAAGACAAGCCTGTTTCCGAAGAAATCAGACGCGTGATTAATTGTACCGATGACATCTCCAAAGAGAACAAAGCGACCGGATGTCCGAAATCAATCGCAATATTTCTTGCCATCGACAAGACGAACGCGGTTTTACCCATACCCGGACGTGCCGCGATAATGATCAAATCGCTGGGCTGCCAGCCTGAGGTAATTTTGTCGAGTTTTTCAAAACCAGTCGCAATTCCTGATAAACCTTCTTTATTCGCGATTTCCTCGATGCGTTTTTTGGCTTGGATAACCAAACTCTGCGCGGTTTCAGAACTCCTTTTGATATTTCCCTGGGTGACTTCGTATAATTTGGATTCGGCTTTGTCGAGCAAATCGAACACATCGGTCGATTCGTCATACGATTCCTCGATGATTTCCGAAGAGATTTTAATCAGGCTTCGCTGGATGTATTTCTGTAAAATAATCCGTGAATGGAATTCGATATGTGCCGACGATGATATTTTTTGCGTGAGCTGGATCAGGTAGAAATCACCACCAGCCAATTCGAGTTTGCCGCTTTTCTTCAACTGCGCCGAAACTGTTAACAAGTCAATCGGTTGCGAATCTGTGAACAACTGGAAAATAGCTTCAAAAATATGCTTGTGCCCATCTTTGTAAAAGGCATCGGGCTGCAGGATATCGATGACCTCATCAACCCCTTTTTTATCAATCATCATGGCACCGAGCACAGCCTCTTCAAGGTCGAGCACCTGTGGCGGCAACTTCCCTTTTTCGAGGTTGATGATCGTGGTTTTATCCACTTTGACGGGATTGATATTTCTGAAATTCTCCATGAAGCGAAAGTAACTAAATTGTAAAAAAATTGCGCAAAGAGTTATAAATCCAAACTGTTTATAACTAAATAATATTGTTGATAAGCAAAAAAAAATCCGAAACTAAAGGGCTTCGGATTTGATTTCTTTTGTAAGAAATTACTCTTTAAACTCACCCATCTTACTGTATTTGTCCATCCTTTGTGAAACCAAAGCTTCTGTTGATAAGTCTTTGAGTTCGTTGTAGGCTTTTAAAATATATTGCCCAGTAGTTTTAAAAGTCGTATCGCGGTCGTAATGGGCACCGCCTAACGGCTCAGGCACAATGTCATCGACAAGGTTTTGCTTTTTCATATCGGCTGATGTCAGCTTCAATGCTTCGGCTGCCTGTTCCTTATATTCCCAGCTTTTCCAAAGGATTGAGGAACACGATTCGGGTGAAATCACCGAATACCAAGTGTTTTCCAGCATATAAACGCGGTCGCCCACGCCTATCCCCAATGCACCACCGGATGCACCTTCACCGACAATCACGACAATTACCGGGACTTTCAAGCGGATCATTTCAAATATGTTGCGCGCAATCGCCTCGCCTTGTCCGCGTTCTTCGGCTTCCAATCCGGGATAAGCGCCTGGCGTATCGATAAATGAAACTACGGGAATGCCGAATTTCTCAGCCATTTTCATCAAACGAAGTGCCTTTCTATAGCCTTCGGGATTGGCCATCCCGAAATTGCGAAACTGCCTTGTTTTGGTATTGTGCCCTTTCTGCTGGCCGATAATCATGAACGACTGGTCGCCAATTTTTCCGAGGCCGCCAATCATGGCTTTATCATCCTTAAAATTCCGGTCGCCGAAAAGCTCGAGGAATGTATCGCCGCAAAGTGCATGGATATAATCCATCGTATATGGCCTGTTCGGATGACGCGACAATTGGACGCGTTGCCAGGCAGTCAGGTTTTTGTATATGTTTTTCTTGGTTTCTTCCAGTTTTTTCTCAATCTGTTTGCAGGTGTTGGTCACATCGACATTTGATTCCTGGCCAATGATCTGGCATTTATCCAACTGGTCTTCAAGCTCTTTAATGGGAAGCTCAAAATCTAAATATTCCATAAATCGGAGTGTTTTGAATTTGTACGGACTACAAAGATAAAATTAAATTAATTGAAAATTGAGAATTGAGAATTGATAATTTAGGTAAGTGTAAATTTATTTGGATGTTTATGTCATTGTGTAGTTATTCAGGCGAGGATTACGTATTTATACGTAACGAATTGCGTATTTACACTTAATGATCTATTGGTTTTAATTGCTGTTCTTTACCTGGCACTTAAAACCAATTTATGAAACCAAAACAAAACATTTTTAAAATTCAAAATTTTATCATTTACAG
>DATHKH010000150.1:0-5246 GCA_035286325.1 Flavobacterium sp.
AATTCCCCTTTGTACGGCACGCGGCCAACAATACCTTCGGGAACAAGTTTTTTGATATCGTCTTCGACATCCTGGAAATAACGGTCTTTCGAGCCTTCTTTCATCGCCTCAACCGAACCCATGCCGCGATACGACTTGAATTTCCTGCCTTCAAAAATAATGGTTTCACCAGGTGATTCTTTTGTCCCAGCCAATAACGAGCCCAGCATGACCGAATCGGCACCGGCCGCAATCGCTTTTGGGATATCACCCGTATAACGGATTCCACCGTCGGCAATGACCGGAACACCAGAACCTTTGATGGCTGCAGCTACTTCCAATACGGCCGAAAATTGTGGGAAACCAACACCGGCAACGACACGTGTCGTGCAAATGGAACCTGGCCCGATACCGACTTTCACACCGTCAGCGCCATTGTCCACCAAATATTTGGCGGCTTCGGCAGTCGCGATATTACCGACGATGACATCGATATGTGGGAATCTCTCTTTGACTTGTTTCAATACGGCAACGACGCCTTTGGTATGCCCGTGCGCCGTATCGATGATAATTGCATCTACATTCGCATTGACCAGCGCTTCAGCCCTTTCCAATGCATCGCCGGTGACGCCAATCGCTGCGGCAACGCGAAGTCGCCCGAAGGTATCTTTATTGGCAATCGGTTTTTGGGTCAGCTTTGTGATGTCGCGAAACGTAATCAACCCGACCAATTTATGATCTGAATTAACTACCGGGAGTTTTTCTATTTTATGGCCTTGCAAAATGACTTCGGCTTCCTGCAACGACGTACCTTCAGCGACAGTCACAAGATTTTCTTTTGTCATGACCTCAACAATCGCGCGTCCATTGTTTTTTTCGAAACGCAAATCGCGGTTGGTTACGATGCCTTTCAAAGTGCCGTTGGCATCGACAATCGGAATCCCGCCAATGCCGAATTCCTTCATCGCATTTTTCGCATCAGCAACGGTTGCAGACAATGGCAATGTCACAGGATCGATGATCATCCCGGATTCGGCGCGCTTGACTTTGCGGACTTTCGCAGCCTGCTGTTCAATCGTCATGTTTTTGTGGAGCACGCCAATGCCGCCTTCCTGAGCCATGGCAATCGCCATCGCGCTTTCGGTGACTGTATCCATAGCTGCGGAAACGATGGGAACATTCAGCGTAATATTTCTTGAGAATCTGGTTTTGATGCTCACTTCACGTGGCAAAACCTCAGAATAATTGGGAACTAGGAGGACATCATCGTAAGTTAAACCTTCGCCGATAATCTTGGAGTTGTGTGCAATCATTGCAATTTGTAGTTGTAGTTAAATTGCATGCAAATATAGTAAAAAAATTGATTGTTACGATTTCGATTTATTTAGTTTTTTTGGGGGCAATTCCTGCTTTACGCCTTTATCTTTGTGAGAACCGAATGTCTGCGAGACATTCTCCTCTTAATCTCAAATTCCTTTTAATTTCAAATCTCACAAAGGATATCGGCTGCAATCGGGGCTAAGGCATTATTCTCAATTCTTGTGCGCGTTAGGGATTGTAGCGAAAATCCTTTTTTAAGGATTCGCCAGTAGCGCAGCGGAAGGCAAATCCTTAAAAAAGATTGTAGCGGAAAGCCCGGCGCAAGGCACGAAGCGCAACGCCCAAAACTTTGTAACTTTGCACGCAGCAACTTCCTAACTTTGCCTTATGATTACAACAGCTATCATCTTTATACTTCTTATCACAGTTTACTTTGCATTCACGAACCAACGCAAATTCGGGAAAATACCGTCGGGAAAACGACTCGAAAAGATTCTGCAATCGCCCAATTACCGCAACGGAAAATTCCAAAACCTCAGCTTCACGCCTAACCTGGCCGAAGGCGAAACGATGCTCAAAGTCCTCAAAAAATTCTTTTTCGAAAAGGACAAACGCAGCAAACCTGCCAATCGCATGCCGTCGCTAAAAACCGATTTACATGCGCTGAATCCTGATGAGGCCATTTTGGTCTGGTTTGGACATTCGTCCTATTTCATTCAGGTTGACGGCAAGAAAATATTGGTCGACCCGGTTTTTAGCGGCTCAGCCTCGCCGATTCCCGCAACTACAAGAAGTTTTCCCGGAAGCGATGTTTATACCGTCGCAGATATTCCCGACATTGATTTCTTGTTTATTTCGCACGACCATTGGGATCATTTGGATTATGAAACTGTAATAAAGCTTAAATCAAAAGTCAAAACCGTCATTACCGGATTGGGAACCGGCGCGCACCTGGAATATTGGGGGTTTAATCCGGAAATGATTATCGAAAAAGACTGGGATGCCCAAATTGATCTGGGCAACGGATTTATTGTCAACACAACACCTGCGCGACATTTTTCCGGCCGGAGTTTTACAAGGAATAAAGCATTATGGCTGTCATTTGTATTGCAAACGCCAACCGGAAAAATATTTCTTGGCGGCGACAGTGGCTACGATACGCATTTTGCAAAAATCGGCGCAGCATTCGGCCCGTTTGACCTCGCTATTTTAGAATGCGGGCAATACAACTCAAGTTGGAAAAATATCCATTTAATGCCCGAAGAAATGATTCCGGCCGCAAAAGATTTGCGCGCAAAAGTCCTGATGCCCGTACATTGGGGGAAATTTTCGCTCGCGCTTCACGCCTGGGATGAGCCTGTAAAACTCGCAACGGAAGCGGCAAAAGCAGCAAACCTTCCTTTGCTTACGCCAATGATTGGAGAGAAAGTGAATCTCAACGCACTGCAATTTTTTGAATCTTGGTGGAAAAATGTAGGTTAGTGAAATTCGCCAAACAGTTTTGATGCTTCATTATAGGCGCTTTCAAAACTCATCGGGCTCGTGTTCGTGTTTTCCTTTTGTGTGGTGAAATAAGAAAGCAATTTCTCGGTCGGCATATTGCCCGTCAAATCGTCTGTGGCCATTGGGCAGCCGCCAAATCCCTGGATCGCGCCATCAAATCTTCTGCAGCCGGCTTTATAGCCCGCATCGATTTTCTCGAACCATTTTTCAGGTGTCGTATGCAAGTGCGCACCGAATTCGATATTCGGGTATTTCGGGATCAGGTTTGAAAACAGGTAATCAATCACATCCGGCGTAGAACTCCCGACCGTATCGGAAAGCGACAGGATTTTGATGCCCATGCCTGCAAGTTTCTCTGTCCAATCGCCCACGATTTCGACATTCCACGGATCACCATAAGGATTACCAAAACCCATCGACAAGTATGCGACGACTTCTTTGTTGGTTTTGTCGGCGATATTTAAAATTTCCTGCAAAGTCACCAGTGATTCGGCAATGGTCTTGTGCGTATTCCGCATCTGGAAATTCTCTGAAATCGAAAACGGAAAGCCGAGATATTGAATGACATCGTGCTTGGAAGCGATTTCTGCGCCTTGCGTGTTGGCGATGATTGCGAGGAGTTTGCTTTGCGTCTGAGACAAATCGAGCATGCCTAAAACCGCGGCAGAATCCTGCATTTGCGGAACGGCTTTGGGCGATACGAAACTGCCGACATCAATGGTATCAAAGCCCACACGCAGCAAAGACTGGATGTAAGCCGCTTTTCTTTCGGCAGGAATGAAAGTCTTGATTCCCTGCATCGCATCACGCGGGCATTCGATGATTTTGATGTCGCTCATAAGGCTCAAAGATAGAGAAAAGTTGGAAAGCTGCAAAGCCGGTTTGAGAAGAAAGAAACAAGGAAAGAATCAAAGAGGAAGAATTTAAATCTTTGACCTGGTAAGAAACAATAGTCTTGCTTCTTTTTCTAAATATTACATAATATGGTAATAATTGTCAATATTACATAATTCGGTAATAAATAAAAATATTACGTAATTTGGTAATAATTTAATTTTTTTAGTATATTTGGGTATGACAAGCATCATTACAGGAGATATTATCAATTCGCGAAAGCTGGCTTCAAAAGCCTGGATTTCCGATTTGAAGAAACTGCTTAGCACCAAAGGGAAAACGCCGGGCGACTGGGAAATTTACCGAGGCGACGAATTCCAGCTCGAAATATCCGACCCGGAAGAAGCACTGATGGCCGCATTGCAGATCAAAGCCTATTTGAAGACTTTGAAAATCAATGTGCGCATGAGCATCGGTATTGGCGATACCACGCACAGGGCCAAAAAGATTTCGGAAAGCAACGGATCGGCATTCATACGCTCGGGAGAAGTCTTTGAAACACTGAAGAAACAAAAGACCACACTCGCCATCAACTCGGGCAACGCAGATTTTGACACCGAAATGAACCTGATGCTGCGGCTCGCGCTGACCGTCATGGACAACTGGCTCGCGCAATCGGCCGAATTTGTATTGACGGCCACAGGAAACCGTTCGTTGTCACAGGAAGAAATCGGACAGAAACTCGGCATCAACCAGGCTGCCGTCAGCCGCAGGCAAAAACGCGCGCAATTCGACCTCATCATGGAACTCGAGGCTTTTTACAGGAAAAAAATCAAAACCGTCACGCTATGATTCTCTTTATAAAACTGCTCCTCGCCCATCTCATCGGCGATTTTATCCTGCAGCCAAATTCATGGGTCGCCGATAAAGAAGCCAAGAAGGAAAAAAGCATTTATCTATACTGGCATATGCTGTTGCACGGGATTCTCGCCTGGGCAATAGTTGCTAATGTGTCTTTTGGGATTTATGCGGCAGTTTTGGCCATTCTCCATGGTTTCATCGACCTGCTCAAATTGCGATTCCAAAAACCAAAAACCAAACGCGGCTGGTTCGTCGCCGACCAGATTGTACACATCCTGATCGTTGGCGGCATCGTATTGCTTTGGAACAAGGTAGATTTGGGGAATTATGAAATTGACAACAGGGCATGGATTTACATCACAGCCGTTTTATTGCTGACAACACCGGCTTCAATCATCATCAAGAACGTGATTTCAATCTGGACACCGGATGAAAGTGAAACCAAAGAAGCCGATTTGCAGAATGCGGGGAAATATATCGGCATTCTCGAAAGACTGTTTGTATTTTTCTTTATCGTGACCGGGAATTTTGCCTCGATCGGTTTCCTGATGGCGGCAAAGTCGATTTTCCGTTTTGGCGACCTGACAAAATCCAAAGACCGGAAACTGACCGAATATGTGCTGATTGGCACGCTGATGAGTTTCGGAATGGCGATTGCCTCCGGTTATCTCGTCCTTTATGCGTTAAGCCAGCTTGTTCCGCAGAATCCTTTTATTAATTGATTTCACCAATGCCGGGCCTTCATAGAT
>DATHKH010000151.1:0-3506 GCA_035286325.1 Flavobacterium sp.
GACAACTTATACTGCCGGGCATGAATGGATAAATCTTGGTACGACTTGTACGGGCGGCGGGGATGGAAATGGCGGCGACGGAACCGACTATCAGCCAATTCCAGGAACTCCTGAAAACCCAAACACTAATCCCAACCCTGGCGGCTCAGGAGGGAACGGTACAAATAGTGGTGATCAAAACAATACTGGAGGTGTCTACGGAGATGGCGGAATTGATGGTTCGGGACATGTATATACAACTCCAACCATAACTCCAAATGAGAAAATTGTCGATGATAGCTTTAAAAATATGTTAAATCCAAATCAATTGAATTGGTGGAACAACCACACAAACATGCACAACATTCTATTGGACTACCTGTGCACGGAATTACCCGATATAGAGGATATAATGACAAATGAGGAAGTGGTAACAAGTAATATTGACGGGCAAATGTCGGGCGAACAACCGGAAGAAATCATTAATGAACTAAAGAAAATGCCTTGTCAATCAAGTATAATTACTGATTCATATGGCCTATGTTCAAGCCTTAGTACTTCTTTTGTAGATTCATATGCAGGGACAGATGTTTACAAAATTACCTACAAAACTTCCGGATCATTAACAGCTCAAGGTTTGACAAAGGTCGTTGGGCGACCATTCGTTAATGGTCACATATCTCATAATATCGATGTTACTTTTAGGAGACAAATGTTAAACTCCGCAACCGATTTATTTATTGCACAAACCGTAATTCACGAAAATTTACATGCTGTACTGCTTTATTTAGCATTCGCAATGAATGATTCAATACCGCTTAATAGTAACCCTGACTTTAGTTCATTGCTGGAAATTTATATGCATAACCATAATATAAATTCTGAATCTGCTCAGCACACATTTATGACTCAACTTGTTACAAACATTGCAGAAGCAATACAGGAGTATGGAGTCAGCAAGGTGATTTACCAACGGAAAAATATTTTGCTTTGGCTTGGGCAGGTTTGGAAGAAACCCCTACATTTAAGCTTTTATATCCTAAGAAATTACAACCGGCAAATATTTTACAAAATCCCAATTTCACAAGAATTAAAGCGTTAATGGATTCTGAACTAACAAACTCCACCGCTTTGGATGTTGATGGAAATGTTGTTTATGATACTCCAGGCGTAGTAATAGCACCAAAAGGACATCCATGTTCAAACTGATTTTTTAAACTATGAAAACACTCTATTTTACTTTTTGTCTCATAAGCACAATCAGTTTTTCACAGACAAAATTTGATGAAAAGCAAATTCTGAAACAAGAAGTCCAAAACTATCAACATGATGTAGATATGGATACCATTCTTGTAAATAAGATGATTTTGCCATATGAAAAGGATTTTATTACTGACTTTAAATTTCAGGCAGAAAGAACAGGAATGTCCAAAAATGAAATCGAAAATATTTTTGGCAAAGACGGCGAAAAACTTTTTAAAGCTTGCTCGGCAAAATACTGGAAAAGAAAGTCTTTTGAAGGTCTTAAGGTCATCGTACATGATGAAAAAAACAATAAAAGGAATGTCAGAAATAAGCTTTCATATGAATTTGGAATCTCAAAACTACTTATCAGGGAAGACAAAAAGTTCGCTATTATTCAGACACAAAGCAGCCAAATGGGCGGGATTCTAAATGTATACAAGTATTCGGATGATGGTTGGGTTTTCTACAAGAGCATTACGATTTCATATTCTTAAATAAAAAACTGTTTAAACAATGATGAACCAATTCTTCGGATATGAAAAAGTTAATATTTCTATTATTTTGCGTGGCTAACATCTACGCACAGCCAAAAAATGTTGAAATTGAAATTATTAAACAAGAAATTTCGAGATATCAAAAAAATGTTGACATGGACTCAATTCTTGTCAATAAAAAGGTACTTCCTTACGAAAAGGGATTTTTAGAAAATTTTAGGGTTCAAGCAGACAGAATTGGCATGACTCAAAATGAAATTGAAGAAATATTTGGTAGAGGAGATGAACAACCATATAAAACATGTAAAGCCAGGAATTGGAGCAAAAAATCGTTTGAAAACTTAAAGGTTATCTTTTATAATGGAAATGATAATGCAAAAAATGTAAGAGGCAAACTTAGGTATCAGATTGGCATTTCGAAAGTTCTCTTACGAAAAGACAAAAAGTTTGCAATTGTTCAACTTGAAAGTATGTATACTGGCTGGGTCGTAAATATTTATAAATATACTGACCAAGGCTGGGTGTTTTACAAAAGCGTCACACTTGGATACTCTTAAATAAAAAAAGCCGTCAGCGATGATGGCTTTTTTATTATCCCTAAACGCGGGAAACCACACAGCCGCAGCCCTGAAGCGGCATCCTTTTGCAAGGCGCAGCGGCGCAAAAGATATAGCGGACAGCCGGAAACAGCTCCTGAAAAATTTAAACTATTAAGAACATAAGTCCATTAAAAAAAATCTTGGCTCTCGATTCCTGGCTCTTTTTTCTTTGAATAATTTTTAATTACACCATTCAAAATCACCGTCGCCAAAATAATCACCGAGCCGATGTAAAACGACAGGCTCATTTTTTCGCTTCCGCCAATGATGAAATAGGCAAGGATAATCCCGTAAACAGGTTCTAAATTCGTTGTCAGCATAACCGTATAAGGCGTCAGCTTTTTCATGACATTGACTGATGCCGTAAACGCATAAGCAGTACAGACGGAAGCCAACAACACAATCAGAATCCAGTCTTTTCCGGAAACATCGAAGAAAGCAGGCGTGAATTTGCCGAGGAAAAATAAATAAACCGTCACGCCGAAAAACCCGGCGAAAAACTCATACAATGCAATAACGGTCGAATCGTGTTCCTTGATTAATTTGCCATTGAACAGCGTAAATACGACACCGACAAACACCGAAAACAACGCACACAATGCGCCGCTCAAATATTTGACTTCGACCTGCATAATGATGAACAGCCCGGCGATAATAACCAGCCCGAACAATACTTCATACCAAAGCATCTTGCGTTTGTAAAAAATGGGTTCGAGAATCGATGCGAAAAAGGCGCCGACGGAAAACATCGCCAGTGTAATCGACACATTGGAGATATTGATTGCCGTGAAAAATGCAATCCAATGCACCGCAATCAACAAACCGACACAAATGAGCTTCGCTGCTGCTTTGGCGGGCAAAACCAGTGTCTTACCTACTGCAACGGCATAAATCAAAAGGAAGATTCCGGCGAGCAACATGCGATACCAGACGAGCGACGCTTCACGGACAGAGATGAGCTCCCCGAGCACGGCCGTAAAACCCCAAATGAACACAATGAGGTGCAGGTTTAAATAAGATTTTAAATTACCGCTTGGCATTCCGCAACAGATAAACGGCCAATATGCCAAAGACAAAATTCGGAATCCACACCGCGATGATTGGCGGGAAAGACGCTTTTTCAGCCAGTGTGCCAAAAATCTTGTCGAAGAATATATAAGAAAATGCGATCAGGATGCCGATGGCCAGG
>DATHKH010000152.1:0-4546 GCA_035286325.1 Flavobacterium sp.
CGACAACGCCAAAGGAAATGACGCCGCAGTTTACGATTGCCGAACCTTCAACGGTTTATGGCATCAGCAAACAATCGGGCGAACGCTGGTGCGAATACTACAACCATATTTTCGGGGTTGACGTGAGAAGCATCCGTTATCCGGGATTGATCAGCTGGACATCGCCACCGGGCGGCGGAACGACCGATTATGCGGTCGATATATACCACAAGGCTTTGGAAGACGGAAAATATGAATGCTTCCTTTCCGAAAACACGAAAATGCCGATGATGTATATGGAAGATGCGATTCGCGCGACCGTCGAAATCATGCAGGCACCGGCAGAAAAAATTAAGATACGGTCGTCATACAACCTTGCGGCGATGAGTTTTACGCCAAAGGAAATCGCGGCTGAAATCAAGAGTCATATTCCGGACTTCACCATTTCCTACAATCCGGATTTTCGCCAAAAAATAGCCGACAGCTGGCCGGCAAGCATCGATGATACTTCTGCAAGGAATGACTGGGGCTGGAAACATCATTTCGATCTTAAGGAAACGACGGATGTGATGTTGGAGAATTTGAGAAAGTAGTTTCAAAGTAGCAAGTTTCAAATTTTTTTTAGGAGCTGTTTCCCGCTATCCACTGCAATCTTTTTTCGCTGCGCTACAAAAGGATTTCCGTTTCTATCAGGGCTATGGCATTATGGGAAATTTTGAAATTTGCTACTTTGGAACTTTGCCACTCAACTTAAGCAATAACGCATCGTCGAAAGCCGATTTCACCTGAATCACTTCTTTCGTGTCATCATTCGGCACTGTCATCGAAAGCACATAATGCACGACCTTCCATTGCCCGTTTTCTTTGCGCAATACGCCCGAACCGCGGCATATTTTCATCCAGGTGTCAAGCAATTCGTCAAACCAGGCGAAGTCGCCGCTGACATAAATGTTCCTTTGCACAGCCTTGAAGTCCCACGCTTTTCCCTTGTCGAAAAAAGGTTTTGAAAAAGCCTTGAAAGCATCGAGCTGCCAGTTTTCTGTCGGGTCGGTGCCGATGAACACGGCGTCTTTTGACATCAGCCCAAAATAAGTGTCGAATTTCGCTTCCGCAGCGGCCTTATGCCATTGGGTCAGCACATTGTCTATGGCAACTTTGTCTGTTTGTGCTGCGACTGAAAAACTGCTTAATGCCAAAAAGAATAGAAGGATTTTTTTCATTTGATATAGGATTACCATGGAAGTGAATGAATACGCGAACTGAAATAATTGGCGTTGCCATTCGCGCCGCCTTCATTGTTGCCTGACAACAGCCTGTAAAAACCCGCATTTCCCCAATTGGCCGGATGATCGTTGATGACCATGTCTTCGCCGGTGGCGTTGGAAATATAAGGTGCAATCATCGTTTGCCACGCTGTAATGCGCTGCATGCTTTTTGTCGGATCGAACAGATCATTATTGGAATCGGCGAGTTGTTTGATATAGGTTTTGTACTTGTCGCGATAGGCTGTAACGCCCAATATTTTTGTCACCAATGGACGGCCTGATGCCGGACCCCAATTGAGTGGATCCTGTGTGCCCGAATTTCCGATAAGCTCAGAAGTGCCCAGCGTATTATCGTAATCATAAGGGATAAAATACGCCTTTCCGTTGTTGGCGAAATAGAAATAAAAATTGTTGGTATTGACCCAATAATCATCCCACATGCCCACCATGACATTGACGGCATAGGTTTTCAGGAAGAGGTCGACATCCATGGTCTGGCTGATCCAGGTTTGGAATTCGTCGCCAGTTTTAGTATTCAGGTCGTTGATGAAAGCCGTCAATTGCGATTTGCCCGCGTCGAGTTCGTCTTTCCTGGTTTTCAAATCGTAGGCATAATACAATGACAGCGCAGGATTCAGCTTGACATCTTCAACGCCCATGCTGTTGGTGGACACAAAATCAGGAACAAAACTCCCGGCATAACCGCCTTTCCACATAAATCCAGGCGTAGGTGTCCAAAACGAACCGCGATAAGCGATAAATTCCTCATCGACACTTTCAAGCATCGCATAAACACCATGATAGGCTGGCGTCGTGTCGCCATCGATTTTGACTGTGACGCGGCAATAGGAAGCTCGCGGCGCGGTCCATACTCCAAAACGGTGGAACAGGTCATAACTGTAGATTTCACGCACATAATCAGCATCGTCCTTAAACCATTTGAGGTTCATTTTTGCAAGGCCTTTGAATCGTTGATCGGGGCGTTTTTGTGCAAAGTCAAGTCCAAAATGACAATGGTGCCAATCGGGTGAAGTCGCATTGTGCAATTCCCCTTCATTGCCTTCAGGACGGCGCCGGCTGGTGTTGCCACGAAGTTTTAGGCCAATGCTGTCAAGCACTGTCGTTACACCGTTGACTTTATAAGTAAAGCGCGAAATGACTTTTTTCTCATTTTTTGGATTGAGGTCGTAATTCGTCAGCAGCAAATTCCATTGCGCCAGCGAAAATTGCAGTTCTATTTCCGGAACCTCATCGAGCTTGAACAGGTCTGAGGCAGGAAGTACGGGATTGGGTATGGTTTCCGATCCGGAATCATCATCGTTGCAGGCAAAAAGCGCGAAAGTGCAAAGCAGGAATATCAATTGTTTCATTGAAGCGGTTTTAACAAAGATATGAAATTTACCCTGTTGGCAGAACTGCTTTTGGCCGATGAAAATGGAATTATTTGCTCTTCAATTTCCTGACAACCGCAATCGGGTCGATGAAATATTGCTTTTCAAAAGCCTTTACTTTTATCGTGATGTCGTCATTGTCCTGGGTTTTGATGCACAGGTCGTAATCGTCGTCTGTTAAAAAGCGGTCATACCAGTGGCTGGCTTTCTTTTTCGTGAGGTACATTTTGCTGATTTTATCGAGCGCAATCCTGTAGTTTCTTTTGCGGTAGCAAATGTCGATTTCCTGGTTTTGTATGGTAACATAAGGGTTATCCAATACATTGACAATGGCATTCATAGTGTAAATGTATAGATTGGTTTTGGTAAAAAACGAATATGCAAATGACCGATTTTCACCACACAAAAATGTTGTATGATTATAAGGTTTTTTTACAAGATTCCCATGTCATTCGACAAGCCCCATAATACCGATGGGTTTCGGTTTGGGAAGGTCGATTGTTTCGTCGTGTTGTGAAAGATCGAGCCCAAGATCTTCTGCATCTTCCGAAACGCGCAACGGAATGATGGCATTCGTGATTTTAAACAAAACCAACGAGCCAAAGAAAGTAAATACCGATACGATGACCAATGCAGCCATATGATGCCCGAACACATTCCATCCGCCGTGAAGCAGGCTCGCGTTTTCACCCTGTGCGAAAATCGCGGTCAGGATCATTCCCATGATGCCGCCAACGCCATGACAGGCAAAGACATCGAGCGTATCGTCGATTTTTTTCATGGCTTTGGAGCCCAATACCAGGTTCGAAACAAGTGCCGAGGCAAACCCGAAGAAAATACTTTGCGGCACAGTCACATAACCTGCGGCGGGCGTAATGGCGACCAATCCGACTACGGCTCCAACGCAGGCGCCAAGCGCCGACACTTTCCTGCCGTTGAGGCGTTCAAAGAATGTCCATGTCAGCATCGCAGCGGCCGAAGCACTCGTGGTTGTCGCAAACGCCATCGCAGCCGTACCATTTGCCGCAAGCGCAGAACCCGCGTTAAATCCGAACCAGCCAAACCAAAGCATTCCCGTTCCCAATAACACGAATGGGATATTCGTTGGGATGTGGTTGCTGTTTTTTCGTTTTCCCAAAACCAATGCCCCGGCAAGCGCTGCAAATCCGGCGCTCATATGGACAACCGTACCGCCGGCAAAATCTTTTACGCCGAAGTACGTCCCGAGAATCCCGTTCGGATGCCACACAGAATGGCACAACGGCGCATAAATGAACAGTGTAAACAGACAGATAAAAAGCAAAAAGGACACAAATCGCACGCGTTCGGCAAAAGAACCCGTAATGATGGCAGGCGTGATGACCGCAAATTTCATCTGGAACAGCGCAAAAAGCATAAACGGAATCGTCACCGCCATTTTATTGTGCGGCAAAATTCCAACGTGGTCCATAAAAGCAAACGAACCCGGATTGCCCACGATACTATAAAAACCACTGCCGATATGAAAACCCAGCGGTTCGCCAAAAGCGAGGCTAAAACCCACGACAATCCACAACAATGTCACGACGCCAAGGCAGATGAAACTTTGCAGCATCGTCGAAATGACATTTTTCTTTCCAACCATACCGCCATAAAAAAACGAAAGCCCAGGCGTCATCAGCAACACCATCGAAGAAGCGGTCAGAATCCAGGCGATATCGGCATAATTGAGGTTTTTTTCGGTGCCGAATTGCGATAGGATAGGATCGGTCGGCAAAGGTTCCGGCCAAAAAAGTCCCGTTATGGCGACGGTCGCGACTAAGAGGAAAGCGACAATCCAGCGTTTTTCTGTTTTTTTCATAATCTGAAACATTACCCTGTTTTTTATAAGGTAAAAGTATCAAAAAATGTAAAATTCAGTAATCAACCCCT
>DATHKH010000153.1:0-3287 GCA_035286325.1 Flavobacterium sp.
ACCTATTGGTCATCGCCGGTCGCTTCTCAAACACTGGGCGCGTTTTCGCCGAATTCCAACCCAACGACTTTTTACGAATGGAATACATCAATAGACAATTGGTCGTTTGTTCCGGGTTCAACAGCCATGCAGAAGGCAAAAGGATATATTGTCAGGGCGCCGGATATTGCGCCTTTCAACACAGTGACGGCTAATATTTTTTACGGAAGCTTTGCAGGTGTACCAAACAATGGAACGATAACTATTCCACTGGCTCTTAACGGCACAGGCAGCTTAAACCTTATCGGGAATCCATATCCGAGTGCGATTAGTGCTGATTTGTTCCTTTCGGATCCGTCCAATATTAATATTATGAACGGAACTATTTACCTGTGGACACATAACACGCCAATTACAGCGAATGTCTATACGTCAAATGATTATGCCGTTTACAATTATATGGGTGGCGTCGGAACAAGTGCCGCAATCAATAACGGCGTAAACCTCTCCATACCAACCGGTAATATTGCAGCCGGTGTGTCTTTCTTTGTGGAAGGTCTTTTGGCAAACAATGCGACTTTCAGGAATACCATGCGTCTCGTTGGTGTAAACAACCAATTTTTCAGGCAGAATAATGAATTGTCAACACCTTTGTCAACAGCATCTACCAAGCATCGCCTTTGGCTTGATATCACCAATTCACAAGGTGCTTTCAAACAGGCATTGGTGGGCTACGCTGCCGATGCGACAGCAGGATATGACAGGAATTATGATGGTGCTTTTTTTGACGGAGGAAATGTAGTCGGGCTGTATTCCATCAATATGGACAACAAATTTACCATTCAGGGATTGCCATTGCCATTTTCAACCGATGACCGCGTGCCATTAGGGTTTATGACGACAGTGGCCGGTACATTCAATATTACGCTTTCGCAGTTTGACGGTCTGTTCGAATCACAGGATGTGTTTTTGGAAGACCAATACCTTCATGTGTTCCATAACCTGAAATCCGGCAGTTATGCTTTCACAACTGATATTGGAACATTTGATGACCGTTTCGTCTTGCGTTACAGTTCTGAAGCGCTTTCAACGCCACAATTTACCGTGTCAAGCCTGGTGATTTACAAGCCGGATTCCAAATGGATAGTCAATTCAGGAAATACAACCATGAAATCAATCAGGGTATTTGACGTCCGTGGCAGTTTATTATTTGAAAATAAAGCGATAAACGCAAGTGAAACGAGTTTCTATGCCGGTGCAACCAATCAGGTGTTGCTGGTACAAATCACATCAACCGATGGCGCTGTTGTCACTAAAAAGGTTGTGAATTAAAGAAATAAAACAATTAAGCATAAAAAAACCTCCCTGGAAACAAGGAGGTTTTTTATTATATAAAAGTGAAGAAGCTTATGCTTCTTTCTTGTTATTTCTATAGGTATAAATGGCAAAAAGGATTCCAACGATAGCCAGCCATAAAAGCTTTCCGTTAATTGGAGCCTGAGGAGCATCATCACCTTCTACTGGATCGTCCCCCGGATCTGAATCATCTCCTGGTTGTGCAAACATTATAAAATCAGAGAACATAACAACGCTGAAAATATAAATATTAAACAAATTCTTTTTCATATTTGGGCCTTTAAAGGGTGTAAAGATACAATCATAAGTTTGAAAACAAAAAAAAACAGTACTTCTTTTTATTTTTTTTGGGAAATGGATAGCAATTTAACTGTTTAGCATTTAATTATATAAACAGGATTCTTTTAGTCAAACTCGGATGTGAAGTATAGTTTTACGTTGGGATATTTGGTCTGCGTCATCTGGATTGTAAAATCAGAATCGGCCAGAAATACCAACTGGTCATACTTGTCCTTTGCCAGGAATTTCTGCTTGATCCGTTTGAATTCCTTAAATTCGTCACTTTTCGGATCATTTGGCTTTACCCAGCACGCTTTGTGTACCGGAAAATTCTCATAGGTACATTTCGCGCCATATTCGTGCTCGAGCCTGTATTGGATGACTTCATATTGCAGTGCGCCAACAGTACCGATGACTTTCCTGTTATTCATTTCCAAAGTAAAAAGCTGCGCTACGCCTTCATCCATCAATTGGTCAATGCCTTTGTCAAGCTGTTTCGCTTTCATCGGGTCGGCATTGTTGATGTAACGGAAATGCTCGGGTGAAAAACTTGGGATTCCCTTAAAGCTCATGATTTCCCCTTCGGTCAGCGTATCACCAATCTTAAAATTCCCTGTATCGTGCAATCCGACGATATCGCCGGGATAAGAAATATCGACGATTTCTTTCTTCTCGGCAAAAAACGCATTCGGGCTCGAGAACTTCAGGTTTTTATTCTGGCGTACATGTAAATACGGTTTGTTTCTTTCAAATGTGCCGGAAACGACTTTGACAAATGCCAATCTGTCACGGTGCTTTGGGTCCATATTGGCGTGGATTTTAAAGACAAATCCGGTCATTTTTTCCTCATTCGGGTCAACCAATCTCGTTTCAGATTCTTTTGGCCTTGGCGAAGGCGCAATTTCCACAAAGCAATCAAGCAATTCGCGTACGCCGAAATTATTCAACGCCGAACCAAAAAACACCGGCTGCAATTTCCCGTCAAGGTATTCCTGGCGGTCAAATTTTGGATAGACTTCATCAATCAATTCCAATTCCTCACGCAGTTTGTCCGCAGGCTTTTGCCCGATAATTTTTTCCAATTCCGGATTCTGGACATCAGAAAATGCAATCGTTTCTTCAATATTCTTACGGCTGTCACCACTGAAAAGGTTGATATTCTGTTCCCAAAGATTGTAAATCCCCTGGAAATCATAACCCATTCCGATCGGGAAGCTCAACGGTGTGACATGCAATCCGAGTTTTTGTTCGACTTCATCCATCAAATCGAACGCGTCTTTTCCTTCACGGTCGAGCTTGTTAATGAAAACAATCATAGGAATGTTTCGCATCCGGCAAACGGAAACGAGTTTTTCGGTTTGCTCCTCGACCCCTTTTGCGACGTCAATCACGACAATAACGCTGTCGACAGCGGTCAAGGTGCGGAAAGTGTCTTCAGCAAAATCCTTGTGGCCGGGCGTATCGAGAATGTTGATTTTTTTGTTCTTGTAATTGAAAGCCAAAACCGAAGTCGAAACCGAAATTCCCCTTTGCCTTTCAATTTCCATAAAGTCACTTGTCGCGCCTTTTTTGATTTTATTATTCTTAACGGCCCCAGCTTCCTGGATCGCGCCTCCGAACAGCAGCAATTTCTCTGTCAATGTCGTCTTTCCCGCATCCGGATGGGAAATGAT
>DATHKH010000154.1:0-13318 GCA_035286325.1 Flavobacterium sp.
ACGAAAGACAGCAATCCGAAAAAGGAATACTTGGAAACGGTCAATAAATCGATGACCATGAAAAAAATCATATTATGAGCAAATTAGACATATTGGCATTTGGCGCGCATCCCGACGATGTCGAACTCGGTTGCGGCGGCACGATTGCAAAGGAAATTTCACTTGGGAAGAAAGTCGGCATTGTCGATTTGACGCACGGCGAACTCGGAACGCGCGGCTCGGCTGAAATCCGCGATAGGGAAGCCGCGGCGGCGGCGAAAATATTGGGCGTTTCGATTCGTGAAAACCTGAACATGCGCGATGGTTTTTTTGTCAATGACGAGGAACACCAAATGGCGGTCATCAAAATATTGAGGAAGTATCAGCCTGAAATTGTCATCTGCAATGCGGTTGACGACAGGCATATCGACCATGGAAAAGGCAGTAAGCTTGTTTCTGACGCTTGTTTTCTTTCGGGTTTGAGAAGGATTGAAACGGAAGTCAATAGTGAAAAGCAGGAAGCGTGGCGCCCAAAACTGGTTTATCATTTCATCCAGTGGAAAAACCTGGAGCCGGATTTTGTGGTCGACATCACCGGATTTGAGTCTATTAAAAAAGAAGCGATTTTGGCCTATTCCTCCCAATTTTACAATCCGGATACCAAAGAACCTGTCACGCCGATCGCAACCAAAAATTTCCTTGACAGCCTGCATTACCGCGCCCAGGATTTGGGCAGGCTGATCGGCAAAGATTTCGGGGAAGGATTTACGGTGGAAAGATATTTGGCGGTCAATAGTTTAAGCGATTTGATATAATTTTTTGCAGTTTTTCCTTTGCCAAAGAAAACATTTGCAATATATTTGCGCTCACAAAACAGACGGTGGTTGTAGCTCAGCTGGTTAGAGCATCGGTTTGTGGTGCCGAGGGTCGCCGGTTCGAACCCGGTCATCCACCCAAAATTGTAAAGCTTCGGAGAAATTCGGGGCTTTTTTTATTGTTTTCTGAACGGTACCCGCAGTTCGCTGCGCTCGTGCCGAGGCTTTTTTTATTTTTACCCATTTCGTAAGACAATTCAAACGAAACTTAATAAAATCCCAATTAACCTGTGTTTCCGCCATAGTTTCTTTAAATTTAATAAAAAAAGAAGCCATGTCACAACTCCAATTCATAGGAAGCAAAATTACCTTCCAATCCATCCGGGATTATATTTTTGAACACAAAGTCAACCGCGGCGATTCGATCGTACTCAATCCGCAGAATTATGAACACATTGTCGAGGAAATCAAAAACTCGCCCGAAGGAATCGATATTCCGGTCAATGTTTTCGGCGTGCTGCTGATTAAGGATACTACTGATACGGTCGAAACCGGGAAAATCCAAATCGTCAAAAACGAAATTGACCAGTAAAATCCCATTGTAAAAAATATTTTTTTGCGTTTTCCCGTTTTTTCCTAAAATCACTAGGGGGAAATCGCCAAATCCAACACACTAAATCATCATGAATGCAACAATCACTACAGAAAAAGACTTTCTTTTTGTCATCACCATAAAAAATGAAAGCTACTACCAAAACCAAGCAGAATTGTCATCGTTTATAAAAACGCTTCCCGCAAGCATCAGGCTGTACGGAATTATCCACGCCGGGCTGAATACCGTAAAAGTATATTGTGTCACGAATAATTATTCGGATTATGAAGCCATTTCGGAACGCGAAGGCATCCATACCGAAATCGTCGATACCAAACGGGCAGGGCACGATCCTTCCGCATCAAACTAAAAAAAAGCTCCGAATTTGGAGCTTTTTTTTATGTTATTTCCCATCCTTGTCTACAACCGGACGGTTTTCCCGGTTGGCCAATTCCCAGGCGATGCAAAACGCAAGTTTCGCCCTTTTCTCCAACGCATCATATTCTATCTTGTCCGGCTCATCGGTCGCTTTATGGTAATCGGCATGTGTCCCATTGAATAAGAATACTGCCGGAATCCCGTTTTTAGCAAAGTTGTAATGGTCGGAACGGTAATAGAATTTTTGCGGGTCGTTCAGATCATTGTATTTGTAATCCAGGTCGAGGTTAAGTTGTTTATTGGCATCGACAACAATGTTCTGCAAATCGCTCGAAAGGCGGTCAGCGCCGATGACATACACATAATTATTGGTGTCAGGATGCGCTTCATCCCTGCGGCCAATCATATCGATGTTGATATCTGCAATCGTATTTTTCAAGGGGAACAAAGGGTTTTCAGAATAAAAACGCGACCCATGCAAACCGTGTTCTTCACCTGTAACATGCAGAAAAAGAATCGAACGTTTTGGCCCGTGCCCGTCTTTTTTCGCCTGTTCGAACGCCTGAGCGATTTCCAGCAGCGCTACGGTACCGGAACCATCATCGTCTGCGCCATTGTAAACTTCACCGTTTTTAATCCCAACATGGTCGTAATGCGCCGAAACTACGACAATCTCATCGGGTTTTTCCGAACCTTCGACAAATGCCCAGATATTTTCTGAATCGGGCAGGCCTTCATTGCGTTTGGCGTTGAGGAAAGCAGCGGGAATGTGCTGGTAATAATCGACTGCGCCTTTCGGGAATGGGATGTTATCCGATTTGTATTGGTTGATCAGGTATTCGCCGGCTTTTTTCTGTCCTTTGGAACCGGTGTCACGGCCTTCCATTTCGTCGGAAGCGACAATAAACAGGTGTTTTTTCAATTCTGCCGCGGTAATGGTATTCATGTATTTTTGCGGATTGTCATTTTTGGGTTTCGCTTTTTGGCCGGAACAATTTATCGAAGCAATGGTCAGCGCCAAGCCGCATAGAATGATTATTTTCATGAATTTGTTTTTTAATTAACGCCGTTTATGGATGAAAAGTATTTAATGGATATTCAGTGCGGTATACAACATCGCGCCAAGCATGAAAAAGATGATCATGAAAAAGTTGATGATGAAAAGTCCGCAGCTCTTTAATCTTGAGACCAATTTGCTTTCTCCATAAAATCGCCTGTGCGAACGGAAAAAATAGAAAAACCACCATAACGGAAAGGCGGTGAATGTTATTAAGAGGAACACATTGTTGGCTGTCTCACCACAATAACTCACAATGCTGTATAAAATGAGAATCACGGAAAATGTCAGCAACAAAAATGAGAAATAATGCAGCGTAAAAATGCCGTGGTCAAAGTAATACCAGCGTTTTTTGCCATGGAAAAGCCACAGTACAAAGGCAAAGAAAGGCATATAGAGAAAGAGGACTTTTGGCAAATTGTGCTGGAATGATTCTGCGAATTTTTCCCTCATTTCGTCGGGCGGTGTTTTTTCGCTGACTTCGGTTAATTTTCGTTCAAGCCAATAGATCAGGCGAGGCATCTTTTTATTTTCGGGTTTTGAATTTTCTACTGAATCAAGCTCACGGACCGTTTTAAAATCGCTAAAATACAGGTTGTCATTATTTTTAGGTTTGGTGATGATGATATTTGGATTTCTGCTGATGGTATCTCTTACAACCTCTTGTTGTTTAGGGTTTTTATTGTTTTGTTCGACTTCTTCATCAGAATTTGTCGGCAGCACACTTAACAGAAAGAACGCCAAAAAGTTGATGAAAATATAGAGTTTCACCGGTGGAACATACGTTTTCCTTTTACCCGACAGGTATTCTTTGGTCAACACCGCCGGCTTAAAAAGCAATGCCTTTACGGTTTTCCAAAATGCCCCGTCATAATGTACAAGGTCTTCTGCAAAATGCGTAAATAAATGGTGGAAAGTCTTTCTGGGTTGGATGTTTTCCTGGCCGCAATTGGCACAGAATCTTTTTTCGACGACATGGTTGCAATTCAGGCAGGTCTTGTCTTTTCTGAGGTTTTCTTTTGACATAAAAAAGCAATATGGAATCCGGATTTGTTTTATCAGCCTTAAGATGTTAAAACTAATGAAAAAACGGAAATCATATTGCTTTTAAAATTTATTTCTGAAATTATTTCAGTGTTTCTTTCAGGAAGTCCAACATATGCTGCCAAGAACGCTTGTCGGCTTTTTCATTGTAAGCAGCGCCTTTTGAATTGTCATTTCCAGCTGCGGGATCGGTAAATGCATGAACGGCATTGGCATAATAAATCATCTGCCAATCAGCTTTGCTGTCCCTCATTTCCTGCTGGAAAGCACTAATATCGTCTTTTGGTACATTTGGATCGTCGGCACCATGGCAAACCAATACTTTGGCATTAATCGGTGTTGCCGGCCTTGAAGCGTCCTTTCCGAGTCCGCCATGAAAAGAGACGATACCTTTTACAGACATTCCTGTTCTTACGGCTTCCAAAACGCCGGTTCCACCAAAGCAATAACCGATAGCCACAATATTATCAGGTTTCGCACCGGATTTTATGAGTTGGTCGAGCGCCGCCTGAATGCGTTTTTGGTAATTCTCATAATTTTTTTTGTAAAATCCCGCTTGTTTTCCCGCTTCGGCATTGTCTTTCGGATAGTTCCCTTCCCCATAAATATCGGCGATAAATGCATAATAACCCAAATCTGAAAGTTGTTGGGCAACATCTTTCGAATGTTGGTCAATGCCTTTCCACGCAGGGAGAATCAGGATTCCGGGTTTTGTGGAAGACCCATTTTTTGGAGAAATGGAATACCCATTGAGATTTTGCCCACCTTCTTTATAGGCGACCGATTTTAATTGGGCGTTTGTTTGTAATGCCATCATCACAATGACAGCTGCAGTAAATATTTTTTTCATGGAATTCGGTTTGGTTTTTAAGATGAATAAAATTAACTCAATTTTAGATTCGTTCCAAAGAAAAACCCCATTTAAAAATGAGGTTTTTCCAATCAATTGAGAAAATTAATTCTTTTGTTTCGGAGGCTCAGGCTGCACTGGCGTGGCGAGAGGAGTTGCCTCAGCCGGATTTTTACTTTCCTTGCCTGTGGATTTTTCTTTTTCTTTTTTCAGTTTTTCGTCGGCTGCACGGACATTCTTACGGTTTTTGGCATCGACATCGGCAGCGCGTTCAACAGCCTTTTCGGTTTCTCTTGGCGGTTCTTGCTGGATTTTGTCCTGGACGTCTTCTTGTTGTGTATCAGTTTTCTCTACTTGTGCCGAAGCTGCAGCCGTAAAGGCTAAAAATGCACCGACGGCTAAAAATATCTTTTTCATAATCCTTGATTTAATTACTTAAAGTTAGTGGTTTTTAATCGCGCAGGAGTTGTATTTACACAGATTAACCAATCTTTAACCTCGTATACTGATATGTTTAACAACCAAAAAAACGCTATTTTTATGCCTTAAATATCCGCTATGCAATCATTGGCCAAAACACCGCAGGAATATATGGATGCGCTTCCCGAAGAAAGGAAGGAAGCCATGAATGCATTGCGGACAACCATTACCGATCATCTTCCCGAAGGATTCAAAGAAGTCATGGCTTACGGAATGTTGTATTATATTGTGCCGCATTCGCTTTATCCGCCAGGCTATCATTGTGATCCTAAATTGCCTTTAGGGTTGATGGGCATTGCTTCGCAGAAGAATTTTGTGGCATTGTACCATATGGGAATTTATGCCGACAAGAACTTGTTCAATTGGTTTGTCAACGAATATCCGAAATACGCAAAATACAAACTCGATATGGGGAAATCCTGTATCCGGTTTAAGAAAACCGACGATATTCCGTATGACTTGATTGGACAGCTTGCCTCAAAAATGACAGTAAACCAATGGATTTCGGCTTATGAAAAAGTATTGAACCGATAATGGAAATTATGCAAATCTGTTGCAAAAAGGTATAACACTTTTTTTATTCAGTTGATGCAACTTTGTATAGTACACTGGTTTTAAACCTTATGCAAAAGCATTGCCATGAAAAACTTTACGCAACCCTTAAAAATCATATTTTCGAAATTGGCCATACAGGCGAAAATCGTTTTATGGAAAATTAAATATGTGTCTGAGGATATGATTAAACACTAATCAGTCTTTGAAATCGCTAAGAATGCCTTTTTGCCCAAAAGCCGAAAGGCATTTTCATTTTAATATCATTTCTGCATTGATCGCAAATCCGGCTCTTGTGCCCGATGCTGCAGCGACAGAAATCGCCCTGTGCTGCGCGGTATTGTCGCCGGCTGCATATACGCCTGTAATGCTGGTACGCTGTTCGGCATCAATGTCGATATGGCCGTGTGCATTGAATTTGCAGCCCAGTTTTTCCGCCAAGTCGCTTTGCTGGCGAAACGGAATGGACGCATACATAACCTTTATCGGAAAATAAGTGCCGTCTTTGAATTTGACTTTCTCAAGCTGTCCATCGGTATGCACAAACGCTTCAATTTCATTTTCGATGACGTTGATGTTCAATGCCGACAATTTTTCCGCTTCCTCATTCCGCAATTCGGAAATCCCATTTGTAAGCGCTGTGATTTTCTGTGTCCAATGATTGATCAGGATGCCAAGGTGATAAGCCGCTTCGCCATTGGCTAAGATTGCTGTTTCCTGACCTCTGACTTCATAACCATGGCAATAAGGGCAATGCAGGATGGAAATGCCCCAACATTCGGCAAAGCCGGGAATATCCGGCATCATGTCGGTCAAGCCTGTAGCCAAGAGGATATTCTCAGTTTGGAATTTTTCGGTTTTCGTTTCTACCGTAAAACCGTTTTCTTCGGCTATGGCATTGATGGCTTTGTCTGCGATGAAAGTAATCGTTGGGTATTTCAGGACTTCCTGTTTTATAAATGCCGCAATTTCAGCAGGCGCTTTTCCGTCTTGCGTGATAAAATTATGGGAACGAGGTGTTTGTATGTTGCAGGGTTCGTTGCTGTCTATGACCAGGACTTTTCTTAGCGAGCGGCCTAATGTCATGGCGGCAGACAATCCTGCGCTGCTTCCGCCGATGATAATGACGTCGTATCTTTGTGGCATGGAATGAAATTTATGTTTCTCATAAATTTACAAAAAAAATCCGGCTGAAATGACCGGATTTAACATTTTGAAAATGATTCAACAATATTGTAAGCTTTTACTCAGATATTGAGCAGGAATGTTTCCTTATTCAGTCCCGAATTGTGGAATTGGAAGTTCATATTCACGACATCGCCGAGTACTTTTTTCAATTTCGCAAAATTATTCGGTTTCTTGATGTAGATGTTCGCGCCATTGATAAACGTTTCCTCAATGTCTTTATCTGTAGAAGAAGTCGAATAAATCGCTACTGACAAATCGTTAAATTCAGCGTATTCCCGAATTTCGATCAGGCATTCCACGCCAGTTTTATAGGGCATGTTTAAATCCAAAAATAATATGTCAGGGCGTTTGTTGTCAGGGTTTTGCAAATATTCAAGCAAATTTCGCCCGTCTTCAAGAAGTGTCAGGTTGGTGTTGATTTTCAGTTCGCCAAGCGCATCCTTAAAAGTATTGCGGTCATCGGAATCGTCATCGACGAGTAAGACTTCTATTGTCGCTTTATTGGTGTTCATCTTTTGTTTTTGTTCTGTAATTTGGTTTTATAAAATTAGCAATTCTTAATTAATGTGCAATGTTATGTTGGTAATTTAAGTAATTTAAAAGAATCTTCCCGATTATTTTTTCAGCGGAATGTAAATGGAGAAAACGGACCCAATCCCCGGTTCTCCTTTAACTTTTATAAATCCTTTATGGTTGTCGATTATTTTTTTGCAGATGGCCAGGCCGATTCCCGTGCCGACAAATTCCGCTTTTCCATGCAGCCTTTGGAACAATTCAAAAATTTTGTGTTCATATTGCTGTTCGAAACCAATGCCATTGTCGGCGATGTTGATTTTGAGATAATTTTTCCCTTTGCCTTCCTCAACGGTTTCAGCCGTGATTTTTATGATTGGCGCAACGTCTTTTTTGCTGTATTTGATACCGTTTGAAATCAGGTTGGCCAACAATTGCTGAAACTGAAACGGAATGACAGATAATTTTGGCAGCACTTCAGATTCAATAGTCGCATTTTTGGCGACAATGACATCTTCGAGGTCACTTTTGACATCCTCAAGCAACTTGTTCAGGTCGGTTTTTTCAAATACGAGCCCGGTCGTATTGGCCGTGGAATAGCTCAGCAATGCCTGGATGAGTTTCTGCATGCGTTCTGCGGCGTTATAGATGCTGTCAAAATGTGCCAGCGAAGTTTCCGAAAGGCTATCCTTGTCTTTCTCTACAATCCGGCTGTAAAAAAGCTGTATTTTCCTAAGCGGTTCCTGCAAATCGTGTGAAGCAATGTAATTGAAAGATTCCAGTTCCTTATTGTTGCGGGCGAGTTCGGCATTGATTTCCTCGAGGAGCAGCGCGGCATTTTTTTCTGCGGTGATGTTTTTTGAGGTAATCGTGACAAAATCGCCTACTTTTTCCACTGCGGCGTCAAGCCAGAAAAAATCATGATTGTGTTTTACAAAAATCTCATATTTTTCACGGTTTCCGGTTTTCATGGCGTGTACCATTTTTTCAAACACGCCATTTTCAAAAATACCCGGATAAACTTCGCTGCAGGTTTTGCCGATGACATCTTCCGGCGTCATCCCGAAATTATTTGGGACTTCCGCATTGCTGTAGGTAATCAAAAAATCTACAATATTATTCTTGTCATTTCTGATGGCCTGGTAACTTGCGATGCCATAATGCGTCGAATTGAGAACGGATTGTAAAAAAGCCTGCGATTGTTTAAGCTCCATGGTTCGGTCGTTGACCTGTTTCTCCAGCGCTTCCGTAAATGCTTTTTGGGATTCGCGCTCGGTTAAAAGTGTCGATTCACTATTGTTTAACCTGTCAATGGCGTCGAGGTGGAAAGCGATAAGTTCTGCAAAAAGATTGTACATTCCGATGACAGCAGGAATATTCAGAATATGCGGCTTCGGGTCGATCGAACAAAGTGTTCCAAAAAAACTGCCGTCTTTGCGTATGATTGGCACTGAGATATAACTCTGGAACCCATACAGTTCAGGTGTATGATGCTTGGAAAATTGCGGATCTTTATCGACATGATCAATGACAACGGCTTTTTTACTCTGCCTTATCTCATCACATATCGTGGTTTTTATCTGTAATTCATCGCCGGGTTTAAGGCCAAAACCCAAATCGTCTCGGGAACTGCAGGTAATCCATCGGTCTTCCGTCACGCGGGCAATCGCCGCAAATCCCATCCCTGTAGTTTGGCAGACCACGTCCAGTATGTTCTTGACAATGGGAATTTGCTGGATGTCGTCGATGTCTTTTTGAAAATTCTCAATAATTTCCATTTCCTGGATGCTTTATTAATCCAATATACGAAAAATGCGCGGGTTGTAAAATTATGAAAGGTATTTTGTTGGGCAATTTTTTTGAGTTAATTTTATGGAAACGAATGATAACCTTTAAAATATATTAAAATGACCACCCTAATTATTATCCTAGCGATCATCTGTATTCCTTTTGTCATCGCTTTGTTTGTAAAAAAGCAATACAACGTGCAGCGCAGCATTGTCATCGACAAGCCTGTTGAAACTGTTTTCAATTACGTGAAATACATCAAAAACCAGAACTATTACAGCAAATGGAATATGTCCGATCCGAATAAAAAAACCACTGAAACAGGAAACGACGGCGAAGTCGGGTTTATTTATACCTGGGACAGTGACCGGAAAAACACGGGTGCAGGCGCACAGGAAATTGTCCGTATGGCCGAAAATGACCGCATTGGCATGGAACTCCGCTTTGAAAGGCCATTTAAAAATACCGGGCATTCGTATATGATTACAGAACCTTCAGGAAGCAGCACGAAAGTCATCTGGGGATTTAACGGAAAAAACAAATACCCAATGAACCTCATGAACTTAATGATTGACGGAATGCTAGGAAAAGACATGGACGAAAGCCTTCACAACCTCAAAAATATACTTGAAAAATAAATTCTTTACTGAAAAAATAAGCCTGCCTCTTCTTTTTTTTAAAGAATTGGCAGGCTTCTTCACTTACGGAGACCCAAAAAACCGCCAGTGGCTTGTTGGTAAAAACCACCAACTTTCATTGATGGTTTTTCAGGAGTTAGTTGTAGTTGGTTTGTAGTTGTTTGTGTTTACTCCTTAATATTTTGGTTGAGGCGAAAGTAATGGTAGTCTCAGGATATAAAAAGGGCATGTCTTTCCTATTTCATGAAATTTGAAAGGCAAAATAGAATTTAAGACATTGGAAATAAAAGAATTGCTAAACGGTATCGGATGTAATCCAAATAGGTTTTTCCGTTAATTAATCTGGAGTTTTTTGATTTTTTCGCGCAGTTCAAACAGCCTTTTTTTGGATTTTCGCCGGTCGCGGATGATGAAGGTTATCGCCAATAAACTCAATGCGGCAAACACTAACATCCCGCAGGTATACCAGGATTTTGATTGTGCCAGTTTTTGGTTTTGGATTCCCGACGATTCATTGAGGGAATCGCTGACTGACTTTCTTTCAGAGGTTGTGGTTTTGAGTTGCGTATCTAAATATTGCTGGTGGAATTTGCGGTAATTGCCCCAATCGTTTACCGCTAAGTAATTTTCTGAAAGTCCTTTGTAAATGCCTTGGTTCAGGACAAGATCGCCAACAGTACTTGAAGATTTCATCGCTTCCAGCAGCACTTTTATCGCGTCATCATATTTTCCTTCGAGCGTATAGACTTCAGCCAAACCTTTTTGTGCAAACGCCTTCAGGCTTTTGGCATCGACTTTTTCGGCATAGGCAATCGATTCCATATAACTTTTTTTTGCCGCCGCATTGTCAGAAAGCAAAATAAGGCAATTCCCGATATTGTAAGTGACGATGCTCATATTGGCATTCACGAGCGGACTGGTGACTTGCCTGTATTCATTCATGCCATCTTTAAAATAGCTGATGGCAATATCGCAGTTGAGCTGTTCCTTATAAATAAACCCACGGATGATGAAGTTATTCCCCATATTAAACCGGACGGAATCCCGGATGGGATAAACTGCGCCCAATTTGTCGGATTCATCAAGGTATTGCAGCGCCTTGTCGTAAATCTTGAGCTGTTGGCAAATGATCGCCGCTTTGGTGAGCAGCATGATCTGGACGGTCTGCCTGTCGATTTTTGTCGAAAGGTCTTTTGCCCGGATCACATATTCCAATGATTTTTCATAATCGCGTTTCGAAGAATATGCATCGGCAATCAACATCAGCCCTTTAATCATCAGGTCTTTGTCGTTGCCTGCAAGCGCTATCGCCTGATTCCCGATTTTGATGGCCTTGTCCGGATTTTCATAAATCTCAAGTGTCCCGCTTTTTACAAGCTGATTGATTTTTTTCTTGTCCTGCGCATGCAAAAAAGCCGCGCTCAAGGCAAAAAATAACATGATGATATGTCCAATTCGTTTTGCCATCATACCAGCTTTTTTTTGGTTTTCATATCTTCTTTCAGGAAATCAATAAACGTTGTCGGCGCAATTCCGGTAATGGATTTAAAAATGGTCGCAAAACTCGAATGGGATGAAAACCCGCTTTCTTCGGCCAGGTAACTGATTTTATAATTCAGATATGTCGGGTCGGTTTTCATTTTTTCGATGATGTAACCGATACGCAGCTTATTGATATAGGTATTGAAATTGTCGTGATGATGTCTATTGATGATTTCCGACAGGTATTTCGTATTCGTCTCGAGTTGCGACGACAGCATGGCCAGCGACATTTCCTTATTGGTGAATCGCGTAGAGGATTCGAATTTTTTGAGTTTTGCCAACAATGCCTGTTCGGTTTCCGCAGGGATGATCAGGCTTTTTGCCGGCTCTTTTTTGATTGGCGCAATTGCATTTTTACTCAATTCGAGATAGGCCGCGATTTCGATATAGCGTTTTTGCCGCGCCCTGTTTCTAAAAAATAAAATAATTGCCAAGGTCATGAATATCGAAAACACAATAACCGCGACGTAAAAGCCAACAGCATATTTTTTTTCTTCCACCGCAGCGTTGTATTCCTGTTCTTTGCTGATGCCGTTGAAAGCCGTATTCGTCGATTCTGTTTCCAAAGTCTCGAGATCGTTGCTCAGTGCCATGAATTTCCGGTTGTATTGGCTATAGCTGCTGCGGTCGTTGAGCGCGACAAAATTGATGGCGAGTTGTTTATTAATGGCAGTCAGCAAAGGAATGTTGTGCAGTTTTTCCGCTATTTTAAGTGCAGAAAATAAAGTGTCAACAGCACGCGAATGTTGTTTTTGCTGGAAATAAATCTTGCCAAACTCATTCAGCACTGTGGCTTGTCCCAAAAGATTCCTGGTATTTTCATTTTGGTAATATGAAAGTGCCTTGCTGAAAAAATAGGCAGCCGAATCAGGTTTGGACAAGCAGATATAAGCTTTTCCTTTATCAACCGCAATACTGTTAATAAGGTCATTGTGCTCGCGTGTCGCCGATTTTACAAAATCCGCCTGTGCTTCTTTGAGCAATTGCAACGATTTTTCAGGTTTTTTGTCGCGGATGTATACGGCCGCGGCATCCTGAAGCAAATGTCCTTTCGCCCAAAATTGGTCGTTTTGCGTCAGCTCATTGTTTATTGCATCGGCTTCCGCCAAATAATGCCGCGCCTGTCCTTCTAATAATAGGGTGCGGAAAATTCCCGATTTGAATACCAGTATTTTTACCTGTAGCGCTTTTTCCTCTGTAGATTTGGCATAATTGCCGGCGCGAAAAGCAAAATCGAGTGCACGGTTGTAATCGCCTTTTGAAAGATAACTTTCCGCGATGAGCATTGTAGCCGCAGCTCTTTTGGTATCTGAATCTGAATTTTTGAGAAGATGTTCGCCAACTTTTATCGCCTGGTCAGGGCTGTTGTATACCAATTCGTATGCCTTGAGCAGCAAAGCATCAGGTTTCGGCTTTTGCTGCGCCCACGCAATACCGGCACAGCCAGTATACAGATAAATCAGTATCAGGATTGCAAAGCGCATTGGGTTTTTGGTTAATTGCCATACAAATGTATGTTTTTTATCTGTTTTATTTCCAATGCGTCGGCATCTGTTAAAATTTATTTTTCTGCAGGAATTTTTATGGTATTGATGTTCCGCTGAACCATTTTATGCACGCGATAAATCAGGAATATTGAAATGAGCGTCACCACGCTGATGACATAACCCAGTACATTATAGTTTTCAAGCGGACTGGTTTTGGTCTGCTGATGCACGATAAATCCGGCGCCAATAGCAGCAAATCCGCCCGCAATCTGTTGCATCGATGATGTAATTGCCATATAAGCGCCACGGTCTTTCATCTCAGGAACGCCGGTATTAAGCGTTGTTGACGGAATCATGCGGCTCATAATTCCCATAAACATTATCATGGTAAGCGCCACGACTTCCCAAAGCGGAA
>DATHKH010000155.1:0-4697 GCA_035286325.1 Flavobacterium sp.
AGGTGATATCGACCTTTTTTTGTTCGATAAGCAATTCAAAATCCATCAGGATATTTTTCATGATGATATTCAGGTCGGTCGAAATAAACAATCCCTCATGATTATTGAGATAAGAGAATTCAAGCAAATCCTGGATCAGTGTCCGCATCCTGGCGGAAGAGCTGTTTATTTTGTCAAGCAGTTCAATGGCGTCTTGCGGCAATTTGTCATGATGTACTTCAAGGCGGCTGGTGAACATCAATATTTTGCGCAATGGTTCCTGTAAATCATGGCTGGCAACATAGGCAAATTGCTGGAGCTGAAGATTGGCTTGGTGCAATTCTTTGACGGAAGTCCCAAGTTCGACATTCGAAGTCAATAAATCTTCGGTGCGTTCTTTTACCTTGATTTCGAGGCTGTCGGAGAATTCCTGTAACCGCTGTTCAATGATTTTTCTTTCGGTAATGTCTTCAATCGCAAGCAGGATCAGTTGTTCTTTGCTCTTTTCATTGGTCACCTGTCTTGCGTTTAAAAGCATCGTGCTGTCGCCGAAAGGCAACAGATTGACCGAGATTTGGTAATCGTCGATCTGCACTTTATTTGGCAATACTTTCTCAAGCATCGTGCGCATAAAGGCATTGTCAAACAGATGGTTCTGGATTTCGTAAATCATTTTGCCGAAAGCTTCTTCCTTGGTAATGCTGAATTTTTTGGCAAATGCGCGGTTGATGTTCTGGATCCGAAGATCTGTATCGAGCACCACAATCGGTTCCCGGAGCGTTGCGATGATGGCTTCGGTATATTCTTTGGAGATGTTGATGATGTCCTGTTTGTCAAGCAATTCCTGGTTGATGATGATCAGTTCCTCATTGCTCGATTGCAGCTCTTCTTTTGACGTTTCCAGTTCCTCATTCAGGCTTTGCAGTTCTTCACTGCCGCTCATCAGTTCTTCGTTGGCACTTTGCAGTTCTTCGTTGAACGCATCCTGGTCTTCGGTAATGGCATGCACATCCTGATGGGTTTGCGCGAGTTCTTTTTCCAGTTGCCTGATGCGTTTCAGGTTTTCATCGGTACTGATTTCTTCATCAGATAAATTGACGTCTTGTTCTTTTTTATAAGACAAAGTCCTGTAGAAAAGAATCAGGAAATGCGGTTCGACCGTATCCGTCAGCGGTAGTATCTCTATGCTGACATCAATCGTCTTGCCGTTAATTTTTACGGGAATACCTTCTTTAATACCTGGGTTTCCAGTTTCGCGGACTTTATGCAGTGTATTTCTAAGGTCATATGCCAATCCTTCCCGCGCCATTTTCAGCAGGTTGAAAGTTGGTTTTCCAGGCGACGGCTCAAGAAACGATGCAATGGCACCATGAATGTGTACGATGTCCATCTGGGCATTGATTACCACGCTCGCAGGCGTATATTTTGAAAGCAGCACCGATTCGGCACTTTTGCGAAAATCGGTTTTTGGGATTTCGGGCTTCAAAATTTTTCGGGATGCATCATTTGGATATTCGTCATTGCCATTTATTGCCAGTCGTGCAGCACGGCCGGGAACATATTTGCGGCTGTAAATTTTGGCTGATTTGGCAAAAGGTGTAAAAAGTTCTTCTGCAGGGTTTGTCGTTTCCGATTTGCCGAGCAGCAGGAATCCATTATCCCTAAGGGCGTAATGAAAAGTCGAGAGCGCTTTCTTTTGCAGAAAAGAATCCATATAAATCAGGACATTCCTGCACGCAACCAAGTTCATTTTCGCGAAAGGCGGATCTTTGAGGAAATTGTGCACGGCAAACACGCACAGGTCGCGAATCTGGCGATTTACGATATATCCGTTGTGGTTTTTTGTAAAATATTTTTTCAGAATTGCGTCAGAAACATTCAACAGTTGTGATTTGCTATAGAATCCGATGCGTGCTTTTGCGATGGCGACTTCTGAAATGTCGGAAGCAAAAACCTGTATTTGGGTTCCCATAAGGTTTTCCCCTAAAAACTCATGTAGCGAAATGGCAAGCGTATAAGCTTCTTCACCAGTAGAACAGCCTGCAATCCAAATGCGGATGGAATTGACTGCGGACGTATTTTTGACAAGCTCAGGAAAAACATTTTTGGCAACCGACTGGAAAATTTTCGGATCCCTGAAAAATGTCGTCACAGGAATCAGCAGATCATTAAACAATTCCCCGGGTGCGGTTTTATTCTTCTGCAAAAATTTAAGATAGGCGACAATATTCGCACTTTTGCTGATGGCCATTCTTCGGGCAATACGCCTTCGGATGGTCGTTTGTTTGTAATACGTAAAATCCACACCGCTGTGTTGGCGCAGCAATACAAGGATATCCTGGAAAGTGCTTTCATCGTTATCGTGTTTTCCTAAGGCGTGGCTTTTATCCAACAATGCTAATATTTCCAATGGGATTGCTGCTGGCGACAGGATAAAATCCACTGCACCGCCATCAACCGCATGCTGTGGCATATCGCCATTGGCTGCAGATTTCTGGTCTTGTGCGAAAGTGATTCCGCCGTATGCCTTTATGGCTTTCAATCCAAGTGTGCCGTCAGATCCATTTCCCGACAATACGACGCCGATGGCAAGGCTATGGTGTACTTCGGCCAACGATGTGAAAAAGACGTCGATGGCAAGATTTGTTTTTAATTTATTGCGCGGCGTGAGCTTTAAAACGCCATCCATGGAAGTCAGTGTCTTATTTTCGGGAATGACATAAACATGGTTTGGCGCCAGATGGATATCATCGGTGATTTCGTTTACCGGAATATTCGTCACCCGTGAAAGGATGTCAGGAAGGATGCTTTCGTGTGAAGGATCAAGATGCTGGACAAATACATAAGCCATCCCGGAATCTTCGGGCACTGCTTTCAGGAATTGCTTAAAAGCGTCAAGACCGCCCGCAGAAGCGCCTATGCCTACAATTGGGAAATTTTGCGTAGTCGCAGAAGGCTTGGAATTTTTTTTTGCCGGCATATCCAGATTTGTTAAAGGGCGGTATTATTACAGCGAATACCCGTTTTTTCAAAGGTAATCAATAATTAATCGCAGGCTCCATTCTGCATTAAAGATTATTTTCCATCACTTTCGACCTGCAAAATGTGCAATACCCTGTGGATAATCGGAGCAAAGAAAACGGCCGTGATACTCAAAAATGCGACGCCGCTGTACAACGCATAAAAAGACGAGAACAATTTGGCGCTGTCGGAATCCATGTTGGCCACCGGACCCATTCCTGTCAAAATCATACTCGACATATGGATGCTGTCGATGAGGTTCAAATGCCCAAAATGCTCATAACCGACAATGCCTAATCCAAGTGAAAAGACAATCAGGAACATGGCGAACAGGCTGTAACGGGCAAGCCGTTTGAAAAAACTTGGGAGTGAGACTACTTTTTCTTTGCGGTTTTCGAGTTTCATAAATTTATTTATTAGGCTATGTTTTCGTTTATAATTGGGTTGTTTTCGGCCCCAAAAACTTTTTTAAATCTTTTTTCCATTTCTGCGGCAATGACCTGCCCGTCATGGTTTCCTAGCTTTAATTGTTCGATTATATTTTGATAACTTTTCGCATCCCTATCCTGGCTTAATTTGAAAACAGTGTCTATTTCCAAAACTTCAATTTCAAAAGCCACTATAGCATTCATAACTCTTTGCTTAAATTTGTCAGGAATATTATCATAAACAGTTGTTGAACTTTTGTCATTATTCTCAAAATGAAGAGAAGTTAGTCTAAGCACTTCTTCCAATGCTTCGTCATCAAGAAACCGAATTAGGCCTTTTATGTGCACACTCATGTAATTCCATGTCGAAGGGATATACGGATTGCTATACCAAGTGCCACTTACATAAGTACTTTTGCCGGTAAAGACCACCAAAACATTTTCATTTTTTAAAAATGCCCTATGGTGATCCGTATTTTTCATGATGTGTCCCCGCAATATTTTTTTGCCGTTTTTTTCTTCAATGAATACGGGAACTTGCGTGGCAATAGGCTTGTTCTGCACATCGCAACCCGTTAAAAATGCAAAAGGGTATTGGTTTATAAAATCTTTTATTTCCTGTTCATCTTCTTCTTTATGATATGGTAAGTCGTACATAGAATAATTTTAATTTTTGTAGATATTTTCCAATGGTTGCTTATAAACTACCAAATATACATATCCTTCCATAAACATCTTGATTTTTCAAACTGGCATTCCTAAAATTTCCAAATCCATAAAATATATCCTATTTTAGCCACTCATTACATTTTTATGATCAGCGAATCCCAATTTCAGTCGGAACTTGATTTAATTGTTGCCAATGGCATCCGCGAAGATGTCGGCAGTGGCGACCACAGTTCGCTTGCGTGTATTCCGGCTTCCGCCAAAGGCAGGGCAAAACTCATCGTCAAGGACAACGGCATCATTGCCGGCGTTGCGTTTGCGAAAATGATTTTTGATTATGTTGACGCCGATTTGGAAGTCGAAATTTTCATCAACGACGGAACGCCCGTAAAATATGGCGACATCGTCTTTCACGTTTCCGGAAGTTCCCAATCGATATTAAAAGCCGAACGCCTGGTGCTGAATTCGATGCAGCGCATGTCGGCGATCGCGACGAAAACCGCACATTATGTCGATTTGCTCAAAGGCACAAAAACCAAAGTCCTCGACACGCGCAAAACCACGCCGGGTTTCCGCGCTGCCGAAAAATGGGCGGTCAAAATC
>DATHKH010000156.1:0-3613 GCA_035286325.1 Flavobacterium sp.
GGCGCGGGCTCGGTTGTCAATGGTTATGAAAGCATTTCGGGCCAAATCAATACAGAACTCATCAAGCCCATAAACGATATCCCGTTTTTTCTGAATGTATATGGCTCGACCGATTCGCGGTTTGAAGTCAATACCCATTTCAACCGCAAGCTTTCAGACAAATGGTCGACAAGCCTTTTCGTCCATGGCAATGCACGGGTTTCGAAAAACGACATGAACGACGACGGCTTTCTCGACAATCCGCTGGCAAAGCAAATCAATGTCATGAACCGCTGGCAGTATTACAATGCCGAAAAAGGTTGGGTGAGTTTCATCAGCTTGCGGTATATGAACGACGAAAAGCAAACCGGCGAAGTCGGTTTTGATGCAGACCGCGACAAATTCACAACGAACCATTGGGGTTCTGAAATCAATACGCGGCGCGCTGACGTCGCGACGAAAATCGGTTACGTTTTTCCCGATATGCCGTTCCAAAGCATCGGCTTCCAGAATGCCTTCAATGTCCATGACCAGGATTCTTATTTTGGCTTTAACCGATACGACATCAGTCAGAAGAGCTTTTATTCGAACCTGATTTTCAATTCGATCATCAACAATACGAAGCATAAATTTGCGACCGGCCTGAATTTCACATATGACAAATATGATGAATATGTTGGTGTCCCGAATATTGTAAACGATTTCAACAGGATCGACAATTCCGTCGGCGCATTTTTCGAATACACGTTCGACAACACCGATAATTTCAGCCTGATTGCTGGTGCAAGGATTGACAATCACAATCGTTTGGGGACATTTTTCACACCGCGATTGCATATGAGATACAATCCGTGGAAGAAAGGCGTTTTGCGTGCTTCAGCCGGAAGGGGAAAACGCGCTGCCAATATTTTTGCTGAAAACCAATCGCTTTTTGCGAGTTCGCGCACATTTGACATTCTCAATTCAGGCGGAAGGATTTATGGGCTGAATCCTGAAATCGCATGGAATTACGGACTCAGTTTTTCACAGGGTTTCCAGCTTTTCGGGAAAACTGCCGATGCCGGGTTTGATTTTTACAGGACCGATTTCCAAAACCAGGCTGTCGTCGATTTGTATGCATCGCCACAACAGGCTTTGTTTTATAACGGAAAATCGTTTGCCAATAGTTTGCAGGTGGAATTCAATTATGAATTCGCGATGCACTTCAATTTGCGCACTGCGTATAAATATTACGACATCCAAACGGAATACCTCAGTGGGAATTTCGAACGCCCATTACAGGCAAAGCACCGGTTTTTCGCCAATCTTTCCTATGAAACGCATATCGCTGAAAAAGGAGAGCAATGGAAGTTTGACTTTACTTACAATTGGATGGGCGAACAAAGGTTGCCCAATACCGCAACAAATCCGCCGGCTGACAGGTTTCCGGAATATTCGCCGTCATTTTCGCTGATGAATGCGCAGGTTACGCGGGCGTTTTCATCTGCTTTTGAAGTATATATCGGCGGTGAAAACATCGGCAATTACAGCCAGGAAAAGGCAATATTGGGAAGCGATAACCCGTTTGGGAATACGTTCGACAGTTCTATTGTTTATGCGCCGGTTTTCGGACAGATGTATTATGCCGGACTAAGATTCAAAATCAAATAATTTAAAATATTAAAAAATGAAAAATATAATTTTTGTGGTGCTGTTGGCATTCGTCGGATTCGCATCACAAGCACAAGAGAAAAAAAATAAAAATGCCAAGTATGACATTGAAGTCAGCGGCAATTGCGAGCAATGCAAAAAACGCATTGAAAAAGCGGCGTTTTCCGTTTCCGGAGTCAAATCGGCAGACTGGCATATCGATGATCATATGCTGCACCTGATCCTGAATGAAGAAAAAGCGTCCATTCTGGATGTCAAAAAAGCGGTTGCCAAAGCTGGCCACGACACCGACGAAGTGAAAGCGGTTGATGAGGATTACAAAAAACTGCCTGGCTGTTGTTTATACGAAAGAAAATGAAACACACTTATTCAGTAACCGGAATGACCTGCAATGGCTGCAGGGCCGGAGTAGAATCGAAATTGTCTGCTGTTGAAGGCGTCAAAGCGGTTTCGGTGAATCTTGAAAAAGGCGAGGCCGAAATCGAGATGGAAAACCATATCCCGCTCGAAGTGTTCGAAAAGGCACTTCCGGAAAAATACGCCATTTCCGAAAAGACAAAAATGCCTGTGGAAGAAATGGCAATTAAAGAAAAAACGGAATGGCAACAATTGTTTCCGCTGTTCCTGATTTTAGGATACATTGCGATTGCGGCTGTGCTGCTGAACCGGAATCCATGGAATGCCGATGGTTTTATGCTTGATTTTATGGGAATCTTTTTTATCGTCTTTAGTTTTTTCAAGATGCTCGATTTGAAAGGCTTTCCGGATTCATTCCGGATGTACGATCCTTTGGCGAAAAAGGTTTCGGTTTATGCCGTCATTTATCCTTTTGTCGAAACCGCTTTAGGATTAATGTTTTTATTGCGATTCGAAATCGGCATGGCGCTGGTTGCGACAATAATTATCCTTGGAATCACGACAATTGGCGTAACCAAAGTATTGCTCGACAAGAAATCGATACAATGTGCCTGTCTCGGAACCGCATTAAAGCTCCCGATGACCAAAGCCACATTCATTGAAAACAGCATCATGATTGTCATGGCTATCCTGATGTTGTATGCATTATATTCGCGTTAATAAAAGGTGAAAGAACAGGATATAATTGTGGTTAAGGGAAATTATACTTACTTTCACACGCGCTAATTTTTTTGTAAAAGCCCAACTGCATGAACGATTTTGACTGGAAGAATCTTATTGATCCATTGTTTTATATTCATTTTGATGTAAACGGAATAAAGCTCGGACTTTATATCGTTTTATTTATTGTATTTGCCGAAACTGGTCTTTTTGCAGGTTTCTTTTTGCCCGGCGACAGTCTGCTTTTCCTTTCCGGAATTTACAACCGAGAATTGATCGAGAATATCATTTGCATCAACAGCAGTTTCCTCAATGTGACTTTATTGTCGGCGTTGGTTGGCCTTGCAGGTATTGTAGGGAATATGGCCGGTTATTGGTTTGGATCCAAAAGCGGTTATTATTTATACAACAAGAAAGACAGTTTCTGGTTCAAAAAGAAATACCTGATCCAGTCCAAGGAATTTTTCGAAAAACACGGTGGAAGGGCCATTATTTTTGCGCGTTTCCTGCCAATCTTCAGGACGTTCGCACCCATAGTCGCCGGAATTGTGATGATGGAGAAAAAACGATTCATGTTCTATAACATCATCAGTTCTTTTTTATGGTCATTCAGCCTGATCTTTTCCGGGCATTATCTATATGGATTTTTACTCAAGAATTATGAGATAGACCTCAAAGAACACATTGAGCTCATCGTCATAGGGCTTGTCCTGATTACGATGGTTCCGGTGTTGCTGAAGTTTGGCAAAAAGCTAAAGCCCCAGGAAAAGCCTGAAGAATAAATTAAAAAGCCCGAAGCGTTTGTCTTCGGGTTTTTTGTTATTTGAGATTTAAAATCCTGGTTTCAGAAATGACCTGGCCGTCAGTGTCAATACCTTCAATGATTATTTTGACCGTTTTCCGGTCC
>DATHKH010000157.1:0-12899 GCA_035286325.1 Flavobacterium sp.
TGCCGATACGATATTGCATAACATTACTCTTCACAATCCTGACATAACATACGAACATGTGATTGCCGCTGCGAAAAAAATCGGCGTGCACGACTTTATCCTCAGTTTGCCGCACGGTTATGAATACAATGTCAAGGAACGTGGCGTCATGTTGTCTTCGGGACAACGCCAACTGATTGCATTTTTACGCGCTTATGTCAGCAATCCCGGGATTTTGATTTTGGACGAAGCGACATCATCGATTGATACGTATTCTGAAGAGCTGATCCAGCGTGCGACGGAAACGGTTACGAAAGGCCGGACATCGATTGTCATTGCGCATCGATTGGCGACAGTCATCAATGCCGATAAGATTGTCGTCATGGATAAAGGATTGGTCGTCGAGCAAGGCACGCACCAGGAATTGCTGAACCGCACGGAAGGCTATTACAGAAATTTGTATTTTTCACAATTCCTTGTCGAAGAAAACAGCTAATTATATTTTATGGCATTTACGATCGCAATTTCCAAAGAACGCAGCGGACTGAAACAGAACCACTGGCTTAAAGTTTTCATTTCCGTTTTTGTCATTTGCTGGATCAATTCTTTTATTGGAAATACCGATACGTCGAACTGGCTTCTCGAAAACACATTGGTATTCCTCTTTTTGGGATTCATGATTTTCACATACAAAAAATACCAGTTCAGCGATTTGAGTTATTTGCTGATCTGCATCTATTTGTGTTTGCACGTTTATGGCTCAAAATATACGTATGCCGAAAACCCGTTTGGCTATTGGCTCAAAGATGCGTTGGATTTGAAAAGGAACCAATACGACCGTATCGTGCATTTCAGTTTTGGATTCCTGCTCGCCTACCCGATGCGCGAGATGTTCCTGAAATGGCTGAAATTCCCAAGTTGGGTCGCATGGACATTGCCGATTGAGATTACCCTTTCCATCAGCGCTTTTTATGAATTGGTCGAATGGGCTGTCGCCGATGTATTTTTTCCTGAACAAGGCGATGCTTATCTCGGATTGCAAGGCGACGTTTGGGATGCGCAAAAAGATATTTTCCTGGCTTTCCTCGGTGCGATATTGGCGACGACCATTGTTTCCATCGTGAAAAAGATGTGGAATATCAATGAGCCGCATTAATTGAACGGACGCCAAATTATCAAAATAAATGCTTATTTTCGCATACAATTTAGAACACAATAATTACAGCAAATGAAATACGATATTATAGTTTTAGGAAGTGGCCCGGGCGGTTATGTAGCTGCCATCAGGGCGTCACAACTGGGTTTTAAGACCGCCATCATCGAAAAGGAAAACCTCGGCGGCATTTGCCTCAACTGGGGTTGTATCCCGACAAAAGCATTGTTGAAATCGGCACAGGTTTTTGATTACCTCAAACATGCCGCTGATTATGGACTGACAGTTCCAGCTTTCGACAAGGATTTCGGGGCCGTAATTGCCCGTTCGCGCGGTGTTGCCGGCGACATGAGCAAAGGCATCCAGTTCCTGATGAAAAAAAATAAGATCGATGTCATTGATGGCGCCGGAAAACTGAAACCCGGAAAGAAAATCGATGTCAAGGCTGCCGACGGAACGACAACTGAATATTCAGCCGACCATATCATCATTGCCACTGGCGCGCGCTCCCGTGAATTGCCAAACCTGCCGCAAGACGGGAAAAAAGTCATTGGCTACAGGCAAGCGATGAATTTGCCAACACAGCCAAAATCGATGATTGTCGTTGGTTCAGGGGCGATTGGAATTGAGTTTGCCCATTTCTACAATTCGATGGGAACGGAAGTCACTGTTGTCGAATTTTTGCCCAACATCGTTCCTTTGGAAGACGAAGACATCTCGAAACAAATGGAACGCTCGATGAAAAAAGCCGGCGTGAAAATCATGACAAATTCGTCTGTTGAGAAAATCGACACTTCAGGAAATGGCGTAAAAGCGACTGTCAAAACGGCAAAAGGCGAAGAAGTCATCGAAGCTGAAATTTTGCTTTCCGCTGTCGGTATCAAAACAAATATTGAAAACATCGGCTTGGAGGAATGTGGTATTGCAACCGACAGGGACAAAATATTGGTCAACGATTTCTACCAAACCAATATTCCGGGCTATTATGCCATTGGCGATGTCGTTCCGGGACAGGCATTGGCGCACGTCGCTTCTGCTGAAGGCATTACCTGTGTCGAGAAAATCGCAGGTTTGCACGTAGACAAAATCGATTATGGAAACATTCCGGGCTGTACGTATGCAACGCCTGAAATCGCTTCTGTTGGCTTGACTGAAAAACAGGCCAAGGAAAAAGGCTACGAATTGAAAATCGGGAAATTCCCATTCTCTGCATCAGGAAAAGCGAAAGCTGCCGGAACTCCGGATGGTTTCGTCAAAGTCATTTTCGATGCGAAATATGGCGAATGGCTGGGCTGCCACATGATTGGTGCAGGCGTAACCGATATGATTGCCGAAGCGGTTGTCGCCAGGAAATTGGAAACAACAGGCCATGAAATCATCAAATCGGTGCATCCGCATCCAACGATGAGTGAAGCGATTATGGAAGCTGCCGCCGATGCTTATGGCGAAGTGATCCACTTGTAAACCCACAAATTAAAAATTATAAAATCCGTTTTGTTAAAGCAGAACGGATTTTTTATTTTATAACGGATTTATTCTGTGCGCTTTCCAAATTTTAGTCGTCGTTTTCTGAATAAATTTTAAGATAAATGTTGCAGGGCTGTTAATATATCAATACATTTGGTTCACCGCTGCCAAGCAGGATAAATACATACCCTTCAGTCGATACAACTTTCCCGTATCATTTATCCTTCTAACTTCTATTTTTTTATTTTTCGTTTAGCTGGTAAGGCTGTTGAGTGTATTCATCAGTCTTAAAAGGCAGCGGCTTATTTCTTATGAGCCAAGATGTTTTTTCAGCGTTCAGTTCGCAAGAACTCCAGATCGCATTGAGCAGCAAATTATTCCATGCTGTACTTAATACGATGCCTGTGGCTGTAGTTGTCATGCAAGCAGTGCGTGGGCCGAACCATATCGTTACTGGATTTAAATGCACTTTTGCCAATGTCACCGCAGAGAAAATATCCGACAAACCACTCCGGGGAAACAGCATCCATCCTACTGATGACGTTGCGCTCTTCGAAAAGATGGCTGCCGTTGTCAATACCGGCATATCAAACTCATTTGTCCACCACAATGCGGATGATAAAGACTGGATGAATTATTCGATCAGTAAATATGACGGCGGCATTCTGATGGTGTATAACTTTACACATAAGGAAGAAGCGGAGAAAAAAATCCACGCACTCAACAAATCGCTGCGGGAAAAAAACAGGGAACTGCAATCGCTCAACGACGAATTGAAAACATTTACTTCCGTTGCAGCGTTCGATTATATGGAAACGCTTGAAACCTTATATACCAATCTCGAGTTTGTCATTTCACACGAAGCGGCCAAATTGAGTAATCCGGGCAAAGCCAATTTGAGGAAAGCCCAATCTTCCATCCAGAAAATGAAACTGCTGACAGACGATATCGTATCGTTTTCCAAAATCCAAACGATGGATAACAACCTGACAGCGGTCAATTTGAATGAGATTCTCGAAAAGGTGCAGAAAGACCTGGCCGAAAAAATCAAGGAAGCGGATCCGGAGATCGAGAGTGAAAAACTGCCCGTTATCAACGGATATTCATTCCTGCTGACGCTGTTGTTCTTTCATTTGGTGGATAACGCCTTGAAGTTCCGCAAACCCGAAGTCAGGCTGCATCTCAGAATTACCCATGATATTGTAGAGAAACCAAGTGGAAACTTACATAGAATCTCATTCCATGATAATGGTATCGGTTTTTCCGAAGAAGAAGAAACTGAAAAAGTATTCCAGATGTTTTACCGCATCCACGACAAAAAGTATAAAGGCTCGGGAATCGGATTGGCCATTTGCCGCAAAATTACAGAACTGCACGGCGGAACAATCATTGCAGAAAGTAAACTTGGACAAGGAACAACCATATGTTGTTTTTTTCCAGTATAATATCAGGGTTTTCCGTTGTGGTGCAATGAAGTCAGTATGTCTGCCAAAAGACTTGGTTTCGATGGTTTTTTGAGACAACCCGAAGCGCCATTAAGAAGCGCTTTTTTCTTTAATATTTCGTCATATCCCGTGGTGTAAATATAAATGGGAACATTTGAAACGCTGTCGATGTTTTTAAGTTTTTTGGTACATTCAATGCCGTTGACCAACGGCATATTCATATCCACAAAAATATAGTCCGGCAGAAAATCCTCTAGCAATGAAATGGCTGCAGCAGCGCTCACAGCATAGCCACACTCGAAAAAATCGGGAATTTTATTGATGGCGGAGAGAAAGAAATCAAATTCATCCGGGTCATCGTCAATCAATAATATGTATTTTTTTTTCATTAGGGATTATGTTTAGTTTAGTTTAGTTTTTAAACCAAACAGGCAAAAAATCATAAAAAAAGCCAGTAATTTTTTTGAAATAACAAATACCCGCAACAATAGCGGTTCGCGACAGCGCAAAATAAATTGGGTAGTGAAAGGATGTATTTTCTCCTAGACTAGGGTAGATATAGGAACAAATTTATAAATTTAAATGATATATGCAACAATATAGTCTTAGTATTTTCCAGGCTGGACTTATCATTTTAATGAAATTTGATGTCTATTTGATTTAGAAACAGGTTTTTTATATGCAAGCATCTGCAAGTGAAAGCTTGTGCTTTTTAATTACCGTTTTATAACACATTCAAAAACACGTCATTAATCCGAAAATTTATCTTTTTAACGAGTAAAATCTTTCCTTAACTTAGATTTATATAATTTCAGCTCCGAAAACTTAATTCCGTGAGAAAAATAATTACGCTAATCCTTACCGTAATGTCAGTTTATGCCCATGCGCAAACCAATTATTACGTGGACGCGATTAATGGGAATGACAACTATAGTGGGATAAGCCAACTAAATGCCTGGAAAACAATCCAGAAAGCCTGCAATAGCGCTATACCAAATAGCATTGTCCAAATCAAGGGCGGAACATACCACGAGAATTTAACCATCAATGTAAATGGGACAAGCGGCAACCCGATCATATTCCGCAATTTCGGCATTGACGTTGTAATCATCGACGGAACCGGAACTACAGGAACAGTCATGCTCGAAATCCTCGACAAGCACTTTCTGCAATTTGAAAACCTGACGATAAAAAACCTGACCGTGAATTATGCCAAAGGTATCCATGTCAACACGACACAGAATGGTTCGTCTTCAGGCTTGGTTTTTAAAAACATCAATATCAGCAATATCGGGTGGACAAATAGTACCGCGGCCATTCCTTCAGCTTCAAATAATGCATGGGGAATGGAAATCGTGGGCAGGAACGGCGGAGTAACCGATGTCACCGTTGACGGCTGCAACATTTCCAACAACATCCTCGGATATAGCGAAGCGCTGACGATCAGTGGCAACATTGATGGGTTTATCGTAAAAAATAGCGCCATCCATGACAATAACAATATTGGAATTGACATGCTTGGCAATTATGGGAAAAGCGACAATCCCGAAACGGATAAACCCCGAAATGGTGTCATAACCAATAACAGCTGTTACAGGAACATATCATCTTTGGCAGTATCGGCCGGAATATATGTCGATGGCGCAGAAAGCATCACCATTGAAAAAAACAACTGCTACCAAAATGGTCTTGGCATTGAAGTCGGATGTGAGCAGGACGGCGATTCAAGCTACATTACGGTAAAGAATAACCTCATTTACGGCAACCAGAACAGCGGACTGGCGATTGGCGGCTATACGACTGCAACCACCGGCCAGGTGTTGTTCAGCACTGTCAGGAACAATACTTTTTTCCAGAATAATGCATTGTTGACAGGCATGCCCGAACTCACGATATCAAAAGTTTCCAATTGTGTTTTTGAGGAAAACCTGATTTATGCCAACAGCCAGAATATCATGATGACCTTAGACGATATCGTGCCGCAGCAAAATAACCTGATCAATTACAATTGCTGGTATACTCCGGCAGGAGTCCAGAATAGTTTTATCGTTTATTGGGGTTTGGCAAGTTATAGCTCATTTCTGGCCTATAAGAACGGATCCCAGCAAGACAGCAATTCCATTTATGTCAATCCGGGATTGGTTAACGCCGTTTTGCCAACGCCGACACTACAATTGCTTCCGACAAGCAGTTGCATCAATGCAGGAAATCCGGTTTTGCAAATCAATAGTGAAACCGATTTTGACGGAAATCCAAGAATCAAAAACGGAATCATCGACATTGGCGCCCGCGAATTCCAGGGCAGTTTGGCAACTCCAAATGTGGCGATGAATGCACCGTTTTTGGTGTATCCGAACCCATTTAGCACTCGTGCCGAAATTTCTTTTGGTACCGAATTGGAAAATGCGACGCTGTTTCTCTTTGATATGACCGGAAGAAAAGTCAGGGAAATGCGAAATATTTCCGGGACGCAAATGGTTTTGGACAAGAATGGCCTGGCCGACGGCATATATTGCTATGAATTTGTACAGGAAGGCCAAATATTGGCCACAGGAAAACTTATTGCACAATAAACTCCTTTTCGATAAAATGAAAACCTGAAAAAATTTATCGCTATCTTAGCAGTAAACCCATGTTTATGGAAAATCAGGTTTTAAAAACCAAGGTCGTCATTGTTGGCGCCGGCCCGACCGGACTGAGTATGGCTGCGCAACTGACACGGTATGGCATTGATTTCATCATTACCGAAAAAAACGAAAAAACCACAATCCTTTCAAAAGCAGTTGTTGTCCAGGCGCGATCCATGGAAATTTTCGATGAACTCGGGATTGCTGAAGAAGCCATAAAACGTGGACGAATGACAACCGCCATACGTTTGTTTTATAAAGGCAGGCAAAAAGTCGGCGTTGATTTTGCCCGATTTGGCGAAGGCATGAGCGCCTTTCCATTTGCATTGTCATTGGAACAAAGCAAAACTGAAACGCTTCTCGCGGAATATCTTTCTAAAAATGGGGAACAGGTCAACTGGAAATCCGAATTCAGCCATTTTGTGCAACATGAAAATGGCGTTTCAGTATTCTGCAATGACAGCAATGGAACAATACGGCAAATTGACGCGCAATATCTGATTGGCTGCGACGGCTCATCAAGCCCGGTCCGGCACCAATTGGGCTGCACATTCGAAGGCGACACAATCCCAAAAATATTTTATGTCGCCGATGTTACTTTAAAAAGCCCGGTCATCAACAAGGATGAATTGTTCATGTACCTCATCAAAAAAGGCTTCATTCTCTTTTTTCCGATGGAAGGCGAAGGCCATTACCGCATCATTGGGATTTTGCCCGATGCCGACGAAGACCATGAGCAATATCAATTTTCCGATATTCAGGAATCGATTAAAGCACAAATTATATCGCCGGTGGAATTTGAGGAAATCAAATGGTTTGCAACCTATAAAGTCCACAGCCGGATGGCGAATATATTCAACAAAGGAAATGTATTTATCGCCGGTGACGCCGCACACATTCATACGCCAGCCGGCGGCCAGGGAATGAATACCGGAATCCAGGACGCCTATAACCTCGCGTGGAAACTCGCTTTGGTGATTCGCGGGGAAGCCAAACCACAGCTGCTGGAAACCTACAATGCCGAACGGTTGCAAAATGCCAAACATTTGCTCCAGACAACAGACCGGATTTTTGATATCATGGCAGGAACGACAGGTTTCATGAACTTTTTACGGCTAAGGATTTTCCCGAAACTGATGGGTTTTATGGTCAGAACATCATTTTTGAAAAAACGTTTTTTTCCGCTGCTGTCACAAATTGGCATTGCCTATCCCGACAGCAGTTTGTCAGTAAAAAGTTCATTAAACAATATTAAGGCCGGTGACCGTATGCCCTATTTTGTATTTTCCGACGGCAGCCAAATTTATGGCTACCTCAACAAGCCAACTTTTAAATTGCTTTTCTTTGGCAATCCCACAAACAACGATTACAAAACGCGAGTTGATTTAAAAATCAAAATAAGCACTTATTCGTTTGGAGAAATCCCCGCCGCATTTGAAAAGCATAAAGACTTTTACATTTTGTTGCGACCGGACAATCATATCTCGTATATCGGAAATGAGATGGAAAAATGCGACCAATTGTTGGTGGGAATTTCCAATGGTATAAAATAAAAAATCCGCTCTAATGGCGGATTTCTTATTTTTATTATCAGGATTAATTCATCATGAAATTAATGCCTGCATTAAACGAGTTTCTGGAATTCTGGATGGCATCACCCGAATTGTCTTTAAAAATATCACTAAAACCACCTTGTCCTTCATACTCCAGGGAAATTTTCAACTTGTTTGAGACCGGGATTTTGACGCCTATTCCAAAAGCCAAACCAAAATCATTGGTGTTGAACGCTTCTTTTAAATCGGTATCGAATCTCGTTTCTTTAGCGTTGAGCAAAAAACCGGCATAAGGACCAAAACTCAAATACCAATTTCTTTTTGGCGCAAAATGCCAATTCGCCATGATTGGCACCGTCAGGTAATTTACGTTGACATTAGTCTTATATGTCGTGATAAAACCACTGCCGTCCTCTACATCAATATAATCATTATCCCAGCCTTTCTCATCGTAAATCAGTTTCCCTTTGATACTCCAGCTATCCGAAAAATAATAATCAGCTGAAGCGCCGATGTTCATTCCGGTTCCGCTATCCGATTGGTTTTCCGAATCGGAAATCGACGAAGTGTTGACACCAATGTTAAGCCCGAATTCGACTTTTCCTTTTCCTTGTGCGAAACTGGCCTGGGCCATTCCAAAAACCAATGCCGCAGCGATATACAATTTATTCATATTGTTTTTTTTATGTAACAAAGCTAAAAATATAAACTGAAAAAATTAGTCGAAAATCTGACATGACTGTTAATTTTTAATCCACGCATTTTATATCTTTGGAATAATCTCAAAATCAGGGCTATGAAACTTTCCTTATCCAAAAGCGCTTTATTCGTTTTTCTGCTGGCTGTCCTAAGCTGTAATACATCTGACAAAAAAGAAAATACAACGGAAAGCGGAGATGCGCGATACCAGCCAAAGGAATATGTTGAAGTGAAACATCCCGAATGGTCCAAAAATGCCGCTATATATGAAGTCAATGTCCGCCAATTCACTCCGGAAGGCACATTCAAGGCTTTTGAAGCGCATTTGCCAAGAATCAAGGCAATGGGAATCGACATTATCTGGCTCATGCCCATCCATCCAATTGGAATTGAAAAACGCAAAGGAAGTCTTGGAAGCGAATATTCCGTGAAAGATTATTATGGCGTAAATCCTGAATTCGGTACAAAAGCAGATTTCAAACACCTCGTAGATAAAATCCATGAAATGGGAATGCATGTGATCATTGACTGGGTCGCAAACCATTCTGCCTGGGACAACGCGCTCGCCAAAGACCATCCAGACTGGTATTCCAAAACGCCCGAAGGGAATTTTCAGCCAACGCCGTGGTACGACTGGGATGATGTCATTGACTTCGATTACGACAAACCCGGATTGCGGAAATACATGACCAAAGCGCTCGTTTATTGGGTCAAAAATTTTAATATCGATGGCTATCGTTGCGACACCGCGGGTTTCATCCCAACCGATTTCTGGGACAATGCACGCGAAGAAATGGATGCCGCAAAACCTGTTTTCATGCTCGCCGAATGGGAATCGCGCGATTTGCACCAAAAAGCTTTCGATATGACCTATTCCTGGACACTTTGGAACAATATGGCGGCCGTAACCCGTGACAAAAAAAGCATCGCCGGGCTTATCGAATATATGGCGCATGATGTGAGCACATTCCCGCGCAACGGCTACCGCATGACATTTACCGACAACCATGACATGAATTCCTGGAATGGCAACCAGATCGCCAATTTTGGCGGCGGACTCGAGGCATCGATGGTTTTGTGCGGAACTGTCAATGGAATGCCTTTGGTTTATGGCGGCCAGGAAGCCGGATTAGACCGCTCGCTGAAGTTTTTCGACAAAGATTTGATCGATTGGAGTAAGATGCCTTACGAAGAACTGTTCAGAAAACTCTTCGGCCTCAAACATAAAAACCATGCGCTTTGGAACGGAAACCAAGGTGGCGTAATGATACGCATCTTCAACGACAAACCCGAGCAGGTGATTTCCTTTTCAAGGGAGAAAAATGGCGATCGCGTGGTGCCGATTATCAATTATAGCAATACTCAGGTAAAAGTGAAACTGGATTCAAAATACCAGGCCGGAACATACAGGGAATTATTCACCAATACCGAATACGTTCTAAAAGGCAATGACGAAATCACTTTAGGCGCATGGAAATACCTGGTTTTAGTCCAATCAAAATGATTAAACGCCTGTTAAATATTTATTTTGGCGGATTTTAGTTTTCGAAAAAAATACTAACTTCACATCTCTAATTTCTATAAATGCCGACGCAGCCCGAATCATCTTACTCAAACCCAAACGGATTTTTATCCGGGGAAGGCGAAATGAAAAGCCTCATTCGCGCTTTCGATTGGTCAACTGCCTCAGTTGGCCCTACGGATTCGTGGCCGCAAAGTCTTCGGACAACACTCAGCATTTTGCTCAATTCAAAATTTCCAATGTTTCTTTTTTGGGGCGACGACCTGACGTGTTTCTATAACGATGCTTATCGTCCAAGCCTTGGAAATAATGGTAAGCATCCTTCGGCTTTAGGCCAAAAAGGAGAAGATTGCTGGCCTGAAATCTGGCCGGTCATCAAACCTTTGATAGACCTGGTCTTGGCCGGTGGCGAAGCAACATGGAGTGAAGACCAACTGATTCCCATTTACCGCAATGAAAAACTCGAGGATGTGTATTGGACATTCAGCTACAGTCCTGTAATTGATGAAAGTGAAAAAGTTGGCGGTGTACTGGTCGTATGCAATGAAACGACAAAAGCCGTGGAAAACCTGCAAAACCTTGAAGAAAACCGGAACCAGTTGCAGTTTGCCATTGAAGCTACAGAACTCGGTACCTGGGATTTCAATCCCAAAACAAATAAATTCACAGGAAATCTCCGCATAAAGAAATGGTTCGGGCTGCCGCCTGAAAATGAAATTGAACTCAGCCATGCCATGAACGTGGTTGCAGAAAAAGACCGGGAAAGGCTTGCAAACGCGATACAATCCGTTTTACAATATGAATCCGGCGGTCAATATGATATAGAATACACCATTATTCATCCGACTACAAATAAAGAAAGGATTGTCAGGGCAAAAGGAAAAGCGTGGTTCAATAATGAGCGCATTGCCTATCGTTTTAACGGCACCTTGCAGGACATTTCCGAACAGGTGCTTTCCCGCAATGCAATCGAGGAAAATGAGCATCTTCTGAGCAATGTCATCCAGGAATCGCCAGTTCGCATCAGTTTCCTGACTGGACCGGAAATGACAATCAAGCTCGCCAACGATATAGTCATTAAATCATGGGGCAAAGGAGATTCCGTAATCGGAAAACCGCTCAAAGAGGCATTGCCTGAAATGATAAGCCAGCCTTTCCTGGACATTCTTGACAATGTATATCAAACAGGCATTCCCTATTCTTCCGCCGAATCCAAGGTCACGTTTATTGTGGATGGCGCACCTGCCTATTATTATTTTGACATTTGGTACAAGCCCATTTTTGATATTGATGGCAAAGTATACGGAATCCTGACTTCATCGACCGATGTCACCGAGAAAGTATTGGCGCGCAAGAAGATTACAGAAAGCGAAAACCGTTTTCGCGATGTTGTCGAAAATGCGCCGTTTCCTATTGGCGTTTATGTCGGGAAAGATTTTAAAATCCAATTGGCCAATCAGGTCATGCTTAATACTTGGGGAAAAGGCGACGATGTCATCGGCAAAAGCTATCGCGAAATATTGCCGGAACTTGAAAACCAGGAAATTTTCGAACAGCTGAATGAAGTATTGGACACCGGAATTCCTTTCCATGCGAAAAATGCGCATGTTGATCTTTTCGTCAATGGAAAACTCAGTCCTTACTATTTCAATTACAGCTTTACGCCTTTATATGATTTGTCCGGGAATATTTATGGCATCATGAATACCGCCGCAGACGTCACTGATTTGATGCTTGCCAATCAGAAAGTCGAACAAAGCGAGGATAATTTACGCAATACCATTTTACAGGCGCCAGTCTCCATGTGTATTTTGAAAGGCCCGAAACATTTTGTTGAGATTGCCAATGAACGAATGCTGGAATTGTGGGGCAAAAAGCACCATGAGATTGTCGGTAAACAATTGATGGACGGACTTGAGGAAATCAAAGGCCAGGGATTTGACCTTTTGCTGGATCACGTTTATGCGACAGGCGAAACATATAAAGCCTATGATGTGGCCGTAAAATTGCCACGGGAAACCGGAATTGAAACCGTATATGTCGATTTTGTGTATGAAGCCTTCAGGGAAAATGACGGCAGCATAGCCGGTGTTTTGGTAGTTGCTACCGATGTGACCGAACAACTGATTGCGCGTATGAAAATCGAACAGGCTGAAGAACGCGCGAGGCTTGCCATTGAATCGGCCGATTTGGGTTCTTATGAAATCAATTTGGTTACCGATCACATGCAGACTTCCGACAGGTTCAATGATATTTGGGGCGTTGACCATTCCGTTCCGCGAAGTGAATTTGCCAACAGAATTCACCCAAAAGACAGGGAAATTCGCGCTCAAGCACACGAGGATGCACTCATTAACGGCAACCTGCATTATGAAGCCCGGGTCATTTGGGCCGACCAATCCGAGCATTGGGTCCGCATCAAAGGAAAAGTATTGTACGACGAAGACGGAGAAC
>DATHKH010000158.1:0-2027 GCA_035286325.1 Flavobacterium sp.
AAATCTGGTTTTCATTTTGTGTGGTTTAAGTGACAAATATAAGTGTTTTTATGCCGCATTTTAAAATAAAAAAGCACCCTTTTCAGAGTGCTTATAAAAATATTGCCGATTATTTGACATCCATCAATTCGACATCAAAAACCAAAGTCGCATTCGGCGGAATTACGCCACCTGCGCCACGATCGCCGTAACCCAAATGTGACGGGATTACGAAACGCGCCTTGTCGCCAACCTGTAAGAGTGCAATGCCTTCATCCCAGCCTTCAATGACGTTGCCTTGTCCCAATGGGAATTCAATCGGTTTTTTTCTCGTATAGGAAGAATCGAAAACTTTCCCGTTTTCAAGCGAACCAGAATAATGCACGGAAACCATTTTCCCGTTTTCGGCTTTTTTACCGTTGCCTTTCTGGATCATTTTGTATCGCAATCCGCTGTCTGTTTTTTCAAATCCTGCAGCCAGTTTTTCCATTTGTGCTTCGGCAGCTTCACGAACAGCAGCTTCACGTTTGGCGCGCGAGCCTTCGAAGGTGCGGAATGCTTCAACGGCGTTCCATTTTTTTGCTTCGTCACCTTCGCGGATGATTTCAACACTTTCGATGACATCATCCTGCACAATCGCATCAACGACATCCTGTCCTTCAACCACATTTCCAAAAACGGTGTGTTTGTTGTCGAGCCATGGCGTGGCAATATGCGTGATGAAAAATTGCGAGCCGTTGCTTCCGGGTCCAGAATTGGCCATCGACAAAACACCTGGCGTATCGTGCCTTAAATCGGGATGGAATTCGTCGTCGAATTTATAACCCGGTCCGCCAACACCTGTTCCCTGCGGATCGCCGCCTTGTACCATAAAATCGGGAATGACACGGTGAAATTTGAGTCCGTTGTAAAATGGCGTGCCTTGTGGCGTGGCCTTGTTTTCAAGGTTTCCTTCGGCCAGCGCGACGAAATTCCCAACCGTTCCCGGTGTTTTATCATGTGTAAGCTTGATCAGGATTGCTCCTTTCGCCGTATTGAATTTGGCGTATATTCCGTTTTCCATAGTTTGTTTTTTTATTATTTGAAGGGGCAAATTTACGGATTTAATTTGGGGATTCGAAAATTTGAACATTTGAAAATCGCCCTAGCCCTGATTACAGCGGAAATCCTTTTTTTAAAGGATTCGCCTGGAGCGATAGCGAAAGGCAAATCCTTTAAAATAAAGATTGTAGCGGAAAGCAGGAAACAGCTCCTGAAAAACTTTGTAACTTTGCAACTTTGGAAACCTGAAACTTTTTTCATGCGCATCGACATCATCACCGTTTTACCAGAATTGCTCCGCAGCCCATTTGAGGCTTCAATTATGAAGCGCGCGATTGACAAAGGGATTGTGGAAGTCCATTTTCACAACCTGCGCGATTATACGCTGAACAAGCAGAAAAGCGTCGACGACTATCAGTTTGGCGGCGGCGCGGGCATGGTCATGACCATCCAGCCGATTGACGATTGCATTGCGAAACTGAAGTCTGAACGCAGCTACGATGAGATCATTTATATGTCGCCCGACGGCGAAACCCTGAATCAGGCGATGGCGAATAAAATGTCGATGCTCGAAAACATCATCATTTTATGCGGCCATTATAAAGGCGTCGACCAACGTGTGCGCGATCATTTTATCACGAAGGAAATTTCGATTGGCGATTATGTGCTGAGCGGCGGAGAATTGGGCGCACTTGTGTTGAGCGATGCGATTATCCGTTTGATTCCGGGCGTTTTGAGTGACGAGACATCGGCATTGACCGACAGTTTCCAGGACAATTTGCTTGCGCCACCGGTGTATACGCGCCCGGCAGAATACAAAGGTTGGAAAGTCCCGGATGTTTTGCTCAGCGGCCACTTTGCGAAAATTGAAAAATGGCGCGAAGACATGGCTTATGCCCATACGAAAAATCGTAGGCCGGATTTGCTTGATGATTAGTATTGAGTATAGAGATGTTAGAATTGAGATACCGTTCTATCAAACAAATCCGGCCTACGATTTTTCGTAT
>DATHKH010000159.1:0-15531 GCA_035286325.1 Flavobacterium sp.
CGGAAGACTAGGCAAATCATTATTGGAACTCGGCGGAAACAACGCCATCATCGTCACACCGGATGCCGACATTAAAATGACTGTCATCGGAGCCGTTTTCGGAGCCGTTGGAACTGCGGGACAAAGATGTACGTCGACCAGAAGATTGATCATCCACGAAAGCATTTACGACAAAGTAAAAGATGCCATTGTGTCGGCTTATGGCCAATTGAAAATCGGAAATCCATTGGACCAGAACAACCACGTCGGGCCGCTAATCGATACACATGCAGTCGAAATGTATAACAAAGCACTTGAAAATGTCGTTGCTGAAGGCGGGAAAATCCTTGTTGAAGGCGGCGTATTATCAGGCGAAGGTTTTGAAAGCGGCTGTTATGTAAAACCAGCGATCGCTGAAGCGGAAGGGCATTTCTCTATCGTACAGCATGAAACTTTCGCACCGGTGTTATACTTCCTGAAATATTCAGGCGATGTCGAAAATGCGATTGCGATTCAAAACGGCGTCGCACAAGGTTTGTCATCGGCCATTATGACCAACAATTTGCGTGAAGCGGAAAGGTTTCTTTCTGTGACAGGTTCGGATTGTGGGATTGCAAACGTCAACATCGGAACTTCAGGAGCTGAAATCGGCGGTGCTTTCGGTGGCGAAAAAGAAACCGGCGGCGGACGCGAATCGGGTTCAGATGCCTGGAAAATCTACATGAGAAGACAAACGAATACCATCAATTATACGACAAACCTGCCATTGGCACAGGGAATCAAATTTGACTTGTAATCGATTTCAAAATAAAAGAACCGCTTCACACGAGGCGGTTTTTTTATGCTTAATTTCTTCCATTTTCGCCGGGATACAAATCGGGCAGTGAATCGCTTTGCCAGAATTCCTTCGTGTCGACATCCAAAATCGACAGCATGCCTTTAAAAGCCGCACCGGTATCGACATTCCAGACATTGGCCATATTAATCGGCACGGTTTCCCCGATTTTTGTCACAGGTGTATGCCCGATGTAAATTTCCTTATACAGAGACAGCCTTTTCGGATAACGCAAATCGAATTTTGAAAGGGCTTTGTCGAGCCCGACCGCCATTTCCCAAAGCGAGCGGTCCCAAAACAGCAATCTCGGATAATATTCGAGCGTGACGCCATGCATATTGGTAAAACCGGCATGGACAAAAAGGCGGTCGTTGCCATCATGATAATAATTTTTCAGGCTTTCCAGGAAAGCAATATGACGCGTCTTCACTTCATCCGACACAGTAGAATAGGCGAGAATGGTCGCCTCGCCGCCATGCTGGTACCACAATTCATTGTCTTTTCCGCGCAGCCATTCCAATAACAGATCGTCATGGTTGCCACGTATGAAAATGCAATTTTGGGCTGTTTTCAGCTGCATCAGGAAGTCTAGCACTTGTGGTGATTCGCTCCAGCCATCAACAAAGTCGCCAAGAAAAACCAGCTTGTCATCAACCGTGACGTTTGCCCGTTCAAAGATTTGCCTCAGGGCACGAAGCCCGCCGTGTATGTCGCCGATGACCAATGTTCTTTTCATTATTTAAATCTAAGAAACAAGGCAGTAAGAGCGAAGTGTTTTAACATTTATTACACATAAACCGCATGCAGATCGAATTTCACCATTTTATTTTTATCCCCAATTTCAAGTATAAAAAACGGACATGTCACACCAACGAAACATTGCACAAGACAGCCGATTTGAAGCCAGAAGCGACATGACCGTCAAAATCCTGATGATTGACGACCATCCTTCGCAAATCGAAGGCTACAAAGTCATTTTAGGTTATAATAAGGAAAACCTCAGGATAGAAACCACGCCGTGTTTTAGCTGTGAAGCAGCCTATAAGATTATCACCGGCAATACTCCTGAAACGGTTTTTGACATCATTTTCCTCGACAGCACCTTGCCGCCTTATCCCGAAAAGAAGATTCATTCGGGCGAGGATTTGGCGCCATTGATTAAAAAGCACATGCCAGAAAGCAAGATTGTCATCATCACCTCGCATTCCGAAACCTTTTTGCTTTATAACATCGTCAAAAAAATAGCGCCTGCAGGATTGCTTGTCAAAAGCGACTTTGATGCCAATGATTTGCTGGACGCATTTGAGATCATTATGAATGGCGAAAATTACCACAGTGAAACAGTGATAGGAAGCGTCAGGCAATTGTTGTCGAAAGAAGCCTATCTCGATAGCTTCAACCGGCAAATCATCACGTTGCTTTCGCAGGGCGTGCGCACAAAAAACCTGCCCGACTATTTGCACATTTCATTGAGCGCAGTCGAAAAAAGAAAAGCGCAGGTAAAAGATTACCTCTGTATTGACAAAGGCACGGATGAAGACATCGTCCGCGAAGCCAGAAAATTGGGGTTTATTTGATTTAACGATACGTGCGGGAAACCCGCAGCCGGGCATTTTTTCATAATAGTAGTTTTACAATATCAAAATCACCGGAGGTTTGAAAACATTGTAAAACAAATTTAAATTTTAGTATTATGAAAAAAGTATTATTCGGCTTGATAGCCACGATGATGTTCTCAACAGTTTCGTTTGGGCAATCCAAAACGACAACAGCAAGTAAGGAACAAAGCATTCATTTGGAATTTGGAAGAAAATCCAGGAACTGCGGAGGATTTGGAATTTGTGTGTTCACCATTGACATTACATGGGCGGAACTGGCGGCCATTTTAGCTGGAAAAACCGCGGACAACCATATCAAACTGACCTTGAGCGACAAGTTTTATACAGAAAACAAATCAAGGTTTGTAGACGGCGACTTGGTCATGGAAGAAGATTTTGCGCTCGACGCAGGCACTTCAAGATCGCTCGGTTTCAGTGATGTTTACACGATAAAAAAAGGAAAATACCAGGTTGTCCTGGATTCGAAGACCAATACATACAATTGTACATTTTAAATGACAGGCTTGGTTTAACCGCCAGGCCTTAAAAAAGTTTTTATGGGGAAATGGACAAAAATCGTTATCATCCTGATTTGTTTAACGGGCTGTAAATCTATCTTAAAAACAGCTTATGGCATTAAGAAGCCAAAATTGGAAGACGACATTTCCATCAGGAAATATTTGCTCAAAAACCATATCGACACATCTAATGTTTACGTGTTTAAAAACCTTAAAGCATTCACGACCGCATCGCAAATGAAAATCCTGAGTGTTCCGGACGCGCTGTTTTTTAATAAGATTGGATTTATGGTGCCGTATAAGGAATCAACGGTAAGCTGTAATGCCAATGTCGACAAATTCATATCTGACCTGGCCGTTTTTTCGGCACTTCAATATGACGAGACAAAAAAGGAAAGCGATTTACTGGATTTGATCGTTGGCAATACCCAAGTTGAAAATGCAGATGTCAATGTTTTTATAACGTGGACAGTTTATGCCGGGAAATTAAATAAGGACAAGGCGTTTGAATGGATAAAATTGCTCCAAAGTGCAAAAGTGAAAGGAATCAAGGTGAACTATTTCCTGCTCAATTGCGATTACCAGAAAAACTGGAACCTGACGGGCCAACAACAAATATTCCTCGGAATAAAACAATAAACAAAATGAAAAAACTTACCCATATCATAGCATTGTTATTTTGCCTCGCAGGTTTTGCCCAAAGAGAAGCAAGGACGCCAATACAGGCAACATTTGGGCGATACGGTGCCGACTGTTCTGCTGGACGTGGCATTTGTTCTTTTGCGTTGTCAAAATCTGAAACGGGGAAGTATTCCATGAAAAATTCAGAAAACACGATTCTGCTCTCGATCAATAACACGGCATTGGCTGCTGACGAACAAATTAAAATTGCCGGAAAGCTTTTCAACAGCATCAAAGAAAACGAAAAACCGGTCTTTATTCAGGAAGAATCGATTAGGCTCGATAGCATATCATTGGAAAATCTGAATATAAACGGGAAATTTAAGATCATTCCGGCCGGAAATTATCCGATGAAAATTACTAAGGAGCAAATTGAGATTGTCCTCACATTAAAAACCACCGACTGAAATGCAAAGCATAACCCGCCATGAAATATCAATTAATCTATTTGGCCTTCCTTATTTCAATGGCAAACAGCTTCGCCTGTCCGGTTGATGAAAACCCAAACGATGTCATCGCTGAACTGTCCAAAGCCATCGAACAGATTAATGCCAAATATGGACCGCTTGTAAATGATAAAGAAATCCAACTGGCCAAAATCGGCCAATCATTGGCAAAAGCCACAAACGTCGAACAAAAAGTCGAATTGCTGATCGAAAAAGACAAAGTAACGACCGAGCTTGCCGTTTTGCAAAATGAAAATGAAAACGAGATTTCAAAAATCCGCTACCTGAAAGGGCTGCAAATCATCAAAATCCTGTATGAAAAAGTATTGAGCCTCGACCATCATTTTGCGTCAGTTCGCACGCTGAACGAAATCAACAAAATATCAAATCCAAACCAATACCCGGAATACACAAAACTCAAGGAAATTGTTTCGGGCAGGAAGGACAAAAAAACGGGATTTGACCTGACGTCAATATTGGGAACGAATACGATTGTTTCTGTCGTGCAGACTTTCACGAATATGCTCGGGTCCAATATGACCAAGGAAGAAAAGGAGAAGGAAATCGCCAACGTCGAATGCATCCTTGATTTTACGCTCCGAATGCAGAACGACCTGAACACAATCTATTTTGAAACGGCTTTTTTGCAGACCAGCAATGACAAGATGAAACAGGATATCGAACTGCTCTTTAAGGATTATACCAAGCCCATCGGATATGTAGCGACACTCGAGAATTGCCGCAGCAACGACGATTGGGAAACGATTACGCAAAAAACGGAGGAATATTTGTCAAAATTAAAAACAACGAGCGGAACGGTACAATATAAAATGCAGGTCAACCTCGAATTCCCAATTGACAGGCTGCTGCAGTTCATCACGCAATACAACAACTTTATTGACCAAGGCGGGAAATTCTATGAGAAATTTAAAATCATCCTGAACAGTTATGAAAATGAAAAACAATGTGAGACCAAACTGCCGCCGGAATACAAAAAACTCAAAGCCGACATTGATATAGCCATCGATAAATTCAACGTCGCCTACAAACCGGTCGAAGTCAACGGCTCCAAAATGAAAGAGATATTATACGGACTGAATGAATTTGACTGACATAAAAAAGAAAACCTAACGCCAAGATGCACGCCACGAGAACTATAATTACTACACACGAGGATTAAAAGGATTGGGGCCTTTTTTCCGCCAGTTTAAGGTTATTTGGGTTAGGTTAAAACGGCAGCTTTCGGGCTGCCGTTTTTTTATGCGTTGAAGTCGTATTTCATTTTCCTCAAAACCCGCATCGCTTCCTTAAATGACAAATAGGCAATCGCATTCAGCGACTTCAGAAATGGTTTCGCATCAATCAGCTTTTGTTTCGCATCCTCAAAACCGTTGAGGTAACAAATCATCAGCGTCGACGGCATGTTTTCCAAATCTTTGTGCTCGCGCTCTGAAAGGACAAGCCCCTTTTGCAATTTCCCGAGCAGCGACAGCATGTTGTTGTAAATATGGAACAATACTTTTTTATTGAATTCCGGCGGCTGGAACAGCATTTCCCGATCAATCTTATAATAGCCGTTGTCATGAAAATGGATCGTCAGTTTTTCCAACGGATAATAACTCGTCTTGTCATTCAAACCCAATGGCACATATTCAATGATCGTAAACGTGTCGTCGTCAAACGTGATCATGACTTCATCCAAAGCCGAGTAAAAAAGCTTCACCTGCTCGTTGATCAGCTCAATGTCGACGCGTGACAAAAAAGTATTTTCGCGCACTTTTTTCGGCACGCCGGCCCAGCAAATCACAAACAATTCCTTAAAGACTTTGTATTTCGGATTCATGTCCTTGTGCCGGAAACTCATAAAATCCATGACGCCGTCAAGCGTATAGCCAATGCTGTTGCGCGAATTGTTCTCAATCGCAATGACCGTTTCCGTATTCTGGTTGTTCGCGGGAATCGGCACGACATCATTTTCGACAGGAATCGTATTGCTGCCACGACGAATAAAAACCGTCCCAGCCAGAATCGTATGGATATTTTTCTTAAAATAAGAGGTTTTCGTATTCGGCTTGATCGTGACCAATCCAACGACGCGGCCTTTCGGCAAATTCGGGAAAGGCACATTCTCATACTGGATTTTCGGCGGATTTTCGAGGAACGCATTCACGAGGTTCTGGATGCGGCTGTCGTCAAAAAAATCATCGCCCACAATCGCATTGTCCTGGTCTTCGACACCTACGACGATATAGGAATTGTTCGTCGGATTTGAATTCGACAGCGCACAAATATGCTTCAAAAACTTCCCTTTCCCCTCGCGAGAATGCAAATTCAACTGGCGCTTCTTGTCATAAAAACTGTTCTCATCATTGTGAGCCAGCAGGTTTTTGATTAAAAGTCGCTTATTTATCATTTTTTTAGGAGCTGTTCCTGCTTTACGCTACAATCTTTTTTCGGTGAAAAACCTCAAAAAGGATTTCCGCTGCAATCAGGGCTAGGGCTTTCCGATTATATTCAACTAATCCCGTTTTACAATCGTCGCCGTCGCCTGAACCGTTGGCGTCACGACCAAATCGGAAATGTTCACGTGATACGGCCGCGTCACGACAAACAAAATCACATCCGCAATATCTTCAGCCTGCAAAGCCGCCAAACCTTTATAGACATTTGCCGCGCGTTCCTTGTCGCCTTTATACCGCACTTCCGAAAACTCGGTTTCGACCATTCCGGGATGAATCGCGCCCACACGGATTCCGTATTGCACCAAATCAATCCGCATCGCCTTGTTCAGTGCATCAACAGCGTGTTTCGTCGCACAATACACATTTCCATTCGGATACACTTCCTTTCCCGCAATCGATCCGATATTGATGATGTGTCCGGATTTTCTTTCGACCATTCCCGGAATGACAGCCCGCGAAACATACAAAAGGCCTTTCACATTAATATCAATCATGTCATCCCAATCCTGTAAATCGCCTGTCTGGATCGAATCCAAACCGTGCGCATTTCCCGCATTGTTGACTAGAATATCAATTGCCTTAAAATTTTCAGGCAACGAGGCAATGCTGTCAGCAACGGCATTTTTGTCGCGCACATCAAAATGCAAAGTATGCACTTCAGTATGTTTGGACAGTTCTTTCTCGAGTTCCGCCAAACGGTCTTCACGTCTTCCACAAAGGATGACTTTAAAATTATTTTGGGCAAGAATCCGTGCCGTTGCGCGCCCAATTCCACTGGTCGCACCAGTTATCAAAGCAGTTTTCAATGATTTAAAATTTAAAATTCATAATAGTTTACGGCACTTTACTGCCGCGGCTTTCCGTCCATATCGAAAACCAATCTTCGAGTTCCAGTTCAACTTTTGTCGCTTCGACCAATTCCTTGATGCGCTCGCGATTGGTTGTTCCGCAAACCGGCAATATTCCCGAAGGGTGTTTTAGAATCCACGCCAATAAAATCATATCGGCTGCGACTTCATATTTTGCCATAAGATTGACCAACAAATTTTTGATTCTCCTCGTTTGCTCATTTTCCTCCCTAAATACACTTCCCAACGGATTCCATGCCATTGGCGTAATGCCGTGCAACTGCATATAATCCAGACTTCCGTCGGTCATCGCGTCTAAATCGGTAGCCGAAAACTGGACCTGGTTATAGGAAACTTCTGTTTTCTGGCGGATGAGTTCGGTTTGCGAAGGCGTAAAATTGGAAAGCCCGAAATCGAGGATTTTCCCGTCTTTTTTCAAAGTGGCAATCGTTTCCGCAATTTCATCAGGCTGGATTAAAGGGCTTGGCCGATGCAACAGCAGCAAATCCAAATAATCAGTTTGTAACTTTTTCAGTGAATTTTCTACTGACCAGGTAATATGCTGAGCAGAATAGTCGTAATGCTTGATTGAAACCGGCCGGTTTTCACCCGGATTCTGGATGCCGCATTTTGAAATGAGCCGAATGTCCCCACGATTGACACCGCTCAGGCGAAAGCCATTTCCAAAATCGGATTCGGTAGTGTAACCGCCGTAAATATCAGCGTGGTCAAAAGTATTGATGCCGCTTTCAAGGCACAGCCGGATCAAGCCCGAAATTTCCTGTGTATTGCCGTTTTTGCCCCACAAACCCCAAGTCATGGTTCCGGCAATTATGGGCGAAAAAGTTGTTTTCAAATGATGTTGATTTAATTTTCTAAAAATATGAAAACTAAATCATAAATCATCCTTAAAAATAAGGGATTGCGAGAATTTTTAACGCATTATTAACATCTATCGAGGGAATAAATTTTCAATTTGCACCATCAAAATTTCAGAACAAAAATTAACGGTTTAAAAATACAATGGAAGAAACAGCAGCCGCTTTGGATATCAGGGCAATTAATGAGAAAATTGAAAGGGAAAGTGCTTTTATCGATTTGCTGATGATGGAGATGAATAAAGTCATCATTGGACAAAAGCACATGACGGAAAGACTCTTAATCGGGCTTTTAGGACAAGGGCATATTTTATTGGAAGGCGTTCCGGGATTGGCAAAGACATTGGCAATTAATACGCTTGCACAAGCCGTCCACGGTACTTTTAGTCGCATCCAGTTTACCCCGGATTTGCTGCCGGCAGATGTTGTTGGAACCATGATTTATAATATTAAAGCCAACGAATTTTCCATCAAAAAAGGACCGATTTTCGCGAACTTTGTTTTGGCAGATGAGATCAACCGTGCGCCGGCTAAAGTGCAATCGGCTTTGCTTGAGGCAATGCAGGAAAAACAGGTTACGATTGGCGATACGACATTCAAATTAGACCGCCCGTTTTTAGTATTGGCGACACAAAATCCAATTGAGCAGGAAGGAACGTATTCACTTCCGGAAGCGCAAGTCGACCGTTTCATGCTGAAAACCGTCATCGATTATCCAAAAATGGATGAGGAACGTTTGGTCATCCGCCAAAATCTTAAAGGCGGTTATGAAAAAGTCAACCAGGTCGTTTCAGTAGAGCAAATCTTACGCGCACAGGAAGCGGTCCGCGAAGTCTACATGGACGAAAAAATCGAGAAATACATCCTCGACATTATTTTCGCGACGCGTTACCCCGAAAAATACAAACTCGAAAATCTCAAACCGCTGATCAGTTTCGGATCATCGCCACGCGGAAGCATCAATTTGGCGAATGCCGCAAAATGTTATGCTTTCATCAAACGCCGTGGTTATGTGATTCCGGAAGACGTACGCGCAGTTGTCCATGATGTTTTGCGACACAGAATTGGCGTGACGTATGAAGCCGAAGCCGAAAACATCACCTCGGTCGACATCATCAACAAAATCGTAAACGAAGTCGAAGTACCTTAAATAGATATGAGATATGAGTATTGTGAATTGAGAGAAAAGCCTATTAGGAAACATCTCAATACTAATATCTAACAGCTAACATCTAAAATGGATACAAAAGAACTGCTCAAAAAAGTACGGAAGATCGAGATCAAAACCCGGAGGCTGAGCGACCACATCTTTTCGGGAGAATACCACACGTCGTTTAAAGGGCGCGGTATGACTTTTAGCGAAGTGCGCCAGTACCAGTTTGGCGACGACGTGCGTGCGATCGATTGGAACGTCACCGCAAGATACAACGAACCTTATATTAAAGTTTTTGAGGAAGAACGCGAACTGACCATGATCCTGATGGTCGATGTCAGCGGTTCGGAAAGCTTTGGCACCAAAAACCAGCTCAAAAGTGAGATCGTCACCGAAATTGCCGCAACGATGGCATTTTCCGCAACGCAAAACAATGACAAGATAGGATTGATTTTGTTTTCCGACCAGATCGAATTGTACATTCCGCCAAAAAAAGGAAAATCGCACGTGTTGAGAATCATCCGTGAATTGATTGAATTCAAACCAAAAAGCCGCAAAACCGATTTGTCGCAAGTCTTGAAATTCCTTTCGAGCGTCATGAAAAAGAAAGCCATCGTTTTTATGATTTCCGATTTTATGGCGAATGACGATTACGAGCAGACGTTGAAAATCGCGTCCAAAAAACACGACATTACAGGCATTCGCGTGTTTGACCATCGCGAGGAAAAAATGCCGAACCTCGGAATGGTGCACATGCTTGATGCGGAAACAGGAGAAACACTTCTCGTGAACACGGGTTCAAAATCCATCCGCATGAACTACGAAAAACAATACAGCGACAAGATAAAATATTTTAAGGAAACGTTTAGCAAATGCGGCTCCGGCGTCGTAAACACACGCGTTGACGAAAGTTATGTGACCAAACTCCTCGGCTATTTCAAATCCCGCGGATAATTCCTGACAATCAAAATGACAAGAAAGCAATTGTATATCGTCTTTATGTTCGCGTTTTCGCTGGCCGTTTCCGCACAGCAAAAGCAAGTGCAGACGAGCATTGACAAAACAAAAAATAAAATCGGCGCGCAGTTCAATCTTGTATTGAAAACGACCGTCGATACCACGGCGACTGTTGTTTTTCCGGGACAGAAAAGTTTCGGCAAACTTGAAGTCATCCGCAACTATGTTGTCGACACGGTTAAAAAAGACAGCCGATATGAGCTCGTCAAAAAATATGGACTGACGCAATTCGATTCTGGGAAATACACGATTCCCAGACTTCAAATCCTAATCAACAAAAAGCCGTTTTTCAGCGACAGCCTGAAGGTCGAAGTGACCAACATCAAGGTCGATACGATTCGTCAAAAAATGTACGATATTAAAGACATTGTAAAAGCTGACGAACCATCCGGAAATTGGTGGATTTATTTACTCATTTTATTGGCAATTGCAGGAATAGGGGTTTTGATTTACAAACTGATCAAAAAAAACCAAAACAAAAAAGGCGAGCTTGAAATCTTCAAAACGCCCATCGAAAAAGCAACGACTTTGCTGCAACAACTTGAAAAGAAAGAACTTTGGCAAAAAGGTGAAATCAAGAATTATTATAGCGAACTGACCGATATTGCGCGAAATTACATCGAGGAAGCCATTAAAATCCCGGCGATGGAAAGCACGACATCCGAATTGATTGCCGGGCTTCGCATCGCAGCGGTAAAAAAGAACATGTCGCTGACCAAGGAAACGGTCGAAAACCTCGAACGCGTCCTAATGCAAGCCGACCTGGTAAAATTTGCCAAAGAAAAACCGCTCGATTTCGAAATTGCCGAAGACCGCAAAAAAATTGAAAAATCCATCGTGACACTTGACGATTCGATTCCGGAAATTTCAGAAGACGAAGCGTTCCTGAACGAACTCCAAAAGCAAAGACTGCTCAAAAAACAAAAGACAAAACGCATCGTCATCACTATTGGTACGGTTGTATTCCTGCTTTTCGCCACTATTATGTTCTTTATTGTGACCAAAGGATTCGATTATGTGAAAGACAACATCATCGGCCATCCGACAAAAGAATTACTTGAAAGCGAATGGGTAACCAGCACATACGGCGATCCCGGAATATCGGTTGAAACACCAAAAGTTCTTACAAGACTTGATATAAAGAAAAACATGGCTAAAGAAGTCGCAAATACATTGAATGCCATGAGCTCGTTTGGATACGGAAGCCTGCAAGGCGGTTTTTATATGGCGTTGACTACCATGAGATTAAAACAACAAGGCGATTTCGATTTGAAATCCGGACTTACCCAAGGTGTCCGATCTTTGGGCGGACAAAATCTCGTCTTTAATCAGGAAGATTTTCAGACCAAGGACGGCGCGCAAGGACTAAAAGGTTTTGGCACCATGGACATGTTCAATCCTGTACTCAAGAATTCGTCAAAAGTATATTATGAAATGCTCGTGTTCAAGGAAGATGGCGGTTTGCAGCAAATCACAATCATATATCAGGTTGGTGATACTTATGGCGAACAGATTGCCAAGCGTTTCGTGAATTCGGTTGAATTTAAAAAAGCGACGCCATGATCACAAAAATCACTTTTTTAAATCCGGGATTTCTCTGGCTGCTCCTGTTGCTGATACCCGCAATAGTATGGCATATATGGAAAAGAAAACAGCAGTCGCCAACATTAAAAATCAGTTCGGTTCAGGGTTTTAAGAAATCAGGTTCGTTCCTTGCCAAATTGCATCCGTTTCTTTTTATTTTCAGGATATTGGCCCTAAGTTTCCTGGTTGTCGCAATGGCAAGGCCAAGGACTGTCGATGTCAGCAACAAGACCAAAACCACAAAAGGCATCGATATCGTCATGGCAATCGACCTTTCGAGCAGTATGCTGGCGCGGGATTTAAAACCGGACCGGCTTTCGGCATTGAAAAAAGTCGCGGCGAATTTTGTCATGGCAAGGCCAAATGACCGAATCGGACTTGTCGTTTATGCCGGGGAAGCCTATACCAAAACACCGGTTACGAGCGATAAACCAATGGTTTTGGAAGCGTTGAAAAGTTTAAAATATGACAATGTCCTGCAGGATGGAACGGCCATCGGAATGGGATTGGCCACGGCCGTCAACCGTTTGAAAGACAGTAAGGCCAAAAGCAGGATTATTATCTTGCTGACGGATGGTGTCAACAATTCCGGGACCATCGAACCGGAAACCGCATCGGACATTGCGAAAGAATACGGCATAAAAGTCTATACTATTGGAATCGGGACAAACGGCATGGCGGAATTTCCTTATGCATTGGCGCCAAACGGGGATTTTATCTATCGCATGATGCCGGTTGAAATCGACCAGGAACTGATGAAAAGCATCGCCAAAAAAACTGACGGTCGCTATTTCCGCGCAACGAGCAACAGCAGGCTCGAATCGATATACAATGAGATCAACAAACTCGAAACCACCGAAATCGAGGAATTGAAATATTACGATTACGACGAAAAATACAGGCCATTGGTTTGGGCAGCAGGGATTTTATTGCTGTTGGAAATCGGATTGCGAAACACCGTTTACAGAAGTTTTATTTAACGAACCATGTACGAATTAGAAGAAAAAACATATCTCTATTTATTATTCATATTGCCGATTTTGGTGTTGGTTTTCCTGTATAATTTATATTGGAAAAGAAAGAAACAACGCGAATTTGGTGATTTGGATTTGGTCAAAAAACTGAGTCCTGAGAAATCAGTGTTCAAGCCGATTTTGAAATTCGTGGTTGTGCTTTTGGCTTTGGCAAGTTTGGTTTTTGCCTTGGTCAATCCAAAAATCGGGACCAAAATGGAAACCGTCAAACGCGAGGGAATTGATATCGTATTTGCGGTCGACGTGTCGAAAAGTATGCTCGCCGAAGATGTAGCGCCAAGCCGGCTTGAAAAGACCAAGCAAGTCGTTTCGCAAATCATCAACCAGCTCGGCAGCGACCGAATCGGAATCGTGGCTTATGCCGGAAGCGCATTCCCTGTGTTGCCAATCACAACCGATTACAGCGCGGCAAAAATGTACCTCCAGAGCATGAACACCGGAATGGTTTCGTCGTATGGCACATCACTCGACGAAGCGATAGAAATGGCTACCGGTTATTTTGACAAGGACAGCAAAACGAGCAAACTGATCATTATGATTTCCGATGGTGAAGACCATTCTGAAGGTGCGGAAAGTGCGGCGGATGAAGCGCGTAAAGCCGGTGTGAAAATCATTACCATTGGCATCGGAACCGAAAAAGGCGGCCCGATTCCACTCCGCAGAAATGGTGTGGTCGAAAGTTTTCAAAGGGACAATGAAAACCAGGTTGTCGTCACAAAACTGAACGAGCAAACTTTGCAAACCATCGGAAAAAGCACCAAAGGCGGTTATGTGAACGGAAACAATACCAAAGAAGTTCTGGATTATGTGAAACACGCATTGGACAATATCGAAAAAACAGAATTCGAAAGTACGCAAATGGCCGATTTTGAATCGCAGTTCCAATGGTTTCTCGGCATTGCATTCGCATTATTGCTATTGGATATTTTCTTCCTCGAAAGAAAAACGGCATGGCTGCAGAAGTTGAATTTATTTAATGAAAAGGAATAGTGAAAAACGCCATTTTATATAGTTTTCTTTTGGTTTCCTCGCTGATATTCGCGCAGGGAAAGGATAAGGATTTGCCAAAAGGGAATACCGAATTCGCCGAAAAGAAATATGTTGATGCGGAAGCCGATTACAGGATTTCAGGTTCAAAAGCGCCTAATAAAGCGGCTTCGTCATACAATCTCGGGAATTCCATCTACAGGCAAAACCTGACGGCGGAAGCTAAAAATGCGTACATGAAATCCATCAAAGATTCGAAAACACATCCGGAAAAACATTCGGCTTTCCACAATCTCGGGAATGTGTATATGAAAGAAAAGAAATACACCGAAGCCGTTGAAGCCTACAAAAATGCTTTGCGCAATGACCCTGAGGATGAACAATCGCGTTACAATTACGCTTTGGCGAAACAAAAACTGAAGGAAAATCCACCGCCTAAAGACAAGGACAAAAAAGACAAAAAGGACGACAAGAAGAAGGACGACAAGAAAGACAAAAAGGACGATAAAAAAGACGGCAAAGATAAGAAAGACGACAAAGGCAAGGACAACAAAGACAAAGATGGAAACAAGCCAAAAGACGATGGGAAACCGAAAGATGAAGGCAAGCCAAAACCAAAAGAAGGCGGGATTTCCAAACAGCGCCTTGAAAATATGCTCGATGCCGTAAACAACGAGGAAAAGAAGGTCCAGGAAAAAGTCAATGCCAGAAAAGTCAAAGCCCATCCGGTAAAAAGTGAAAAAGACTGGTAAATTTATTGGGGAAAATGATTTAATTTAAAGCATAAAACTGATATTGCAGTCACAGATTTAACAATGAAAAAGTACATTATCTTATTATTACTAAGCTTCCAGGGACTTTTCGCCCAGGTACAATTTGAAGCCAAAGCGAGCAAAACCACGCTGGGCATCAATGAAAGGCTTCGTATAGATTTTTCCATGAATGCCGACGGGGATAATTTCGTTCCGCCGTCATTCGACGGATTCCGCGTCATAGCAGGCCCGAGCCAACAAGTGAGTCAGTCCTGGATTAACGGCAGAAGCTCATTCAATAAAGCGTATTCCTATTATTTGCTGCCAACACAACGCGGCACACTGACCATCAAACAGGCCACAATTGAAATCAACGGCCAGGTTTACAAAACCGCGCCAATCAAAATCACGGTTACGGCAGCCGTCGAACAGCCGCGCGACCCGAACGATGCGCCGCAGATTGACGCCGATGACGCGCTTCACCTTGTAGCCGATGTGTCTAAAACCAATCCGTATATCAACGAACCGATTACCGTAGTCTACAAATTATATTTCAGCTATAACATTGGGATTACCAACTGGCGCGAACTCGATAAGCCAAAATACAATGATTTCTGGAGCCAGAATATCGACATCAAGCAATTGCAGGTTGAGGAAGGAAAATACAATGGTGAAAAATACCGCTATGTCGTTTTGCGGAAAACCGTTTTGTATCCGCAAAAATCCGGAAAACTCGAAATCGAGCCGCTGTCACTGGAC
>DATHKH010000160.1:0-7557 GCA_035286325.1 Flavobacterium sp.
GATGAAAGTCATTACAAATTCACATATAAACGATGACATCATGTTGTAACCACCCGGGGAATGTTCACCATAACCGTTGGCGGCAAAGTTCCCGATGTCGCTTCCGTTTCCGGTGGCGATGAGGTATAAAACGCCCGCGCCGGCAATTCCACCCAAGATTTGCGCGCAGACATAAGGTAAGATGACGGATTTGTCAATCCTGCCGCCAGCCCATAACCCAATGGTTACCGCCGGATTTAAATGTGCCCCGGAAATACGGCCCAAACCATAAGCGATCGTCAGGACAGTCAGTCCGAAAGCCAGCGACACGCCTACGAGCCCAATGCCGATAAAAGGCTGTGAAGTGAAATTGGCTGCCAAAACCGCGCTTCCGCAACCGCCAAGCACAAGCCAGAATGTTCCGATAAATTCTGCAATCATTTTTTTCATAATAGTAAGGATTTAGTTATTTAATGAAGGAAGTATATTGGTATGCCCAGATAATCAGGACAATTTGCAGTGGCAAACGAAGCAAGAGCAGCCATTTCGGGAAACCGAGCCGCGCATTTTCATTGGTATACATAAACATATTGGCAGGAAAGACCGCAATCAGCAGCACAATAATGCCCAAAGCAGCATATTCGCTCACGGCAGGAATGCATAAAAGTGTGCCCAATAAAATTTCCGCAAGTCCGCTGACACCATTGATAAGCCTTGGGTTTCGGAAAAAAGCAGGGATGATTTGTAAATATAAACGGGGTTTTCGGAAGTGGTTTCCGCCGGCAAGAATGTAAAGCAAGGCCATCAGATATAAATGCCAGGGTAATGCCATAACGCCGCTTTTTTAGGGAATTGCTATAAGCTAATGTATGACTTAAATTCTGATAAATTGAGGTTTGTGCGGATAAATTTTAAGCTACGACCCTAAATGTCAGGTTGATTCTCGGCCCAATTGGCTTTGCTGTTTTCGGAATTTGGTGCTTCCAGAAATGCTGTGTTTTTCCTTTCATCAGCAACAGGCTGCCATGTTCCAAAGTGATTTTTTGGGTCGGAATGTCAAGCGTATCGTGCTTCAAATGAAACGCCCTTTCCGCACCAAACGTCACCGATGCGATAACCGGATTTGTCCCTAAATAAGGCTCATTGTCTGCATGCCAGCCGTTGCTGTCTTTCCCATCGCGATAATAATTCAGCAGTACGGTGTTGAATTCCGTTTCGCAAACCGTTTTGATTTTGCTTTTGATTTCGAGCAGGGTTTTGTTCCAATGATGCGCATCCATCGTTATCCCGGAATACGAAAGTGTTTTTCCTTCATCGCCAAATAATGCAGTCAGTCGGGGCTGTGCGTGGATTTTGCCAAAAACTTTAATATTGTCCTGCTGCCATGGTGTATTTTGCAACAAGTCAGGAAAGTATTTATCGGCTTCCGATTTCGTAAAAAATCCCGGATAATAAATGACATCCGCATCTGGCAGGTTTAGTAAAAAAGGCTCGGAATTGTCATTGAAAAGCGATTCCATACCATTTAATTTGCGACTGCCTTTGCCTTAAAGGAAACATTCATAATGACGATGGCAAAAATGATCAGCAAAATACCCATCCATTGGATGAAAATCACTTTTTCACCCAATAAGAAAAACGCCATCATGACCGATACAGGAAGTTCCAATGACGAAACGATGCTTCCCAGCCCGATTCCGGTATGCGGAAAACCAGCATTCATCAGCATCGGCGGAATGACCGTCCCGAAAAGTGCCAGCAGAATTCCCCATTTGAAGAAAATGTCATAGTTGAACGGCGTATGCTGCGTTGCCAAGGCAAAAAAGAGCACGATGATTGCGCCGCCCAAAAGCATGTATAACGTCCGTTGTGCCGAAGAAATTTCCGTTGCCACACGATTGGCGCAAAACATGGTTGTCGTAAAGGAAGCGGCAGCCAGAATCCCGAGCGCGATGCCTCTCCAGTCGAGTTGTGTTTCGGTGTTGATGATATTTGTGGCCAATGCGGTTCCGATCAATACGATAAAAACGGCGATGATCTTGATGTTTGAAGGCCGCTTTTTTTCAAGCACCATTTCCAATAAAACGCCCATCCAGACGGTTTGCATCAATAGGACAATTCCAATTGAAACCGGAATGTATTTCACTGCGAGGTAATAAAAAATGCTCGTCAGTCCGGTCGAAGTTCCGGCGAGCATCAATTGGGTAATGTTTCTTTTGGAAGCTTTCAGGATTGGCATTTTTGTCCGTGCTTTCTGGAAAGCATTGATGACCAGGACGGCGATGATGCCTAAGACAAATTGCGCAGAGATGACTTCGGCGGGCGTAAATGGCAATCCTGTAATTCCCGTATCCGAATACGCCATTTTTACAAATGTCGCGAGCATGCCATAACTTGTTGCACCTAAACCGACTAATATAACCCCTTTTAATACGCTGTTTTTTGTCATTTTGAATTTTTAAAAGCGGGCAAAGATAAGGAATAGAATCCTGTACGAACATACTTTTTTAACCTGAATTCAGTTATATAAAAAAATCCCTACATGATCCAGAAAGTTATTTTGATATGCTTGCTGCAATTCGTCAGTTGCAACAAACCTGAAGCCATACCGGCAAAAAAAGATTACAGTGCGTTTCACAAATCTGCGGTAACATTTTGTAAAGCTGAAAATTTCAATACGGATTATTATTTCCTGATAGACCTGAGTTTGCATTCGGGCAAGAACCGTTTTTTTGTCTGTGATTTAAAAACCAACAAAATCCTGAACGAAGGACTTGTCACCCATGGAAGCTGCGATGTTACTGAAGACAATGGGTCCAAATGGGGAAAAGCAAAATTCAACAATGCGAATAACAGCCATTGTTCGGCAAAAGGGAAATATAAAATTGGCAAACGCGATTCGAGTGCGTGGGGAATTAAGGTCAAGTATTGGCTTTACGGATTGGAGAAAACCAACAACAATGCGACAGAAAGGGTAGTGGTATTGCATTCCTGGGACGCAGTGTCAAATGTGGAAGTCTACCCGAAATACAGTCCGTTGAGTTGGGGTTGCCCGGCGGTTTCGGACGAATTCATGACAATGCTCGACGCCAAATTGCAACTAACTGCCAAGCCTGTCTTGCTGTGGATTATAGAATGATTTCGCGCCGTGCAATAATGATGAGGTCGATTGTATTTGTCCCGTCTTTTTCAGGATAGTTTTGGCGCTGCAAATCAATAATGTTGAAATGATTCTCTCCAAGTGCCGTGGACAGGTAATCCGCCTGATGAAAATTCATAAATATTTCATCACCCGTACTTCCTTTTTTATAGCCTGATTTGCTGTAATCGTCTTCCATCGTGCTGATGTAGATTACGCTTCCCGGATTTAATATCTGTGCAGCATCGCGTATTAATTTCACCGCTTCTTCCTTTGACAGGTACGGCAGGCAAAACCCGCACATGATCGCATCGTATTTTTTGTCGATGCTGCCAATTTCGCGGCAATCGAGCAATTGGAATGTAGCTGTTGGGTTGTTCTTTTTGGCAAGCGCAATCATGTTTGGCGCTAAATCGGTGCCAAGGATTTTGAGATCCGGCCGTTTTTTCGATAGGTATTTGGTGATATTCCCCGGGCCGCAGGCGAGTTCCAAAACATCGGCATTTTCCTTTGCGATGCTGTCGCAGAATAGGTCGAATGACCTATGATACAAACCCACATCCATGAATTTGTCCTGGTACAGGTTTGCACATTTATCGAATACGGCAGCGGCAGCTTGGGATTTGTCCATATATGTAAAAGTGAAATTGATTTTACCGCGCCGCATCATTTTCACGCGCAATATCGTCGATGGCTTGTTGTAGCAACTGATTGAGTTTTTGCGGATTTTCGAGCATCGGATAATGACTTGTGCCTTTCATGTGCAATACTTCATAACCGCTTCCGGCATATTTTTTCAGTGGCGCTTCATTGGTCGGGATGTAATCGACATTGATCAGGTGCAATTTATGGTTCAGTTGCGGCAATAACCTTTCTTCCGTTTCATACATTTTGAACACTTCCGGCATCGTTTGTTTTCCCATCGGCGGATAAGCATTGCGGTAGGCAGAAACTATTTTATTGGTGATTTCAGGCGATGTTTCCGGCGTCAGTAAAGCCATTCTCGCATATTGTTCATTGGTATTGGCAAAATCTTTTTTGAGGTTTTCAAGAATCGTTTCCGTTTGCTTTTGATATTGCGCAGGCAATGGTGTCGCCGCATTCTTGAAATTGTCGATGCCTATAAAACCAATGATGTTTTTTGGATGTGAAGTCGCCGCAATCAGGTTGATGTCGGCGCCAAGCGAATGCCCAATAAGAATCACGTTTTTCAAATGGAGTTTTTTGATGACAGCATACACATCGTCTGAAAAACCCTCAACGGTCCAATATGGACGGTCTTTTCCGGATTTTCCATGTCCGGGCAAATCAAAAGTCACGACTTTATAATCGGGGCTGAAATATTTCACCTGTTCATCCCAACAGGTTTGGTCCATGTAAGAACCGTGCACAAACAACAATGTCGCGCCGCCATCGCCTGAAACACGGTAGTTGATTTCGGCACCGTCGCGCTTGATGACGGGCGATTTTCCCGACTCGTTCTGGTTACATGAAACAAGGGCAGAAGCTACGATAAACAATAAGAATTGTCCGGCGGTTTTCATTTTGGAAAGGTTTAATTTTTAGCAAAGGAAATGATTTTTCGCAGTCACTTTTATAGGTTTTTGGCTTAGTTTTGAAAAGAATTATTAACATTCACGATTAAAACCTGAAGTAAAGTTAATATGCTGAAAATGAGAATCGTTACAGGATTGCCAATTCATTTTATAAGATTTGCAGAAAAGACAAATAAATTGAAATTTCATCAGGCGCGCGTTAGGGATTGAAGCAAAGTGCCGCGCACTGCGAAAAGCCCGGCCGAAGGCAACCGCCCAATAAAAAAACCTGCAGCTTTCACTACAGGTTTTTTCAAATTAACCTCTAACTTTAATTATAAGATTTTTTCAAAACTTCTTTTGACAAATGCGGTCAGTTCTTCGCCTTTTAGGAGATTTTGTGACAGTTTCGCGAGGTCGAGCGCATGCTTGACAAGATTTTCCTGTTGCGCTTTGTTTTCGGTATTTAGGATTACTGTGGCCAAATCTGAATTGGTGTTCACGACCAAATTATACATTTCAGGAAAATTCCCCATGCCGAACATACCTCCGCCGCCAGTCTGGCTCATTTCTTTCATCCTTCGCATGAATTCCGGCTGCGTGATGATGAATGGCGATGCGTTGCTGTCGAGCGCTTCAAGCTGCACGGAATAGGTCATTTTTGGGACGATTTCTTCGACGACCGTTTTTAGCTTGCCTTGCTCTTCCTCAGACAATTTCGAAATTGCCGTGTCTTCTTTTTTGATCATATTGTCGATATGGTCTGAATCGACGCGGACGAATGCGAGGTTTTCATTGTCGGATTCCAATTTCTGGATCACGTGTGAAATGATTGGCGAATCGAACAGCAGCACTTCATATCCTTTGGCTTTGGCCGCATCGATATAGGAATGCTGTGCGTCTTTGTTTCCTGCGTATAAAATGACAAGTTTGCCGTCTTTGTCTGTTTGATTTTCCTTCAGATTTTCCTTGAGTTCATCCAAAGTGAAATATTTCCCGTCAACAGTCGGATATAAGAAAAATGCACCTGCCTTTTCATAGAATTTCGGTTCAGACAACATGCCGTATTCAAGCACGATTTTGATGTCGTTCCATTTTTTCTCGAAATCCTCGCGGTTTTCGGTGAATAGGGTTTTGAGTTTATCGGCGACTTTACGCGTGATGTAATTCGATATTTTCTTGACGTTTCCGTCTGATTGCAAATACGAACGCGACACATTCAGCGGAATGTCCGGTGAATCGATGACCCCTTTCAGCATGGTTAAAAACTCAGGTACGATTCCTTCGACATTATCGGTGACATAAACCTGGTTTTGGTACAATTGGATTTTATCCTTTTGGATTTGCAAATCCTGCCCAAGTTTTGGGAAATACAAAATTCCGGTCAGGTTGAACGGATAATCGACATTCAGGTGAATGTTGAACAATGGTTCTTCAAATTGCATCGGATACAATTCGCGATAGAAGTCCTTGTAGTTTTCGTCGGTTAGATCGGCCGGCTGTTTGGTCCACGCCGGATTTGGGTTGTTGATGATGTTGTCGACTTCAACGGTTTTGAATACTTCGTCTTTGTCTTCCGGCGCTACAGATTCGCCTTTTTTCTGTTCGATTTTCTCCGTACGCGTGCCGAATTTAATCGGGATTGGCATAAACTTGTTGTATTTGTTCAGCAATTCGAGGATTTTGCTGTCTTCCAAAAACTCCAATGAATCGTCGGCAATGTGCAGGATGATTTCGGTGCCGCGTGTGGTTTTGTCTGAAGGTTCGAGTGTAAATTCAGGGCTTCCGTCGCAAGTCCAGTGCGCTGCCGGTTCGTCCTTATACGATTTGGTGATGATTTCGACCTTTTCTGCAACCATAAAAGCAGAATAGAATCCGAGGCCGAAATGCCCGATGATTCCTGAATCTTTTGCAGAATCCTTGTATTTGTCGAGGAATTCTTCGGCGCCTGAGAATGCGACCTGGTTGATGTATTTTTCGACTTCTTCAGCGGTCATTCCCAATCCCTGGTCGGTGATGTAAAGTTTCTTGCCTTCTTTGTCGACCTTGATTTCGATGATTGGGTTGCCGTATTCGGTTTTGGCTTCCCCGATGCTCGTCAGGTGTTTGAGTTTAAGGGTTGCGTCGGTAGCATTTGAAACCAATTCGCGCAGGAAGATTTCGTGGTCGCTGTATAGGAATTTTTTGATAAGGGGAAAGATGTTTTCTACTGAAACATTAATTTTTCCTGTTGCCATAGTTTGTTGATTATTAAATTTTACGATTCGCCGCTGTCAAATTAAGTACCAATTCCGGAGAAGTGACAAATTGGCGGATTCTGTTAATCTTTTTTTAATTAAACGGCCAATTTTAACATTTGGCTATTCAGGATTGTATCTTTGTTTGACTAACATAAAACCCCTTAATCATGAAAAAATTAATTTTCTTCCTGGCGGTGGCGGTATCGCTTTTTGGCTGCAAGTCGCCGCAATCCCCAACCAGTACAAAACTCGACAATAAAACCGAAACGATGATCAAAGGCAACTGGACGGTTACCTCGGTGAATTATCCGGGTTCGGATTATATCAAGGTGACGTCTTTCCAGATCGCCGATTCAAAATGCTTTGTGGGCAGCACGTGGAAATTCGTTTCTGTCAGCAATAAAGGCAGTATGGCACTTAATTCAGGAGTTGACTGCGCTGCATACAGTTCTGACATCAAATGGTATATCAATAAGGACGACCAGTTCGTGCTGAAAATTCTGGACGAAACCAAGGCGAAAAAAGTCCGTGACGGTTTTGTCCTGACATTTGCCAACCGTTCCGACAATTCATTCCAGCTGATTGACAAGATTGATGTCGGCGGAAAAATTACGAATGTAGTATACCAATTCCAAAGAAAATAACTAACACTAAAGAATCATAT
>DATHKH010000161.1:0-4379 GCA_035286325.1 Flavobacterium sp.
ATAAAAACCTCGAAACCGTATTTAGGGAAATGACTAAAAAATAGTTCTGCTGCCCTAGCCCTGATTGCAGTGAAAATCCTTTTATGGAATGCAATGGAATAAAAGATTGTAACATAAAGCAGGACACCGCTACTCAAAAATCAATCTTCCCTGATAATGCCTGTTGACATTGACTTCGGGTGGATGAGGACTGCAGAATACATTTCCTGTGCTGTAAATTTCTCCTGAAATGCTTTGCGTCGGATGTACGTATAGATTGTTGGAACCGCGGTGGAACACATACACCGAATATGCAAGTAAATCCTGCGCCTTTAAAATGCCGTTGCCTTCATAAAATCCGGCAACGAGATTGGCAGTTTGACCTGATAAATAAAAAGCTGCGACATTATTGGTGTTGATTTCAACAGTGTTATTGCTGACCTGGATATGGAAATCGCCGGTTCCGGCGCCACCAGACAAATCGGTGGCCTTGAGTGTCAGCGATGGGTATGTCAGCACACTCGATGAACTGATATTTTGTTCGGTTTTAGACTCGATCTGCGTCAGTGTTGGCGTGGTGACATATACTATAGTTTGCCCATAATCCCTGACCCAGTTGCAGGTCGTGTCGTCACTGAGGGACAAAAGCCCGTTAGTGACCGTGGCTTTAATATCATCAACCAAATTCTCGCCAGTAACAACCGAAACGCTGTAATTATCGTCTTGTGTGATGACCATGGCAATGCCGCGGTGGACAATAATCCTGTCGAAAGTGGTGACTGGAATGTCTTTGGTCACGGTGTAACCGGTGTGTTTGACGCATTCGGCCGGGTTGTCGCAACCGGCAAAGAGCAAAAGAAAGGCGATGGCAAGGAATAGCTTTTTCATATCATAATCTTGCGCCGATACTGAATTCCATGGCTTCGGCTAAAAATCCATGTGTCTTTACGGCCAGGCCGGTGAATATTTTTTTGTCCCAAATATAATATTTCGCACCAACCCTGTCATAAACGGGAATGTCATATTTAAAAGGCTGGTATACATAATAACCGAGCTGCACTTCCAATGAAAGCTTGTTGATGAACAGCTCATGGCCAATGAACACGCCAATTCGTTTGTAATCGGTATTCGCAGAAACATGTTGTTCGGGATAGGCTTCAGACGTGTAGTCGATAAATCCTTTGAAAGATTCGGTCAGGAACAATTCGGTGCCGAGCTGGAGCGCGCTTTTGCGGCTGATGCGTTTGTCGGCATAAAACCCAATGTGGTAAAAAGGTTTTTGGCCGCTGCCAATGATCGGGCTTTCGTTGACGCCGCTACGCAATACGAAATTGTATTTGATGGGTTCGGTGAATTTTGGCCTGGCCACGGTATCGGTTTTGTATTCCTGGTGCCTGTCGTCAAAATTATAATTGACGCCGAGGTAAATATCATAAGTATTGATGCCGCTGTTCGGCGATTTGATCCTGCCGTTTGAAAAGTGTGTGAAGATGAAGCCAGCCTGGATGCCAAATTTATCAATGAGGTCTTGTTTGCGGTAACTCAGCGCAAAATTGGAATTGGCCAGAAATTGCGACCCGAAAGCGCCATTCTTGAAATTGGTTTCATTGTCATGCGGATTGGTTGCCATCGCAAGTCCTTCCGAAATCTTGAATTGCAGGCTGCGTTGCAAAAAATAAAAATTATAATGCAAGCCCATCGCATAACATTCGCCAAGGTATTGGTTCTTGAAATCCTGGTAGAGAAAAAACAGGCCGTAATCCGGGAAGTTATAGGCGCGCTCCCATTCCTGGTTGCCATGGGTTTGTTTGGAAAAACTCAACATCACGCCCGTTGGATGGCCCGAAATCAAATGGTATAAATCAGGCGAATGCGGCAGGACATTTCCGGTGAAATAATTGACTTCAATGGCATTGGTTTCGCCGAATTCCTGTGCGGAAACCGAACCGAAAACCATTAGCGCCAACCCGGAAAAAATGCAACCCAATTTACCCATAGCGCGGCAAATATATTCTTTTTTTAGAATATGGCTTTTGCAATCTGCCTGATATTCTCAGATTTTCCCATCGAATAATAATGCAATACGGGAATTCCGGCTTTCAGGAGTTCTTTGCTTTGGGCAATGCACCATTCAATGCCGATTTGCCTGACCGATTCGGCATCGCCGGCACGAACGACAGCCATAATCAGGTCGTCGGGCAAATCCACGCTGAAACGGTGCGGAATCTGGTTCAGCTGTTTTTTGGTCGATATCGGTTTCAGTCCCGGAATAATCGGAATCGTAATGCCTTCTTTCCTGCATTTCGCAACGAAGTCGAAATATTTTTTGTTGTCGAAAAACATCTGCGTAATGATATAATCGGCGCCGTTTTTAATCTTCTGTTTCAGGAAATAAATATCGCTGTCAATGCTTGGCGCTTCCATATGCTTTTCAGGATAGCCGGCCACGCCGATACAGAAATTCGTCTTCGCGGAATTCTGCAAATCCTCATCGAGGTAAATGCCTTTGTTCAGGTTCGAGATTTGCGCAACCAATTCGGAAGCATAATGGTTGCCGTCTTTTTCAGGCTTGAAATAGGTCTCGCTTTTGACCGCATCGCCACGCAACGCGACGACATTCTGGATGCCGAGAAAATCCATATCAATCAGGAAATTCTCAGTGTCTTCTTTGGAAAAACCGCCGCATAAGATATGCGGAATCGCATCGACATTGTATTTGTTCTGGATCGCAGCGCAAATCCCGACCGTTCCGGGACGTTTCTTGACGACTTTTTTTTCCAATAATCCGCTCGGCAATTCCTTGAATTCGTATTCCTCGCGATGGTACGTCACGTCAATGAATGGCGGATTGAATTCCATCAACGGGTCAATGCTGTCAAAAATCGACTGGATGTTCTGGCCTTTTAGCGGCGGCAAAATCTCAAAAGAGAATAATGATTTTCCGGCGGCTTTTTCGATATGTTCATTTACTTTCATTACAGTAATTCAGTTTTTTAATTCAATTTTTTGTTGGGCGTGCCACCGGCTCCGCTGCGCTGCGCCGCTGTCAGGCTTTCGGCTTAATCTTTTTTTGCAAAAAAGGATATCGCCTCAATCCTTCACGCGGGTTTCTGCTAACTTCAACATTTTACTTTTTACTGAAGTTTTTATACCTGAAGCCCACTGGGCTTCCTCCTTTTAATTTCAAATGCAGTGCGCGGCACTTGCTTCAATCCCTAACGCGGGCATTCCGTTAATCCGCAATATTCGGGTTTAGCCATTTGGTCGCGATTTCTGTTGAAACACTTCTTCTTTTTGCATAATCGACAACCTGGTCTTCTTTTATTTTCCCAAGTCCGAAATACTTGCTTTCCGGATTCCCGAAATAATAACCGGAAACCGAAGATGCCGGCCACATCGCCATGCTTTCTGTCAATGTCACGCCAATTTGTTCTTCGACGTTCAGCAATTTCCAAATCGTCGGTTTTTCCAAATGGTCAGGACACGCCGGATAACCCGGCGCTGGCCGAATCCCTTTGTATTCTTCTTCGATCAAATCCTGGTTCGACAGGTTTTCATCTGAAGCATAACCCCAGATTTCCTTGCGCACTTTCTCGTGCAGGTATTCGGCAAAGGCTTCCGCCAAACGATCGGCCAAGGCTTTGACCATAATCGAATTGTAATCGTCGAGGTTCTTTTCAAATTCGGCTGCCCATTCGTCGACACCAAAACCGGTCGTGACACAAAATGCGCCCATGTAATCGGTTTTTCCGGAATCTTTCGGCGCAACAAAATCGGCCAATGCAATGTTGAATGCGCCTTTTGTTTTCTGTGATTGTTGGCGTAAGGTCAAAAATGTCTGTAATTTTTTTCCATTTTCATCGGTCAGTTCGATGTCGTCATCATTAATCGTATTGGCCGGAAAAATGCCATAAATGCCTTTTGCAGTCAGTTTTTTCTCTTTTAGGATTTGTGCCAGCATTTCTTTGGCATCGGCAAAAACGGACGCCGCCTGTTCGCCTACAACTTCATCAGTCAGGATTGCAGGATATTTTCCAAACAATTCCCACGTACGAAAAAATGGCGTCCAATCGATGTATGGCACTAAAGTTTCGATATCAACTTCAATGGTTTTCGGACCAATGGCATTTGGCTTCACTGGTGTAAAATGTTCCCAATCGAGTTTTAATTTATTCGCCCTCGCCTGCTCAATCGTCAGGAAATTCTTGTCGCGCGAACGGCTGAGATAAGTCTCACGCAATTCGTCGTATTCTGAACGCAGTGTTTTTGCATATTCAATATTCGTGGCTTTGTTGACGAGATTTCCGGCAACGGTAACAGCACGCGAGGCATCATTGACATGCACGACGGTTTCACGGTATTCGGGGGCGATTTTGACGGCAGTATGCGCGCGGGAAGTC
>DATHKH010000162.1:0-15046 GCA_035286325.1 Flavobacterium sp.
CGTGCGGAAAGTCATGTTTGTGAAATATTCACAGGGATTCGTGATTATGCCAGGCGGGTTTGGGACTTTGGATGAAATGTTTGAGGCGATTACGTTAATCCAAACCAAGAAAATTGCAAAATTCCCGATTATCCTTGTGGGCCGCGAATTCTGGTCGGGATTGATGGATTGGGTCAAAACGATATTGGTCGAAAAATACGCAAACGTCAGCCCGGACGACTTAAACCTGATAAAAATCGTAGACACGGAAGACGAAGTTGTGGAAGCGCTGGATAATTTCTACAGGAAATACAACCTGAGCCCGAATTTCTAGCGGAGCGCCAAAGCAACCTTCGGCAACTATTCGCATCTGTAACTGTCCGGACGGCGTAAATCAAAAGAAATCCTTGAAAACCTACAGTCAATTTATTGTTCTCTGCCTTGTCTTGCTGGCTCCGGTAAAGCAGTTTGCGCAGCACCATTCGACCATGACGGTTGATGTCGACAATGAGAAAAAAATCCTCAGCATCAGGCAGGAACTGGTTTTCCATAATCAAACTGGCGACACTTTACACAGCATTATTTTAAACGACTGGGCCAATTCCTATTCGACGAAAGAAACGCCGCTTGCGAAACGCTTTTCGGATGAGTTTGTCAGGAGTTTCCATTTGGCGAAGGATGAAGAGCGCGGGCATACCGATATCATTTCAATTGCTGATGGAGAGTCGACACTTTCCTGGGAGCGATCAAAAGGCCATCCGGATTTGGTGGAAATTAAATTGGCCAATCCGATTTTGCGGGGTGAAAAAATTACGCTTCAATTGGCTTATTCGGTTAAAATTCCAAGTGACCGTTTTACGAAATACGGCTACAATACCAAAAGCGAGCTCAATTTAAAAGATTGGTTTCTGACACCTGCGCGTTACGAAAATCACAGTTTTGCAAGATACAGCAACAACAATCTGGATGATATTGCGAGTGGGATTTCCGACTTTGATGTTTCATTGAATGTTGCTGCAAACCTTCAGGTAAATTCTGATTTAAATATTATTGAAACTTCTGACAATAAAGCATTTAAAACAATTCACCTGAATGGAAATCACAGAAGTGGTTTTAGCCTTTTCATTTCGCCAAAACCCAAATTCCTGACTTTCAAAAACGATATCATTGATGTCCAGAACGGTCTCGAGGGCAATAAAATCGATGACATCCAAAAAGCCATTATCGTTGACCGCATCGTGAATTTTGTCGATGAGAATCTTGGACGTTATCCCTACGATAAAATCACTGTCTCGCAAGCTGATTATGAGCGCAGCCCATTTTACGGACTGAACCAATTGCCGGGTTTCCTCAATGTTTTCAATAATGATTTTCTGTATGAACTGAAGTTCATGAAAACCTACATCAACAATTACCTGAACAACACTTTGAAGTTAGATCCGCGCAAAGACCATTGGATTTATGACGGCATCCAGGTGTATGCGATGATGAAGTACATTGCCGAAACGCATCCGGAAATGAAAATGACGGGGCAGTTGAACCGTTTCAAATTGCTTCAGCACTACAATGTCACCAATCTCGATTTCAACGGGCAATACAGTTACTTCTACATGCTGATGGCACGTAAAAACCTGGACCAGCCGATTGGCGACCCAAAAAACACCTTGATTAAATTCAATGAGCAGATTGCGGGAAAATACCGCGCAGGACTCAGTTTAAAATACCTCGAAAATTATCTTGGAAATGGTATCGTTTCCGGCAGCATCAAGAAATTCACATTGCGCAACAAAGACGAGCAAACCAATGCTTCGGATTTTGAAACGATATTGAAAAGCGATGCCAACAAAAATATCGACTGGTTTTTCAATACGGTTGTCAATACGCGCGACATCATCGATTTTAAGTTTGGAAATGTCTCGAAAACCAATGACAGCATAAGTTTTACGGTAAAAAACAGTACTGGTGCCAACGTTCCGATTCCGGTTTATGGTATCAAAAAAGGCGAAGTCGTTTTTAAGCAATGGCTTGAAAACATCAATGCCGACAGCACTTTCACGGTCGGCAGGAATGGCGCCGACAAGATTGTCCTGAATTACAAAAATGAAGTGCCGGAATACAACCTCAGGAACAACTGGAAGTCGTTAAAGTCTTTTCCGCTCAGCAATCGCCCTTATAAGTTTGTGTTTTTTAAGGATTTGGAAGATCCGTGGTACAACCAGATTCTTTACATTCCAACGCTGACATACAATCTTTATGACGGATTGACGCCCGGATTGCGTTTTTTCAACAAGACCATTCTCGACAAGCCTTTTAATTTTGATGTCAATCCGTCGTATTCGACCAATACCGGTTCACTGACCGGCGCCATGGCATTGGCAATCAACAAGAATTACCGCGACTCCCGTTTGTATAACATGCGGTATTTTGTTACCGGTTCGTATTTTCATTATGCGCCTGATGCGGCGTATTTGAAAATCAATCCGACGATACAGTTTAAATTCCGCCCCGCCGATTTAAGGGACAACAGAAAACAGCAGATTACCTTGCGGGAAGTCATCCTGAACAGGGAAAAAACCAATTTTACCATTAACGGAAACACTGAAAATTACTCGGTTTTTGATGCGCGCTACATCAACAGCAAGACTGAAGTCACGAGCCATGTGAATTTCTCGGCAAATGTCCAGGCGGCGGCACAATTCGGGAAAGTTTCTTCGGAAATGCAATACAGGAAATTGTTTGACAACAATCATGAAATCAACCTGAGGCTTTATGCCGGAACGTTTTTGTACAACAATACGAATACCGATTTCTTCAGCTTTGCATTGGACAGGCCGACGGATTACCTGTTTGACTACAACTATTATGGACGTTCGGAAACGACTGGCTTTTTCAGCCAGCAGCTGATTTTGGCGGAAGGCGGGTTCAAATCTAAGCTCGACACGCCATATGCCAACCAATGGATAACGACTTTAAACGCGGGATTCAATGTCTGGAACTGGGTTGAAGTCTATGGCGACGCAGGATTCGTGAAAAACAGGCATGCAAACGAAAAATTCCTATACGACAGTGGCGTGCGGCTGAACCTTGTGACCGATTATTTCGAGCTGTACTTGCCAGTTTATTCAAGCAACGGCTGGGAAGCCGGGCAACCGAATTATGCCGAAAAAATCCGTTTCATCATTACGCTGAGCCCAAATACGCTGATCAATCTTTTTACGAGGAAGTGGTTTTAAAGGAAGTTGCCGTTGCAAAGTTCCAGAGTTTATTGACTAATAAATACAACGTTTGTGATTTTCATCTTACTGGTTTACTGAAACTTAACCGTAAGCCATTCCAACTTTGCAACTTTGCAACTTTGGGAGGCAGCAACTCAAAGGATTTTTACTTAAATTTGTTCCTCAATTCCTATTAAATTCCGTTATGACACAGGTAGAAACCAATAAGGAACTGTCGTTTGAAGATTTCAAGACAGAAGTGCTGAACGATTATAAAATTGCAATAACCAGCAGGGAATGCAGCCTTCTTGGGCGTCGTGAAGTTTTGACCGGAAAGGCCAAATTCGGGATTTTTGGAGACGGAAAAGAAGTGCCGCAGTTGGCAATGGCCAAAGCATTTAAAAACGGTGATTTCCGTTCGGGTTACTACCGCGACCAGACATTTATGATGGCAATTGGCGAAATGACCGTACAACAGTTTTTTGCCGGATTATATGGCCATACTGATTTGGCTCACGACCCAATGTCGGCAGGACGCCAAATGGGCGGACACTTTGCGACACATAGCTTAAACGAAGACGGTTCATGGAAAAACCTGACGATGCAGAAAAATTCCAGTGCCGACATCTCGCCTACTGCAGGCCAAATGCCACGATTATTGGGATTGGCACAGGCTTCAAAAATTTACAGGCGCGTTTCAGGAATCAACAATGCGACTAATTTCTCGATTTTCGGGAATGAAATTGCCTGGGGAACGATTGGAAATGCAAGCACATCCGAAGGCTTGTTTTTTGAAACCATCAATGCTGCCGGCGTTTTGCAGGTACCAATGGTCATGAGTGTCTGGGATGATGAATACGGAATTTCCGTACACGCGAAATACCAAACCACAAAAGAAAACATCTCGGAAATCCTAAAAGGTTTCCAAAGGGATGAAGACAATAAAGGCTACGAGATTTTCCGCGTCAAAGGCTGGGATTATGCCGAACTCGTTGCGACGTATGAAAAAGCAGCACAAATAGCACGCGAGGAACATGTTCCGGTTTTAATCCATGTCATTGAACTGACACAGCCACAAGGCCATTCGACTTCAGGCTCGCACGAGCGTTACAAAAACGCGGACAGGCTGGAATGGGAAAGCAATTTCGACTGCATCAAACAGATGAAAGAATGGATGCTGTCATTCAACCTTGCGACACAGGAAGAGATTGATGCGATTGATGCCAATGCGAAAAAAGAAGTGCTCGAAGGTAAAAAAGCCGCATGGAACGCTTTCCTGGAGCCTATAAAGGCAGAACAGGCCGAAATCGTTTCGTTGTTGGAAAATGTTGCCAACTCAAGTGACAATAAGGTTTTCATCGATAAATATGCTTCTGACTTAAAAGAAATAAAAGAACCTATCCGCAAAGACATCTTAACGACAGCGCGTAAAGTGTTGCGCATGGTTGTCAATGAAAACAGCCAGGATGAACTGGCGGCGTGGATTACTTCTTATACCCAAAAAATACAGCCAAAATTCAGTTCACACTTATTCTCGCAATCATCAAAAGACGTGTTTTCAGTAAAGGAAATACTGCCAACCTATGACGAAAGCGCCGAGGAAGTAGACGGCAGAATGGTGATCCGCGACAACTTCGACGCGATTTTCGCCAAATACCCTGAAGCATTGGTTTTTGGCGAAGATGCCGGAAACATTGGCGATGTCAACCAAGGATTGGAAGGCATGCAGGAAAAATACGGCGAACTCCGCGTAGCCGATGCCGGAATCCGTGAAGCTACAATCCTCGGGCAAGGAATCGGGATGGCGATGCGTGGCCTGCGCCCGATCGCTGAAATCCAATATTTAGATTATTTGTTATATGCAATCCAGATCATGAGCGACGATTTGGCGACTTTGCAATATCGCACGCACGGCAGGCAAAAAGCACCTCTGATCATTCGTACGCGCGGCCACAGGCTTGAAGGTGTCTGGCATTCAGGCTCGCCAATGGGCATGATTATCAACGCAATCCGCGGCATCCATGTTTTGGTGCCAAGAAATATGACGAAAGCGGCCGGTTTTTACAATACATTATTGGAAACCGACGAACCGGCTTTGGTCATTGAATGCCTGAACGGTTATCGTTTGAAGGAAAAAATGCCAACCAACATCGGTGAATTCAAAACCCCGATAGGTGTTGTCGAAACGATCAAGGAAGGAAAAGACATCACGCTGGTGTCATACGGCTCGACTTTGCGTTTGGTGGAACAGGCTGCAAAAGAACTGCTTGAAACCGGAATCGACTGCGAAATCATCGACATCCAATCCCTTCTGCCATTTGATGTCAATATGGATATTGTGAAAAGTGTGGCCAAAACCAATAGGCTTCTGGTCATCGATGAAGATGTTCCGGGCGGCGCATCCGCATATATTCTACAGCAAATCATTGACGGGCAGAATGGTTACGAACATTTGGACAGCAAGCCGGAAACATTGGCATCTAAAGCGCATCGGCCGGCTTATGGCACTGACGGCGATTATTTCTCGAAACCATCCGTCGAAGACATTTACGAAAAAGTCTATGCCATGATGCATGAGGCGAATCCGAATAAATATCCATCGTTATATTAAATTTTGTAATAATAGAATCCCAATCGTAAGGTTGGGATTTTTTATTTGATCCAATCCGTGTTTGACAATAAAATTCCCTACATTAGGGTTGTCAATTTGAATCAATAACTTAAACACGCTCATATGAAAAAAACCACATTATTATTGGGAGCCATGGCAATGATTGCTTTCGCTTCATGCAAAAAAGAAACCACTTCAACTGATGTTGTTGCACCTGCAACGGATACGACTGTTGTCATTCACGATGTAGCTCCAGCACCACCGGCAGATACTGTTACAGTGAAAACTGAGGAAAGTGACGGCACCAGCGTGAGCGTTGACGCGAATGGCGTAGATGTCAAGTCGAAAGACGGCACCAAGAAAACAACAGTAAATGTTTCTAAAGACAATGCTGGCGTTGAAGTCAAAAAGTAAACGTTAAATTCTCTTTAAAGTATAAAAACCAACATCTCGTGTGTTGGTTTTTTTTGTAGTTTAGGTATGCTAAAATGTTAAAATTCACTATGCCGGAAAATCCATTTGCCACTTTGCCACCTGTAAAAGTCATTAAAACCAAAGGAAAATTCATTCCCATTGATTTCTCGATTGGCAATAAAACTTTGGAAGATTTGAACACTGCTGCCGATTTTGAAAAATATGTTGAAAGCCATTTGGCAAAAAACAATGCCACAGTTGCATTTGGCGGTTATGATGAAGAACGGAATTTGTACAAACGCAGCGGCATTTTTAACGATTCCGATACTGAAGAAAGGAACATCCATATTGGGACAGATTTGTGGATTAAAGCCGGAACACCTGTATTGGCGGCACTCGACGGAAAAGTCCATAGCTTCAACTACAATTCCGGAATCGGAAATTATGGGCCGACTATTATATTGGAACATAAAATAAGCGGTTTTGCGTTTTATACTTTGTACGGGCATTTGTCGATGGAAAGCATTGAAAACCTTGAGACAGGTGATGAATTTAAATCAGGCGAACCGCTTGCGACTTTGGGCGATGCTGCCGTAAACGGGGATTATGCGCCGCATTTGCACTTCCAGGTAATTAAAAATATTGGTGATTATTCTGGTGATTATCCCGGTGTCTGCAGTAAAAATGAGCGGAATTATTACCTGGAAAACTGTCCCGATCCCAACCAGTTATTGAAATTAAACCAACCATAAGATGAGAAAGCTAATTATATTATTCAGCCTGTTGGCAGTTGTCGGATGCAAATCCAAAAAGCCAACAACAGCAAAGCCCGCCGAAGGAAAAATCACTAAAGTCATGCCTGAAAAAGTCAACCAGGAACAAAAAGACAAGGCATACCAATTGGGCACAAGGGTTTTGATGGCCTGCAACACCTCACGATTCAAGCCATTTTCCCCAACAGAAGCCACGCCTGATGTCATCAAAAACGCAACGGAAGAAAAGCTGACCAAAATCTGCCACAATTTCCAGTTGAAATATGGCGATTTTAAAGGTGTTACATTTATGGAAGTCGTTCATGACAGGAAAAATAAAACCAACATCTATCGTTTTAAGGCCAATTACGAGAAGAAAATTGCCAATAAGGAACTTCGTGTCACGATGAATGAGAAAGACCAGGCAACCGCGATTAAATCTCTTGACTGGGTCGATAAATACAAATAATGAGCAACCATCACGAAACCATACGGGATTTTTATGCGGCATTTACGAACCACGATGCTGAAGCCATGGCGCGCTGCTATCATTCCGATATCGAATTCAGTGACCCGGTTTTTGGGAAATTGAAAGGCAAAACCGCATCAGATATGTGGAAAATGCTCATCGAGAAAAGCAAAGGCAGCCTTAAAATTGAATTTTCAAATATCAATGCGGATGGCGACAGCGGTTCGGCAAAATGGATCGCCTATTACAGATTCAGCAAAACCAATCGTGATGTGGCCAATCATATCAAGGCGGAATTTAAATTCAAGGACGGATTGATTATCAAACACGACGATCATTTTGACTTGTGGAAATGGAGCCGGCAGGCTTTCGGTTTTAAAGGCTTGCTTTTGGGCTGGAGCGGTTTCATGCAAAACAAAATTAAAGAACAGGCCTTGCTGTCATTGAAAAATTACCAATTGAAATCAAAGATACTATTATGAAAAGAATACATTTTTCGACCCAAATCAACGCTACAAAAGAAAAAATCTGGGCTGTTTTATGGAACGATGAAACCTATCGGACATGGACTTCCGTTTTTTGTGAAGGCTCATACGCAGAAAGCAAATGGAACGAAGGCGACAAAATATTGTTTCTGACGCCGAGCGGAAACGGGATGTTCAGTATCATTGCGAAAAAAATCCCAAACGAATACATGTCTTTTGAACATTTCGGGAATGTGATTGACGGCAAAGAACAGCCTATTGATGAGGAAACTGAAAAATGGACCGGCGCACAGGAAAATTACACGCTAAAAGAAAAAGACGGTCACGCAGAATTGTCGGTCGACATGGACATTACCGAAGAACATGAAGGCTATTTCCTGAAAGCTTTCCCAAAAGGACTGCAGAAAATAAAGGAACTTTCTGAAAACTAGCGTTTCCTTAGTGTTATAAATCGATATCGAATTCCCATTCGGTATTTTTCCGATACCACAAATTCCCGTTGGCGACTTTTAACGGACAATCAAAATTATTCGTATACAAACTTCCGGTTCCCAAACCTTGCGGCAAATTATTTCGCTGCAAATACGTCCATTGTGCAATCGCATTCAGTCCGATATTGCTTTCCAATGCCGAAGTAATCCACCAGCCGATTTTGTATTTTTCCGCTAACGAAATCCATTCCGAAGTACCGCGAAAACCACCGATTAAACTGGGTTTTAAAATGATGTATTTGGGGTTGATTCTTTGCAGTAATTGTGCTTTTTCTTCCAACGAGAACACACCGATCAACTCTTCGTCCAGGGCAATCGGAATTTTAGCCGTTTTGCACAGGTCTGACATCCTGTCATGTTGATTTATTTGTATCGGTTGTTCAATGCTATGTATTTTAAATTCAGATAATTGATTAATTTTATCTAAAGCTTTATTTGCAGAAAAACCACCGTTCGCATCGACTCGGATTTCGATGGTTTTTTCGTCGTAATGGCTTCGGATAAACCGCAATAATCCGACTTCTTTTTCAAAATCTATCGTGCCGATTTTGAGTTTGATGCAGCGGAATCCGGCAGCTAATTTTTCCTCGATCTGCTGCTTCATAAAATCGGGATTTCCCATCCAGACCAAGCCGTTGATCGGGATGCTTTTTTCGCCTTCGGTAAAGGCTGAAGGGAACAACAAAAAAGGGTTCTCGCATTGCAAAGACAAGAAAGCCATTTCAACGCCAAACTGTATCGAAGGGAATTCGGACAAAGCTTCCCAAAGTGCGTCTTTCCCCAAATGGATGTTGGTACAAACCCACTGCAGCTTTTCTTCATAACCCGGGCGGTCATCGATACTTAAGCCGCGCAGTAACCCGCACTCGCCTATTCCCTGCTTGCCGTTTTCCTCCAAAATGAGAAACCAGGTTTCTTTTTCGGTCATGACGCCGCGTGACGTGCCGCTGGGCCGTTTGAAGTTAAGGATGTATTTTTTATAGGCAGCTTTCAAATTTGAATGTCTTTTGCCACGAATGCACGAATTGTCAGCCTTGTAATTCGTGAATTCGTGGCCTATTAGCCCTGATGGAAGCGGCATCCTTTTGCACAACGCAGTGGCGCAAAAGATACAGCGGACAGCAGGAAATAGCTCCTCGAAATTATAAAATAATCGATTCTCCGATTTCCAACAGCATCAGGTCTTTGCCTTTATTGAAAAATTTACGGATGGCTTCTTCGTGATTGATGATGATATAACCGAACGTATCGTAGTGATAGCCGAGGATTTTATCGCATTCGACAAAATCGGAGGCGATGATCGCATCGTCGACATCCATCGTGAAATTGTTGCCCAACGGCAGTATCGCTAAATCGAGCTTGGTGCGTATCGGAATCAGCTTCATGTCCATCGTCAGTGCCGTGTCGCCGGCAATGTATACATTTTTGTGCTCGCCTTCAATCACAAACCCGCCGGGATTTCCGCCGTAAGTCCCGTCGGGAAACGAACTTGTATGGACTGCATTGACGTATTTTACGGTACCGAAATCAAATTTCCAGCTGCCGCCATGATTCATAGGGTGGCTTTTAAAGCCTTTGTCGGCATAATAGCCTGCAATCTCTGCATTGGACACAATTGTTGCGCCAGTGCGTTTCGCAATCGCTTCTACATCGAGTATGTGGTCGCCATGCGCATGTGTAACAAGGATGTAATCGGCTTTCAGGGAATGGATGTCGATATGTGCCGCTTTTGGATTGGCTGAAATGTAGGGATCGACAATGATGTTTTTGTCGCCGACTTCAATGCCAACAGCTGCATGTCCGTAAAACGTGATTTTCATAGTAATTTATTTAAAATGTTCGATGGTGGCATTGCAAACCTGAACCACAATATCAGAGAAAAAGTAAATCAGCGATAGCGCGAGCAATAGGGATAAAAAGAATGTGCTCAACGCCAATTTCTTGAGTTCCGGATCGAGTGCGCGCGGCTCGGTATTTTTGTATACCCTTTTAAGATGCTTGAGTAACGGAATATATGCAATCAAGAAAATGTACATGTCAAAATTAAAATAGCCCGGATCGTTGTCGCCGTAATAATCGAAAAGTATGGCGAAGGCTAAAAACAGCACCATTGCAGAAATGATCAGGAAATAATGGTATTGCTTGGCTTTGGCGCCGCCAATTTTTACGACGATGGTATTTTTTCCGGCTTTCCTGTCGGATGCCTCGTCGCGCATGTTGTTCAGGTTCAAAACGCCTACGCTTAAAAACCCGATGGCGGTCGCCGGTAAAATCAACAATGGGTCGACTGCTTTTAAAATCATAAAGCTCACGCCAAGCGTACTCACCAATCCGAAGAAAACAAACACAAACACGTCGCCATAACCGCGGTAGCCGTAAGCCGTATTGCCAACGGTATAACGGATTGCCGAAGCAACAGCCAGTGCGCCAAGCGTCAGGAAGAAAAGGGAAAATACGAGATTGGTGTCTTTAAAAGAAAAATAAATCAATACAATCGCCGAAATCATTGTGATGATGGAAGTGATGTATAAGGCGCGTTTCATGGCTTGCGGCGTAATTGCACCGCTTTGGATGGCGCGCTTCGGCCCTATCCGATCGGCGTTGTCGGTGCCTTTGATGCCGTCACCATAATCGTTGGCGAAATTGGACAAAATCTGCAGCAGTAATGTGGTCGTCAATGCTGAAATCACGATTTTCCAATTGAAAACCGATTCTGACATTGCATAAAAACTCCCCAAAATAATCCCGGAAACCGATAAGGGCAATGTGCGCAATCTTGCTGCTTCTATCCAGTGCTTCATAATGAATTGATAATTAAAATTTGATTACATCCAGTTGCTGTCGGATGTTTCCATTTCATACAGCCAAAGGTTTACATACTTTTTGATGATTGTGAAATTCCCCAATTGGAACCCAATATTGCCGCCTGCTGTATGAATCGTCAGGTAACCGATATCGGCTGTTTTATGCCAGAACAACTGTGAAGTCGTAATCGCCTGTATTTTGTGGAGTTCGACAATCTCGTTGGTGATATCCCATGCGCCGCTCTGTTTGATGACGAAGCGGTCATTGATGAACAGCCTGTAATTCCGGAACCCGAAACACAATACCAGTAATGCAAAAATGACATATACCGGCACTAAGTATGCAAATTCATAAAATCGCGTTTCCACGCCGCTGGCCATCGCAAAAAAACCACTTAAAGGTAATATTATTATCAGGAATATGGCAAACCCGAGCTTGCGCCAATTGGGTTTGAGCATCAGTCCTTTTTCAGGGATGACATCGAAAAGCAGTTTGAGAATGGCATCGCGTTCGGTTTCATTGCATCCCGGAATGTCAATCGCATTGCGGTTTTCTTCTTTGATGTTGCTGCTGGCTTGCTTGATTTTTAATTCCAAGATGTTCATCTTTTTCTGGAAATAATTCCGTGTCACAGCTATAATCTGCACTTTTTCAGGTTTGATGATGGTGCTTTTGGTATTGATAAGTCCAAACGAAAGCAACAATGAACCGCGTTGGCGTGCAATTTTGAAGTCGAAATACCTGAGGATGACGCGCAGTACATTCACTACCAAAACAAAAACCAGCAATACAATAATTAGCACCAATGCCGATTGAATGATGGTATGTGCCGCAAAATAATCGTCGAAATAATTGTGCTCAAAAGAATCGTCGCCTGCAAAATGCTGAACATTGTCCCAAATGGAAAAGAAAAACGCCAGGATAATACCGACAGTCCTGATGTAATTGGAAGTGATGCCGACCTTCAGCAAGGTCATCAAACTGATTTTGATGAATGGCGTCGCTTCACTGGCTTGCGTTTCTTCAACCGGTTGGCTGGTCGCTTGTGCGACAATAGGTTGTTTCCTTTCATTTTCCAGCAATTTAGCCTTGAGTGCCAATGCCAGATTGTGCGATACTGCCTTGATTTTTGCTTCTTTCTCACTGCCGCCCGCCGTATCGACATCAAGCGCGTGAACGCCAATGATTCTTTGCAACAATGATTGGGTAATGTTGACCTGCTGGATTTTATCGAGTTGAATGACCGTCTTGGTTTTGTTGAAAATCCCGTCATTGATGATGAACTCGTCGCTGGCTTCATCAATGAAAAAGGTAAAATTCAGGTATTTTAAATACGCTGTAACCGTAATCAGCAAAAAGAGCAAAGCGATGCCGCCAATAACCAAAAAGGCGCTCATCTCATCCGATTTGATGAACATTAAAACCAATAGTGGCCACAATCCTACCGCAAAATGCCTGACCGTGTCAAAAAACATGACCAGTATTCCGATGGGTGATTGGCGCTGCGGCTTACTGAAATCGGTCATTATAATTGTTTTTGGATTTTGCCCATCAGCAGTTGCTTGATGTTTTCAGCCTGGATTTTCTCGATTCCCGGAACCTCAATATCACTTTCCTTGCCGCCGGCCGTAAATATCTGGACTTTGGCCAAGCCAAAATATCTTGAAATCAGCCCTTCATGTAACGCAACATGTTGTATTCTGTTATAAGGAATTACGATGGTGCTTGTAGCAATGATTCCGCTCCTGAAAAGCACATCGTGTTCGCGGAAAGCAAATGCTTTTTTGCGGAAAGCCAGTCTGGAGAAAAACAATACCAATACCGTCAATACGATACCGATAATAATGAAATCATTATTGTAAGTGGCGAATTCTCCTTCATCCATTATTAATAAAAAACCCAATGCCGACCACAATATCAAGAACAAAATACCCAAATGTATCAATGTGACTTTCCAGTAATCTGGATGCAGTGAAGTCATTTGTACTTCCTCAAACCTTGGAAGTTGCGTCGTATCAAGGGTTTCGTTTGTAAAATTTTCCATGAATTGATAGTATATAATTGATTATGGCAGCCATTTTTTTTCAAAATTCGGCGCCCGTTTTTCAAGGAAAGCATCACGGCCTTCTTTCGCTTCGTCGGTCATATAAGCCAAACGCGTGGCTTCGCCGGCAAAAACCTGCTGCCCGACCATGCCATCATCAGTAAGGTTCATCGCAAATTTGAGCATCTTGATTGATGTTGGCGATTTTGCGAGTATTTCCTGTGCCCATTCATAAGCGGTAGCTTCGAGTTCAGCATGCGGGATTACTGCGTTGACCATGCCCATCTCAAATGCATCCTGAGCCGAATAATTCCTGCCGAGGAAGAAAATTTCCCGCGCTTTTTTCTGCCCGACCATTTTCGCCAGGTAGGCCGAACCGTAACCGCCGTCAAAGCTCGTCACATCGGCATCGGTTTGCTTAAATATCGCGTGTTCTTTGCTGGCCAATGTCAGGTCGCACACTACGTGAAGGCTGTGGCCGCCGCCAACTGCCCAGCCGGGAACGACTGCAATGACAACTTTTGGCATAAAGCGGATGAGGCGTTGGACTTCCAGGATATTCAAACGGTGCATGCCGTCATCGCCCACGTAACCCTGATGACCTCTCGCCTTTTGGTCACCGCCGCTGCAAAAGGAATACACACCGTCCTTTGACGATGGCCCTTCAGCAGAAAGCAATACGACGCCTATGGAAGTATCTTCCTGTGCATCGTAAAAAGCCTGGTATAATTCACTGGTGGTTTTTGGTCGGAATGCGTTGCGCACATCAGGCCTGTTGAAGGCTATACGTGCAACACCATTGGATTTCTTATAGGTAATGTCTTCAAATTCTCTTGCGGTCTTCCAGTTAATTTCTGGCATAGTGGTCATATTTTAATGTAAAAATAATACATTTACGTCTCAATTAAAATAAAATAAAAATGAAAAGAATTTTCCCAGTCATAGCCTTAATGGCAGTGGCGTTTTCAGGGTATTCCCAAAAGTATGAATTCCAAAGCGTTGCAGCCATTGAATGCTCGCCTGTTGTTTCACAAGGCCAGTCCGGAACCTGCTGGAGCTTCTCCTCGACTTCTTTCCTTGAAGCAGAAATCATCCGTACCACAGGCAAACATATCGATTTGTCTGAAATGTATAATGTCAGGAATACCTATCCGAAAAAAGCGTGGAATTACATCATGCGTCAGGGCCATGCGCAATTTGGCGAAGGCGGATTGAACCACGATGTCATCAACAGCGCAATGGATTATGGTATTGTTCCTGCCAGCGCTTATTCAGGATTGGTCAACAACGAAACCGTATTCAACCATCAAAAAATGGTCACTGAACTTGAAACGTTGTTAAAAGCCAACGCCGATCCGTCTAAAAAACCGGATCCGAACTGGAAAAAACAAGTCAATGACATCCTTGACAAAGACATGGGGAAAAATGTCACCGAATTCACTTACGAAGGTAAAACCTATACCCCGAAAAGCTTTTTGGAAATGACGAAACTGAACCTGCACGATTATGTCACGATCACTTCGTTTACCAACCAGCCTTTTTATACCTCATTTATCCTTGACATTCCTGATAATTTTTCAAACGGGAGTTTTTACAATGTGCCATTGGACACGTTCATCCAAACGATTGACAATGCATTGCAAAACGGCTATACTGTAGCTTTAGACGCCGATGTCAGCGAAAAAACCTTCTCAGGAAAATACGGTATCGCCGTTATTCCTGAAAATACTGCAGATGAAAAAACCATCATGACCGAAATCAAGCCTGAAAAGCAAGTCACG